>JACQVX010000274.1 GCA_016209495.1 Planctomycetota bacterium
GGCCAGGGCCGAGGCGGCATCGCCCTGCCGCGCCAGGCGCCGCGCGGTCTCCACCGCGCGCTCCCACTCGCGCCGGTCCGCCGCGAGGGCGAGGACCAGGCCCACCGTCGCCAGGGCCGCCGCCGTGGCGACCGCGGAGGAGGCCGGGTGCCGGCGGGCCCAGAGGGCCAGCCGGCGGGCGCTCCCCACGGGTCTCGCGGCCACCGGGAGGCCCTGCCGGGCCCTCGCCAGGTCCGCCTCGAACGCGCGGGCGTCGGCGTAGCGGCGCGCTGGGTCCTTCTCCAGGGCCTTGAGGCAGACGGTCTCCACGTCGCGGCTCACCGCGGGGTTCCGCCGCCGCGGCCGGACCGGTTCGTCCACCAGCACCCGGTGCAGGACCCGCACCGCGGAATCCCCCTCGAAGGGGGGCCGCCCGGTGAGCATCTCGTAGAGGACGGCCCCCAGGGAGTAGATGTCCGAGCGAGCGTCCACCCTCGCCACGTCGCCCAGGGCCTGCTCCGGGGCCATGTAGGCCGGGGTCCCCAGGATGGTGCCCGTGCGGGTGAGCCGCCCCGACCCCTCCTCGTCGGCCAGGCGGCGGGCCAGGCCGAAGTCCGCCAGCCTGGCCCGCCCGTCGGGCTCCAGGAGGACGTTCGCCGGCTTCACGTCCCGGTGGATCACCCCGCTCTCGTGGGCGTGGGCCAGGGCCCCGGCCATGGCCTCGGCGATGGCCAGGGCCCGCGTGACGCCGATCCCCTCCGAGTCCAGCAGCTCGGACAGGGACCGGCCCTCCACCAGGTCCATGGCGATGTAGAGCCGGTTCCCCTCGCGCCCCACGTCGTGGACGCCCACCACGTTCGGGTGGCCCGCCAGGGAGGCGGCGGCGCGGGCCTCGCGCAGGAAGCGCTCGGCCGCCTCGGGCGAGGCGTCCTCCCCGGCGATGAGGACCTTCAGGGCGTAGGAACGGTCCAGGTCGGGCCGACGGGCGCGGTAGACGACCCCCACCCCGCCGCGGCCCAGCTCCGCCTCGACGAGGTAGGGGCCGAGCTGCACGGCGACCTGGCGGGACGGCTACTTCCTACCCTTGCCTACCCCGTCCAGGGCGTCGATGACGCCCTCCTCGGGCGGCGGCGGGCCCTCGGGGGTCCCGCCCTCCCCGGGGAACTCCTCGGGCCGCGTGGCCCCCAGGGCGAAGGCCTCCGCGTCCGAGTCCTTGGCGGCGCGCACGTCCTCCAGGAGCCGCTCCAGCAGGGCCCGCGTCCGATCGTCCCTGGCGCGCCTCAGGGCCTCGGCGTAGAGGGCCCGCTCGTGGTCGTAGGCCTCCAGGCGGTTGGTGCTGGGCTCGCCCACCTTGCCGTCCGCCACGAAGGGGGCCTCGGAACGGTTGGCGGTGTAGACCTCGGTGAGGATCCGCTCCCGCTCCCGGGCGTAGCGCTGGGCCAGGTTGTCGAGCTGGGGCTCCCGCGGCTCGCCGCGCTCGCCCACGCGTCGGTCCAGGGCCACCAGCTCGTCCTGCAACCGCCGGTCGGCCTCGTGGACCGGCCGGAAGAGATAGGCGCGGTACTGGTCGAAGGCCGAGGCCACCTCCTGGGTGGCCCTCGCCAGGTCCTCCTCGGAGGCGAAGCCCCCGTCCACCGACTCCAGGTAGAGGCGGGCCGCGGCCCGGAGGTCGTCCTTCGCCGCCTCGTAGGTCTCGTACTTCCGGGCGGCCCGCTCGATGTCGTCGTTGAGGGCGACGATGAGGGGCACCGCCGACTTCCGCCCTACGGTCCAGGTCCCGCGGGCGGCGGTCCCCACCAGGCGAGCCGCCGCGCCGGTGAGCTTCGCCCCGGCGCCGTAGACCAGGGACCCGCCGGGGACGCGGCCCATCCCCGCGCGGACCGTGCGGGCGGTGCCGCCCGCCACGGTACGCACCACGCTCGCCGCCCGGGAGGCCCGGGCCGCCTGGCCCGCGCGGCCCACCCACTGGGCCTTGGAGAGCTTGTCCAGGCCCTTGGTGCCCGCCACGGCGATCATCACCTCCGCCGTCAAGGCCCCGGTCATCTCCGCGAAGCGTTCCGGGTCGTTGTGCAGGGCGTCGATGTACTCGTCCCACTTGGCGAGGAAGACCTCCCGGGTCTGCTCCCAGTTCTCGATGGCCCCGTAGATGGCCTTCCCGGTCTGGATCGGGTGGCGCACGGTGTACCAGATCCCCTTGGCCGCCCCCCAGGTCCCCTGGCCGAAGCCGCGCCCGAAGGCGAAGATCCGGTCCCGGGCCGCGCCGCTGGCGAAGTCCTCCCAGAGGGCCCCGGGGACCTCCCGGGCCACCGCCCAGACGTCCGTGGCCGCCCCCGCCACCCACTGGCGCGCGGGGGCCGTGGTCCCGGCGACCCAGTTCCCCGCGTCCACCGCCCGGTCGCCGACCCAGGAGGCCGCCGACCGCGTCCCCTCCCAGGTGTCCGAGGCCCGATCCGCGACCCAGCCGCCGGCCGCGCTGGCCCCGCTCTTCACCGAGCCCCAGAGCCGGGAGTACCAGGGCTCGTCGTCCAGGCCCCAGGGGTCCGTGGCGCTGAGCGGGCTCGATCCCGCGTAGGCGTAGAGGTTGTCACCCCCCGCGAAGCCGCTGGGGTCCCGGGTCGTGAAGCGGGCCAGCTCGGGGCTGTACTGCCGAGCCCGGTGGTCGTAGAGCCCGGCCTCGCCGTCCCACCAGCGGGCGGTGTAGCGCAGGGGATTGTCCACCTCCCCGGTGGAGGCGGTCGTCCGGCCCCAGGCGTCGTACTGGTAGCTCGCGGCCAGCCGCCCGCCCGCGTCGCTCAGGGCCGAGACGGAGCCCAGGCCGTCGGCGTGGTAGTAGTAGCTGGCGCCGTCGGCGTCCAGGAGGGCCACCGGGTCGTCCACGTCGGGGCCGTGCAGGAAGACCCGCCCCGGCCGTGGCTCCGTCCCCTCGGGGGCCTCGCCTCGGAACTCGGCCACCACGTCCTCGAAGTCGTGGAGGTAGCGGGTCCGCACCCCGCCCGCCTCGCGCCACACCCGGGCCCCGTTGGGGGCGTAGCCGTAGCGGACCTCGGTCCCGTCCGGGAGGCCCACCCTCCGCAGCTTGCCCCGCGCGTCGTGGTCGTAGCGGGTGACCCCTTCGGGGCCCTCGCGGCTCTGCACGCGGCCCGCGTCGTCGTAGGCGATGATGATGTCGCCCTTGGTGACCAGGCGATTGTCCTTGTCATAGCGGAAGACGTCCCCGCCCTCCCTCAGGAGGTTGCCCGCCGCGTCGTAGCTCAGGGACTGCTCCCCCTCCGGGGAGACGACCTTCACCAGCCGCCCCGACCCGTCGTACTCGTAGCGGCGGGTGCTGCCGTCGGCCATGGTCTCGGAGCTGCGGCGGGACCGCGCGTCGTAGGTGTAGGCGTGGCGCTGGAGGACCCGCCCCTCCCGGTCCACCGTCTTCACCTCGTCCAGGGTCGCCCCCTCGCCCCAGGCGTAGGTCGTGCGCACCCCGTTGGGGTAGTCGGCCCGGACCATGCGACCCTCGCCGTCGTGGGCGAACTTCGTGGTGCGGCCCGCCGGGTCGATGAGGGCCGTGAGGCGCCCGGCCCCGTCGTAGCCGTAGGTCACGGTGCCGAACGGGCCCGTCATCTTGGTCCTCTCGCCGGCCAGGTTGTACTCGTAGCTCAGGGTGGCGCCCAGGACCCGGTCCACCAGCCGGACCATGCGCCCCGCCTCGTCGTAGACCATCTCGTAGGAGGCGTCCGCGTTCTTCATGGCGACCACGCGCCCGACGGCGTCGTAGGAGACCGCGTCCGTGCCCCCGTCGGGGAGGAAGGTGGCCACCTGCCGGCCCAGGGCGTCGTAGCCGAACTCCAGCCGCCGGCCGTCGGGGCCCTCCACCGCCTCTACGCGCCCCGCGGCGTCGTAGTGGAACGTCTCCCGACCCCCGGCGGCGTCCACGAGGGCCGCCACGCGCCCCACCTCGTCCCGCTCGTAGACGTAGGTGTTCCCGTTCTGGTCGGTGCGGCCCAGGAGACGCCCCGCCGCGTCGCGCTCGTAGCGGACCTCCCCGCCGGCCGGGTCCACCCGGAGCCCCACCCGCCCCGCGGCGTCGTAGTGGCGGACCGTCCCATCGTTCTCCCGGGCCCGCACCAGGGCCCCCATGTCGCTGTATTCGAACTCCACCCGGCGTCCCCGCCCGTCCTCCATGAAGAGGGGGTGTCCCAGGGCGTCCCAGGCGGCCTCGAAGACCTCGCCCTCCGGGGTCCGGACCCGGGTGGGACGGCCCGCGGCGTCGTAGCTCATGGAGCCCACGCCGCCGTCGGGGCGCACGACCCGGAGGACGCGCCCCGAGGCGTCGCGCTCGAAGCGCGTGGTTCCCCGGGCGTCGGTGACCTCGGCGATACGGCCGGCCTCGTCCCGGTGGATGACCTCGGTGGAGCCGCCCGGACGCTTGACCGAGGCCAGGCGGCCCGCCGCGTCGTAGGAGAAACGCGTGGCGCGGCCCGCGGGGTCCGTGAGCTTGACCACCCGCCGCGCCTCGTCGCGCTCGTAGGTCACGGCCCCCCCAGCCGCGTCCACCACCGCGGCGAGGTCCCCTCGCTCGTCGTAGCGGTAGCGCAGGGAGACGCCGGCCGCGGTGCGCTCCACCACGCGCCGCCGCTCGTCCAGGACGACCCGCGAGACGCGGCCGTCGGGACCGGTGGTCTCCACGGTGCGCCCGTCCTCGGACCAGCGGGTGAGGGAGCGCCCGGCCGCCGGGTCCACCACGACCCCCCAGTGGCCCTCGTCGTCCGCCCCGTACTCGAAGGCCAGGGGACGGACACCGTCCCCCGCCAGGGAGGCCACCAGGCCCCCGGCGTCGTAGGACACGACCAGGAGGGAGCCGTTGACCGCCGTCAGCCGGTGCTCGCGGTCGTAGCCGTAGCGGAATCCCCGACCCGCCACGTCCCGCGCGGACACCAGGTCGCCGGCCTCGTTCACCTCGTAGCCGACCTCTCGACCCAGGGGGTCCACGGCCCCCACCAGGCGTCCGGCCTCGCCGTAGCGGAACCGGGTCACGGCCCCGCCATCGGCCCGGAGCGCCGTGATGCGACCCGCCTCGTCGCGCTCCACCTCCAGGGTCCCCGAGGCCGCCTCCCTCCGCAGGAGGCGCCCGTCCAGGTCGAAGCTCGTGACCGCCTCGCCGGCGCGGAGCACCCAGCCCTCGTCCGTGCGCTCGATCCGGTCCGCCGCGCCGGAGACGGCCACCCAGGCCCCAGCCGCGGGATCGGCCTCGAAGCTCCGCGCCACGGGCCCGGGCCCGTCCACCACCAGGGTCTCGCCCAGGTCCTCCAGCTCCGCCTCGAAGTCGAATCGCCACCCCACCCCGAGCATCCCGGGCCGCAGGCTGTTGGAGTCGTAGAGCCGGTCCAGCGAGAGGCCCGAACCGGCCCCCAGGGGGGCGTCCACCGCCGCCAGGCGCAGTGCCCCCTCCTCCAGGGAGACGTTCACCCACTCGGTCAGGTCGCAGGCCCCGGTGGCCCCCGTCCCCTCTTGCAGCGCCTGGGCCTGGATCGCGAGCAGGGGTCCGCCCTGCAGGGCGAGACCGGCGGCGAGGACGAGACGGAGTGAGGAGGTCAGGAACCGGTGCTTGCGGCGAAGTCCGCGCGTCATGGGAATCCCCCCGGAGGGTCCACGGTGGACCTTCGGATAGCGTGCGACGGATGGGACAAGGCACAGGCCACCATCAGGGAGCAGCCAGGCGCTTCACAATGGCGCGCCCTTGCGCCACTTGGCGGCCGGGCCCCCGACCTGGCCATCCAGCCCTCCTGTGGTGCATCGCCACAGGTGCGGGAGGCTGCGTCAGGGCGACTAATCCTCGAAGGCAAAGGGCGGGATCCCCTCGGCCCGGGAGCCGTCGGGCTTCACGGCCACGGCCTGCGGAGATCGCTTGCGGCGGGTCCCCACCACCATGGCCTCGAGGCCGTCCACCTCGTCGTTCAGGTGCGAGGCCTCTACCTCGATGCGCTTCAGTTCTTCCTTCTGCTCCCGGATCTTGTCCTGGTAGGCCAAGAGCAAGGCCTGATACTGGACGTCCGTGTAGACGCCTTCGTTGTAGCGCATCGCCGCCAGGGCCATCTCGCGCTTGTACTCGACGATCCGGGTGTCGGCCAGCTCGCGTCGCAGGTCCAGTTCCCTCTTGCGCCCGGGCATGGCGCGCCGCGCCTCGGCGATGCGCCCCTCCAGGTCCGCGCGTTCCGCCATCACGCGGTCGTACTCCTCCGGGCTGACCCACTCCTCGTCCAGCCGCTTCATGCCCTCCGCGGCGCAGGCCTCGTCGTAGGCCCCACGAGCCACCTCGCAGGCCTTCCCCAGGGCGTCGCGCTGCTTGCGGTAGATGAGCTTGCGGACCAGGTAGGCATGCACTGCCCCGGCGAGGTCCAGGTAGACCCGGCTCCCCGGCTCGCGGTTCAGGGCGGCCGTGGCGGAGCGCGCGGCGTGGTCGTATCGGTGGAAGAGCAGGTCCACGTAGGCCAGGTCCGCGTGTGCCGCGGCCCGGGAGGGGTCCAGCGCCACCGCGGTCTCCAGGGCATCCAGGGCGGGGCGGGGCTTGCCCTCGGCGATCCAGTAGAGGGCGAACTCCACGTGGGCCTCGTAGTGGGTCGGGTCCGCCCCCAGGGCTGCCCGGAAGGCCTCCTTCGCCGCGGAGCTGCGGCCGTCGGCGGCGAGGCGCAGGGCCTCCTCCAGGTGCCCCTGGGCCGCGGCGCGCGCCGCGGCCGGGTCCGCCGGGGGAGGGGGGCCCGCCGGCCCCCGCTGGACCCAGACCCCGTCCTTGCGGATGTATCCCAGGAGGTCCCGGGCCTCGGCGTGGTCCGGGTCCACCGCGATGACCTTCTCCAGCTCCGAACGGGCCTGGGCCACCAGCCCCTTGTGCCGGCACCAGAGGGCCAGCCCGAAATGTCCGTCCAGGTCGTCGGCCGCCAGGGCGCCGGCCCGCTCCGCGAAGACCTCCAGGGGCGTGGGACCGTATTCGATGCGCAGCACCTCGGCCGCGGAGAGTTCCACCGTCGACCCGGGGGATAGCTCCACCACCACCCCGTCCCCATCGGCCGCCAGGACGCGGCCCTCGATGCGCCGCCCGTCATGGGTGGTGACCACGTCGGCCCGGGCCCCGGCGGGGAGGGCGACCAGGACCGCGGCCAGGGCGAGAGACACGGCGGGGAGGGCGCGACGCCTCACGAGGGTGCCGCCTCCCCCCCCGCAGGGCCCGGGAGCCCCTCCCCTCCCTCGGGCGCCTCGAACTCGTTCAGCCGCTCCTGGACGAATCGCACCAGTTCGTCCAGGGACTCCACCCCCTGGAGGATGCCGTCCACCTCCTCCTGCACGTTGTCGAAGCGGCCGGCGAAGGCGTTGAGCAGGTGCTCGAAGCGGTCCAATCGCTGATCGAGGCGCTTCTCGAGGACCCCGGCCAGGGCCCCCTCCCCGCCGCCGGCCTTCCCCTCGAGCAGGGCCTGGACGGCCTCGAGACGGGAACCTACCTCGTCCCGATCCCCCGTCATGGCGGTCTGAAGGGCATCCAGTCGTTTCGTCAGCTCCTCGCGGCTGCCCTCCAGGGCGCGAAGGGACTCCTTCCACTGGGCCTCCTGCCGCTTTACACCCTCCTTGCGTTCGACCTTCAGGGACTCCTCCAGGGCCTCCAGGCGCTTGCTCACCGCCGCCGGGAGCCCCTTGGCCGGCTTCTCCACGCCCGCGGCCGCGGCCCGCTCGACCGCCTGGCCCATCGCGTCCCGCAGGCCACCCAGGCCCTCCTCGATCCCCTGCCCCAGCGCCTCGATGGCGGCCATGGTGGTCGCCTCCTTCTCCTTCCCCGCGCCGGAATCCAGGCGCTCCAGGAGGGCTTGCTCCAGGAGGTCCAGCCTGCGCAGCAGGTCGGCCGGCACCGGCGGCAGCTCGACGGGACGGCGCAGGGCCTCCTCCAGCCGCGCGAGCCTCTCCCCCAGCTCCGCCGGCAGCTCCAGGGGCGGCGGCGGCGGCGGCGCAGGCTCGGGCCGCGACGCCAGGGTCTCCAGGGCCCGTTCCAGCCTCGCGGCCATGTCCGCCAGGGCCTCCTCGATCCGGGCCGACAGGACCGCACCGCCGGCCTCCGGGGCGCCGAACCGACCGCCATGGGCCTCCAGGGCCCCCTTGAGCCGGTGGAGGTCGTCGAAGAGCCCCCGTCCCGGTACGCCGGTCCTCTCCATCACGTCCCCTCTCCGATACCCTGCCGGACAGCCTTGAGGTAGGGCTGGTCCATGCCCTCATCGGAGGGCGCCGGTGGCAGCAAGGAGGGCGCCCGACCGCCCAGGACCGGCCCGCCGCCGTCGCGGGACCCGGGACGCTCCAGCATGCCGCCCAGCCGCCCCAGGGGCGGCCGTATCGAACGCGAGAGCGGCGACTCCGCCTCCAGGTCCCGATTCCCCCGCAGGTCGGCGGCGAGGGCCGCGAGGGTCGCCACCCCCTCCTCGGCCCGGTCCTCCCCGCCAGGCCGGCGGTCCGAGGCGCCGGTCGCCTCCCCCCCGCCCAGGACCGCCGCCAGCCGGCCCGGCGGGAACTGGTCCGCCAGGAACCGCCGCACCGTCTCCTCCACGAGCCGGGCCACGCCGTTCCGGGCGGCCTGGACCGCCCGGTCGGCCTCCCTCCTCGCGATGGCCGCCACGTCCTCGCGCATGGCCGGGGTCAGGCCGTCCGGGATGGCCGTCACCGTCTCCACCAGGTGTTCCACCAGGGCCGCCAGGGCCTCCTCGGGACTCGCGTCGCGGGGTGCCTCGCCGTGCGCAACCTCCGGTCGCTCACTCACTCGTCGGTCTCCCATTCCAGTTCGTCCAGCCCAACCAGGCGGGCCGCGGCCTTCCGGGCGTGAGGGGTCTCCGGGTATATGTCCCGGATGCGCCGCAGGAAGTCCTCCGCGGAGGCCCGACGGCGATGGGCGATGTACGATTCGGCCAGGCTCGCCCAGCCCCGGCACTCCGCCTCCACCTCCTCGGCCTCCACCCGCGAGCGGCGCAGCGGGTCCCCCAGGATGGCCTCCAGCCTCTCTCGCGCCCGGGCCGCCAGGGGGTGGTCGTCGTGGTCGTTGAGGAGGCGACGGTAGCCCTCGACCGCCCGGAAGTCGTCGCCCCGCTCCTCCAGGCCCTGGGCCCGGGCCAGGGCCTCCTCCACCGGATCCCGGGAGGCCGCGGGGGCGGCGGCACCGCCGGCCACCGGCGGCGCGGGCTCGGCCCGGGGGTCGCGACCGGTCCGGATCATCGCGAGGTAGCGGTCCCACGGGAAGTGGGGCCCGGGGTCGCTCCGGCGGCCCGGGGCGATCTCCTCGTGCCCCAGGATGTGGGCGCGGTCGCCCTGGATGCCGTAGGTGGCGCAGAGCCAGCGGCCCAGGGCCGCGGAGGCGACGAGCTGCTTGCGGGTCCAGCCGTCCTGGGAGGCGTAACCCTCGTGCTCGATACCGATGCCGTGGTCGTTGTGCTCGCGGGTCCCCGCGTGCCAGGCCACGTCCTGGTCGTCCACCATCTGCGTGATGGACCCGTCGTAGGCGATGACATAGTGGGCGCTCACATGCGACGCGGGGTTCTTGAACCAGCCGATGGCGCTCCGGGCGCTCCCCTCGATGGTATGGATGATGATGTAGCGGATCTCCCGGGGGGCGTCGCGGTCCGTGAAGTGCGGCGCCGGGTCCAGGGTAACGGCCGGACGCTGGACCTTGTCCGGGGCCATGGGCAGGGAGGACGATAGCATGGCAAGCAGCAAGGCCAGGGAGGAGGTGCGCATCTTCACCACGGAACGGCCGGCCCGGCCGCGAGGGCGGGAAGTCTACGCCCCGCCCACGGAATCGGTCAAGCCGAATCGGCTGGCCTCGCTCGCCGTGGGCCTCGCGGGCCTCCTGGCGGTGTGGGGCTGCGCCGCGCCCCCGCGGCCGGAGGAGGTGCTCCCCCGGGCCGCGCTACCGCCCCTGGAGGCCACCCTCTCGGACCTCCTGACCCACGTCCTGCGCCCGGAGGGCGGGCTCCTCCGGCGGCTCCTGGCCGAGGCCCCGGCCCTGCGAGGGGAGCGAGTGCGTGTCGAGGCCTGCGACTACCGGGCGGTGGCGGTGCGGATCGCCCTGGTGGGAGGTGGCGCCCGGGTATCGCTACGCCTGCGGGACCTGGTGGTCTCGGGCCTCTACCGGGAAACCACCACCTTCCGCCTCTCGGCCCGGGCCGTGGCCGCCGACTTCGCCTTCGGGGGCGAACCCGGACCGGGCTACCGGCTCTCCCCCTGGCGGGTCGAGGGCCTGGAGGTCCTCACGAACCGGACCTCCCTGGGCGACTTCGCCGCGAGGCGCTACATCGAACGCAGCCTCTCGCGAGCCCTGCCCGAGCGCCTGGGGACCTTCATCGAGGAGGAGGTGGCCCGGCGCAGGCTTCCGGGTCCTGACCTGGCCGCCGCCTGGCGCGAGGCATGGGTCCGCGCCTGGGGGCACCCCGCCGCCCTGGAGGGCTACCCCGGCTCGGCCATGCACCGCGCGGCGCCCTTCGACCCGGGCCTCCTGGTCTATCGCACCCGGGACGGCATCGAGGTGGAGGCCCGCGTGGAGGGCCTGGCGCTGGACGTGGACCTCCCCGGCGGCACGCGCGGCGCGCGTGTCCGCGTGGAGGCCCCGCCGCTGGCGACCCGCTCCCCCGTCCCCGCCGCGGAGGCCCCGGTCTGGGAAGATGCGCACCGCGCCTGGGCCGCCTCGGTGGAACCCGAGGATGCCCTGCCGCCGGAGGTCCTCTCGCGGGTGCGCAGGGACGCCCGGGTCTGGCTCAGGGCCCGGGTGGCGGATACCTTCCTGGAGGCGATGGCCTCCCTGTCCACCCGCAGCGCGCAGGCTGCGCCGGTTCGCGGGGAGAGCGAAGGCCCGCCGGGCCCTGCGGCCGGCGCGGGGGACGCAATGGGAGGCGACACGCGATGACGACGACGCTGCGGCGCTGGGTTCTCGTGGCGGTCCTCGCGGCCGCGGGTGGTTCGGCCGCGGCCTGGGCCGTCTCCTCGCCCGAACGGGACCAGACCGTGGTCCTGGTCCACGGCCTGGGGAGGAGCCGGGCCTCCCTCCTCGTGCTGGGGCTCCGGTTCCGCCGCGAGGGATACGCCGTGCGCTACTACCCCTACACGCCCGCCACCACCTCCGTCGAGGACGCGGCCCGGGGGCTACGGGAGTTCGTCGCGGCTCGGGTGCGGACCCCGAGGTATCACCTGGTGGGCCACTCCCTCGGGAACGTCATCATCCGGGAGGGCTTCACGGCCCCGTATCTCCCGGGCCTGGGCCGCGTGGTGATGCTCGCGCCGCCCAACCGCCCCCCGCGTCTCGCCCTGCGCCTCGGCGCGAATCCCCTGTTCCGGCTCGTGGGCGGCGACGCCGCGCGCCGCCTCTGCAGCGAGGAGTTCTACGCCGGACTGCCGGTCCCCGACGTCCCCTTCGGGGTCATCGCCGGGACCCGGGGCCGCACGCCCGGCCTGGCGATCCCCAACGACGGCGTCCTGGAGGTCGGGGACACGCGCCTCGAGGGCATGACCGACGTCCTGGAGCTCGGCCACAGCCACACCTTCCTCATGAACGCCCGGGACACCTACGAGGCCTGCCTGCGGTTCCTGCAGACCGGGCGTTTTCCGCCGCCGGAGCGGCCGGGTGGGGGGAGCTAGCACGACCGGTTAGAATCTCCCCCCGTGGACGACCTGGCCCTCCTCGAGACGCTCCTTTCGCGGGCCGGACGACCCTCGGAGGCCATGGACCGGGGCCTGCGGCGCCACGCCGTGGCCAGGGCCCTGGGCCGAGCGGAGGACCTGGGGGCAGCCCTGGTGGCGGAGGGGGTGCTCTCGGCCGACGACCTCCGCCGCATCCACGAGGCCGAACCCCCGCCGGCCCCGTCCGCCGACGGCGTCGGATGGACGACGCTCCTGGCGGTCCAGGGCTCCGGGTCCCGCGACGACGAGTCCCCCAGGCTGGGCCGGAGCTTCGGTCCCTACGAGGTCCTGGAGCGGGTGGCGGCGGGGGGCATGGGCGTGGTCTACAAGGCGCGCCACCGGGAGCTGGACCGGGTGGTCGCACTCAAGGTCCTGCGCCACGCGGAAGACGCCTCCGAGGTGGAGGTGGAGCGCTTCCGCAACGAGGCCCGCGCCGCCGCCCAGCTGGACCACCCGGGCATCGTGGCCGTCCACGACATCGGCGAGGTGGAGGGCCGCCTCTACTTCACCATGGACTTCGTGGAGGGGGAGACCCTGACCGCCATCATGAAGCGGGTCTTCTTCCGCCCCGAGGAGTCCTGCCGCGTCGTGCGAGAGGTGGCCCTGGCGGTGGGCCACGCCCATGGGCGGGGGATCGTCCACCGGGACCTCAAGCCCTCGAACATCCTCATCGACCCCTCCGGCCGGCCCCTGGTGACGGACTTCGGCCTGGCCAAGGACCTGGGCCACGCCCGGGGCCTGACCCAGACGGACGCCATCGTGGGGACGGTGGACTACATGTCCCCGGAGCAGGCGGCCGGGGCCTCCCGGCAGGCTGACGCCCGCAGCGACGTCTACTCCCTCGGGGTGATCCTCTACGAGATGACGACCGGCAGGCTACCCTTCGACGCGGACTCCACCATGGAGGTCCTCCGCAAGATCGTCCTGGAAGAGCCGCCGCCCCCCCGGCGCCTGCGCCCCGAAGTGCCCCTGGACGTCCAGACCATCTGCCTCAAGGCCCTGGAGAAGGTCCCGGCGGCGCGCTACCCGGACGCCTCGCGGCTCGCGGAGGACCTGGGGCGCTACCTGGAGGGGGAGCCGATCGAGGCCCGCCCCGTGTCCTGGCCCGAGCGGGTGCGGCGCAAGGTCCGGCGCCACGGGGCCGTCACCCTCACGTCCACCGGGGCCGCCCTGGTGATCGCCCTGGTGGTCGGGCTCTACCTCCAGCGCACGGCGGCTGCCCGGGCCACCGAGGCCCGCTCGCTCCTGGTGGAGGGACGTCAGGCCCTGGAGGGGGGCGACCCCGCGACGGCCCTGGGGCTCCTGGACCAGGCCGTGGCCCTGGTCCCGGGGAGCGCCGAGTTGCGCCTGGCGCGGGCAAGGGCCCGCCTGGCCGCGGCGCGGCCCATGGAGGCCCTGGAGGACCTGGAGCGCGCGGTGAGCCTCGAGCCGCATAGCGTGGTGGCGGCCCTCGAACGGGCCGGGGCGTTGAAGATCGCCGGGAGATGGCACGAGGCCCTGGCCGAGCTGGACCGGGCCGTGGGCCTGGGCGAGCAGGGGACCGAGGCCCTGCGCGAGCGCGCCCGGCTGCGCCGCGCAGGCGGTGATCGGACCGGGGCCCTGGCGGACCTGGACCTGGCCGTGGGTCGCTCCCCGCGGGACCCGCGGCTCCGCTCCGAGCGCGCGGCGCTCCGGGTGGAGGAGGGCGACCCCGCGGGGGCCCTGGCGGACCTGGACCTGGCGCTCGAGATCTCCCCGGGGGACCCGGGACTGCGCCTGGGGCGCGCCGAGGCCCTGGCCGCCTCCGGGGACACACCGGGGGCCCTGGGGGAACTGAACCTGGTCCTGGAGCGCGACCCGGACTACGCCCCCGCCGTGACGCGCCGGGCCCGACTGGCCTTTGCCGCGGGGCAGTTCCGTCAGGTGGTCCACGACTGCACTCGACTCCTCGTGCGCCGACCCCGGGACGGCGAGGCCCTGCTCTGGCGCGGCCGAGCCCAGACCGCCCTGGGGCTGCCGCTGGAGGCCGCCCGGGACTTCCAGGCGGCCTCCGAGGCCGTCGACCCCGGCGACCCGGCCGAGGCCCTGGCCGACCTGGGGGTCCTGCACGCGGTGGGGGAGAGGCCCTCCGACGCCCAGGCCGCCTTCACGGCGGCCCTGGCCCTGGCCCCGGGCCACGAGACCGCGCGGCGGAACCGCGCGCGTCTCTTCCTCCTCCAGGGACGGACGGCAGAGGCGGCGGCGGACCTGGAACGCCTGCCGGCCGGCGACCTGGCGGTGAGCCTCCTGGCGGCAAGGCTGGCGGCCCGCGAGGACCCTGCGCGGGCCCTGGCCCTCCTGGACTCGGCCGCGGCCACACACCCCTCGGACCCGCGGCCCAGGGCCCTGCGCGCCGCCCTCCGACGCGCGGTCGCCCTGGCGGACCCGGCTGCCGGGGAGGACGCCCGGGCGGCCCTGGCGCTACGCCCCTCGGAGGCCTCGCGCCCCTGGGTCGAGCGGGCGGAGGCGGCCCTGAAGGAGCGCTCCCACGCCCGCGCGCGATTCTTCCTGGCCCTGGCCCTCTGGGAGGACCCGGACGACGCCCCGGCCCTCGTGCGGCGCGCCCAGGTCTGGCGCATGGAGGGGAATCCGGACCGCGCGGCCGCGGACCTGGAGGAGGCCCTGCGCCTCAATCCGGCCTGCGTCGAGGCCTGGAGCGAGCGAGGCTGGGCCGCCTACCGGGACGAGCGCTTCGCGGAGGCCCTGGCGGACTTCGGCTCGGCCCTGGCCCTGGACCCGGGGCGCCCCGAGTTGCACGAGGCCCTGGGCTACGCCCGCTGGAGGCTGAAGGACGAGGCGGGGGCCCGGGAGGCCTTCCGGGAGGCCCTGCGTCTCGCCCCCGAATCCGCCGGTGCCCTCGCGGGCCTGGGGCTCGTGGAGTACGGGGCCGAGGACCTGCCCGCGGCGAAGCGGCTCTTCCTCAAGGCCGTGGGCCTGGACCCGGCCTCCTATCTGGCCCACCACGGCCTCGGGCTCGTGGCCCTGCGCGCGGGGAATCCCAGGGAGGCGGTGGACCACCTGAGCCGCGCCATCGCCGTGGAGCCCGGCTACGCCCCGGCCTACCGGGCCCGGGCCCGGGCCTGGCGCGCGCTCGGCGAGGAGGAGGCCGCCCGACGGGACGAGGCCCGTTCCTCCCTGGGCGAGGAGTTCTACCGGAAGGGCCGGCTCCTCTACGACCACCGGGAGTGGGGACGGGCCATCGAGTTCTTCACCCGGGCCATTGAGGCGGAGCCGACCCATCCCCTTTACTGGAGCATGCGCGCCAAGGCATACCAGAAGACCACGCGCATCCACCTCGCCCTGGTGGACCACATGAAGGCCGCGGAGCTGGACCCGGATCGGGCGGACGAGCTGCTCCAGTTCCAGGACGCCTTCAACGAGTACGAGGGGGTGCTCGCCGCGGGCCCATTCTTCGCCCTGGTGGAATCGGCCCTCGCGGACAGGCCCGACGACGCGGCCTCCGCCTTCACCCGCGGCTTCCTGCACTGCTATCTGGTCCTCCGGGGCCGGGCGACCCCCGACCAGGAGCGCTCGGCCCTGGCCTATCTGGACCTGGCTGTGGACAGGAACCCCCGTTTCGCTGCCGCCCTCCTCTATCGATCCCTGGTGCGGTCCCACCGGGGAGAGGACGCCTCGGCCCGGGAGGACCTGGCTCGCGCCCGGGAGGTGGCGCCGGGGACCTGGTGTGCCGGCTACGCCTGGTACAGGGAGGCGATGCTCGCCGCCGGCCAGGGGGACGCCGCGGCCGCGGCGAAGGCCATGGAGGGAGCCCTGGCCACCTCTCCCCGCTGGGAGGGCCAGCTCCACGAGTGGGCATCGAAGGAGCCTGCCTTCGACCCGGTCCGCTCCGACCCTGCCTTCGCCAGGGCCATGACCCGCTGATCAGAGCCCCTCCCCCCCGCCGAGGTTCCCCACAGGGCCGCTGTCCCTGTGGACTTCGAGGACAGCGCACGCTCGCCCCGCGGCGCCAACCCCCCGGCCCTCCCGACCCGGGGACAGGCACGGGCCTTGATTTCACATTGGTGCACCCATGGGGGGAGGTAGGCACCGCTTGCACCGCTCGGCCGTCGCCGCCACCGCCGTCCTCGCCCTGACCCTGGCGGGGCCGCGGGACGCCCTGGCCCAGGACGGCACCGCCACCGTGCGCGCCCCCGACACCCTCCCCTCCCAGGGCGACCCCATCACGGCGCGGGAGCGCATGCAGGAGCTGGCGGAGCTCGAGCGCGCCATGCGCGCCCTGCCCGAATCCGGGTCCCGGGGCGACGGCCTCATGCACATGACCGCCGACACGGCGAAGTTCTTCCTCGCCCTGGGCGCCGTCCAGTACTACGAGGCCATGAAGTCGGACGACCCCCTGGTCTGGGACGCATACCTGAAGAGCCTCGCCGAGCCGGCCACCTACTTCTCCTACTACCTTTTCGTCCAGGCCGCCGGGGGGACCCACTACCTGGCGGACCGGATCACCAAGGGCCGCTACAAGCCTCGATACCTGGGGCTGGCCGCCGCCTCGCTGACCCTGGACTTCTTCTACGACTTCCTCTACTCCCCCAGCTACGCCAAGCTGAAGACCGCCAAGGACCCCGAGGAGCGCGCCCGGCTGCGCCGCGCCCTCTTCGGCGAGATGTTCCTGAGCGGGGAGCGCTGGCAGGAGCGGGCCCTCGGCGTGGTGGGCCTCGTCGGGGCCGCCGGGACGCTGAACTTCATCCACAGGGGCGTCGAGTACAGCGCCCGCCGGGTCGGGGCCCGGTTCGTGGTGGAGGGCGCCGAGGAGGTGGGGACGCGGGCGGCCACCACCGGTGTGCGCTCGTGGATGGGGAAGTACGTCGCCAACAAGGGGCTCCGGATCGTCTGGAAGGGCCGTCGGGTCCTGCGGCTGAATCCCTACCTCTTCGTCGCCGGGGAGCTGGTGGACACGGCCGCCTTCCTGGTCATCGCCCAGAAGTATCACGAGGTCCTCGAGCCCGCCTACAAGGGGGCCCGGGCCTACTGGGACGGGGTCCGCGGGGCTCGAGGCGGCGTGGACCAGGCCGTGGGCGACTACCTGGGCGGGAGGACGGACCTGGCGGCGGTCCAGCGGGCGCTGGACGCCCTGGACGAGGCCGAGGGCGCCTACCGGCGCGAGCTCATGTCCCCGGTCATGCGCAAGTACTACATCTGGCAGGATGAGCTGGGCAGGCGAGACATGGCGGCCTACCAGCGGGGCCAGTGGTACACCTGGATGGGTCGCGGGGGCCGCCTGGACGACCCCGTCTTCGTCCAGAACGAGTTCGACTGGCACCGGGACCCGGCCTCGGACCCGGCCCACTTCGGGGCCGAGCGCGAGTCCTGGCGGCGCCGCTTCCTCTACACCGACAAGGTCATCGACGCCCCCCGCATCCTCTTCGACACCGTACGCCGCGGCGGCAGCACCACCGACGCCCACCGGGAGATAGGGCGCAGGCTGCGGGATGGCCAGAGCGAGCGGGCCGCCCTGGACCTGCTGGACCGCCGCATGAGGGAGGAGGACGTGGCCCGGCGGGCCCAGGTGGACCAGTACCGCACCATGATCATCCCCAAGCTGCGGGAGGTCATCTACGACACGGGCCGCGCCCAGCTCACCGGGAACACCATGGCGGACGGTCTGGGGGCCACCTTCGACGACCAGCTCGGCTACTACGCGGGCCTGGGCCGCTCGGTCATGGCCCGCGCCGGCCGCCCCGAGCGAGGCGTGGTCCAGGCCCTGGACGCCGCCTCGCGGGCGAACCAGGTGGCCGAGGCCTACGCCCGCGGCGCCGGCCTGGCGGCCCTGGTGCGCCGCGACCTCGCCGGGAACCCCATCGGGTTTGAGACGGGCCTGGCGCGCCGGGCCATCGAGAGTGCCCGCGGCCCGGTCCCCGGCCTAGGGGCGCGCGAGCAGGCCCTGGCAGACCTCCTCTCGGGCCGCATGGACCGCCTCCTGGGCGAGAAGGAGGAGTGGACCGGGCTCGGCAACTACCTCTTCGAGTAGGCCACCACCACCACCCCGCCCACGCGGTTCGTGAGGGGGCGGTCCCGGTCGTAGCGGCGGTCGTAGACACCCCGCACCCGGAAGCCCGCGGCAGCGAGGGCCGCCTCGATCTGGGCCCAGGTCCAGGTGGTGAGAACGTAGTGGTCCACCACCTCCTCCCGGGGCGCGCCGGAGATCACCCGGAGGCGGGCCTCGGCCCACTCCCGTCTCTTGCCCGCGGGCCCGGTCGAGCGGTAGACGCATTCCACCACCAGCCCGTCCCGGCTGGAGGTCCAGCGCTCCTCCGAGGCCAGGGGGATGCCGTCCACCCCGTCCTCCTCCGCCAGGTCGAGCCCCAGGACGAAGCCCGCCCCGGGGACGAGGCCGCGGCCCAGGGCCCCGAGGAAGGTCGCGGCCGCATCCATCCCCAGGTGGCGGAAGGAGTCGATGAGGGCGTAGGCCCCCTCGTAGGGCGCCTCCGCCTCCCAGACCGCCGCGTCGGCCTGGACGACGCGCGAGCGGGGGGCCCGGCGGCGGGCCACCTCCAGCATGGCGGGGTTCCGGTCGAAGCCCTCGGCGCGGAAGCCCCGCTGCTCCATGGCGGCCAGGAGACGCCCCGCGCCGCAGAAGGGCTCCAGGACCCGGACCGCCCCCGGAAGCCCCCCGCGCAGGCCCCAGGCCACAAAGTCCGCCTCCGGCGCGGGGTCCCAGGAGAAGGCGGCGTCGTAGAGCAGGGCGCGGTCGTAGAAGGGGTGAGGCTGCACGAGGCCCGGAGGCTATCGCCTCCCGCGAGGCGAGTCCAGCTACTGGGCCGGCGTGAAGGGCCCCGCCGTACGCAAGGGGCCGCGGTTCCCGCCGTGGTCCCAGGCCGAGGCCGCCAGGTAGTAGGTCGTCCCGGGCGTCAGGCCGTGGACCTCGAGCCGCATGGTCGCGCCCGTAGGGTCCGGGAGCCAGGTCCCGGCCCAGGTGGCGGCGACCCAGGTGGCCTCGGTGATGGGGCTCGTGGAGAATCGCACCTCGATGGCCTGGACGCGGCAGCGCCCCAGATTGTCCGAAGGGACCACGACCGCGAGGAGGACCGGGTATCCCCTGGGGTCGGCGGGGAACACGTCCACCTCGGCGAGCTGTACCTCCCTCAGCCCGCTCACCGGGACGTTGTGGGGGAACCGCACGCGCAGCCGGGCGGTGGTCACGGGATCGAACTTCCGCGAGAGGCCGGTCGCCGCGCCCCGGGGTACCACGCCTACCCAGGCCCCCCCGGCCTCGTAGGCCAGCTCGAAGTCCCCGGGCAGGAGGCTGCCGAAGCCTGCCCGCGGGGAGAGCCGCACGGCACCCACCACGGTCCTGTAGGGGAGGTCCACCACAAGCTGCTCGGCCCGCGTCTCGCCGACCATCTCGGAGGACCAGAATGAGGCGTAGTTGCCGTCCACGGCGTTCGCGGCCGGGGCCAGGGGGTGCTGGCTGGAGAACTCGCCCGCGGACAGGGGGCCGAGGGGCGGCGGCAGCGGGGCGTCGGTCAGGGACAGGATGGCGACCGGGTCCGGCAGGATGGCGTCCAGGACGTCCACCGGGGGCGCCACCTCGGCCTCCAGACCGTCGTCGTCCACGACGCGGAGCCTCGGGTTGAATCGCCCCGCGCAGGAGGGGCTCCATGTGTGCACCCCCGAGGCGGTGAACTCGGCGTCCCAGGTCCCGTTCCCGTCCGCGTCCAGCTTGTAGAGCATGACCTCGCCGTCGTCCCTCCCGCCGAACTCCAGTCGCAGCGTGTCGAGGACGTGGACCGGGTTGGGGGTGGCGAGGAGCCAGGGCACCGGCGGCAGGGGCAC
>JACQVX010000279.1 GCA_016209495.1 Planctomycetota bacterium
CCCCCTTCTCGTGGAGGTCCTTCGTCATGTAGAGGGCGATGGGCTCGAGCAGGACTCCCACCCGCCCCTCGACCCGCGCCAGGGCCGCCAGGGTGCGGAGCATTCCCACCGCGTCGTCGCCCCGGGAGGGGACCGCCAGGACCAGCCCCGGAACGTCCCGGAGGGCCGCCACCGAGTTGTCGTTGTGGAAGTGGCCGCCGAAGCCCTTCTGATAGGCGAAGGAGGCGATGCGCACCACCATGGGGTTGGCGAACTGCCCGGCGGAGAAGAAGCCCAGGGAGCAGGCCTCGCCCCGGAGCTGGTCCTCCGCGTTGTGGACGTAGGCCAGGTACTGGATCTCCGGGATGGGCAGGAGCCCGGCCTGGGCGAAGCCCACCGCCAGGCCCAGGATGGAGGTCTCGTCCAGGAGGGTGTCGAAGACCCGGGCCGCGCCGAAGCGTTCCCGGAGGCCCGTGGTCACGTGGTAGACGCCGCCCTTGGCCGCCACGTCCTCCCCGAAGACGCAGGCCTCCGGGTAGCGGGCCATGAGGTCCGCCAGGCCCCAGTTGAGGAGCATGGCCAGGTGCCGTCCCCGCCCGTGGCGCTCCGGCAGGAGGGCCTCGCCGCCGAAGGCCGCGACGCGGGCCGCGTGGTAGTCGGTCCGTTCGGCCTCGGCGCGGACCCGGTCGGGCCGCCCAGGCCCCCGGGGCGCCAGCGGCGCCATGACCTCCTCGGCCGTCGCCAGGCGGGGCCGGCGGCCGGCCTCGCGGCTCGCCCGGTCCACCCGCGCGCGGGCCTCCTCGTAGACCTCCAGGGCCTCTGGCGCCGAGAGCCAGCCCTCGGCCACCAGGAGCCGCGCCGTGGCCCGCACCGGGTCCCGGGCCTCGTCCGCCAGGATCTCGGCCTCCGCGCGGTAGCCCTGTTCCACGTCGCTCCCCGCATGGCCCAGGAGCCGCACCACCTCCAGGTGCAGGAAGACGGGCCGCCTCGTGCGGCGGCAGGCCTCCACCGCCCCCGCCGCGGCGTCGTGGGCCGCGGCCAGGTCCAGGCCGTCGGCCACGCGGTAGTCCAGCCAGTCCACCCCACCGAGGCGGTCGTGCACCCAGCCGCGGGGGGTCCGGACGGAGATGCCCAGGCCGTTGTCCTCGCAGACGAAGAGGACCGGGACCGGCAGACCGTGGCGCACCGCCCAGGCGGCGGTGTTGAAGGCCGTCAGGGCCACCGCGTGGTTCACCGACGCATCGCCGAAGGACACGCAGGCGATGGCCCGCGCGTCCGTGACCGGTGGGAGCCCCAGCCGGCGCGCGCGCTCGTGGCCCAGGGCCCAGCCCACGGCCTTGGGGAGGTGGCTGGCGATGGTGGAGGTCTGGGGCGGGACCCAGAGGGCGCGCGACCCGAAGACCTTGTGCCTGCCCCCGGAGGTGGGGTCCTCCCGGGAGGCCGCGAGGGAGAGGAGGGTGTCGAAGACGGGGGTGCCGCCGCACCGGTGGCGGGCTCGCTCCACCATCAGGGCGGCGCTCCGGTAGTGGAGGAAGCAGGGGTCCGTGGGCTCGAGCAACCGGCCCAGGACCACGTTCCCCTCGTGGCCTGCGCTGGCGATGGTGTAGAAGCCGGTCCCCTCCGCCTTCATCCTCCGGGCCGCGAGGTCGAGGTGCCGGGCGAGGACCTGGGACTCGTAGAGGGCCATGGCGGCGCGGGCCGTGAGCCGGGTCCCCGGGCGCACCGGCCCGTCCAGGTCCCGGCGCTCCACCGAGGGCGGCCCCGGCGCCGCCTCGCGGGCCTCCAGGGCCTCCAGGGCCTCCAGGGCCTCCACGAAGGCGCGGTCCACCAGGGTGGAGCGCTCGACGGCCAAGGGTCCTACTCCGGGGTAGCCGCCAGGGCCCCGGCGAAGACCTCCACGGCGCGGTCGCAATCCTCCCGCCGGGCCACCAGGGCCGGGCAGAAACGGATCCCCGACTCGCCGCAGGGCAGGAGGAGGAGTCCCCGCCGGAAGCACTCGTCGATGACCCGCCCCGCGCGGGCCCCGTCCGGCGGCGAGCCCTCCCCGGGCCTCACCAGCTCCACCGCCAGCATGAGCCCCAGGCCGCGCACGTCCCCGATGGAGGGCTCGTCGCGGGCCAGGCCCCGGAGCAGCCCCTCCAGGTGGGCCCCCACGACCCGGGCATTTTCCACCAGCTCCGCCTCCAGCAGGTCGAGGGTGGCCAGGGCGGCGGCGCAGGAGACGGGATTGCCGCCGAAGGTGCTGGCGTGGGCCCCGGGGGGCCACGCCATGACCTCCTCCCGGGCGATGCAGGCCCCCAGGGGCATCCCGCTGGCGATGCCCTTGGCCAGGCAGACCACGTCCGGCGCCACGCCGAAGTGCTCCGAGGCGAACATGCGTCCGGTGCGGCCCATCCCGCTCTGCACCTCGTCGTGGACCAGGAGGGCCCCGATCTCGTCGGCGATGGCCCGGAGCCCCTGGTGGAACTCCAGCGGCGGGACCACGTAGCCCCCCTCCCCCTGGACGGGCTCCACGAAGATCGCGGCCACCTCCTCCGGGGGCACGGTGCGCCGGAGGACCGTGCGCCGGATGAAATCCAGGACCCAGGCCGCCTCGGGCCCGCGGTAGGGATTGGGGAAGGGGACGTGGGTCACACCGCTCAACAGCGGGGCGAACCCGGCCCTCTGGATCACCTTGGAGTTCGTGAGAGAGAGGGCCCCCATGGTGCGGCCGTGGAAGGCCCCGATGAAGGCCAGGGCACGGGGCCGCCGGGTCCGCCACCGGGCCAGCTTGAAGGCCGCCTCCACCGCCTCGGTCCCCGAGTTCGTGAGGAAGACCCGCTTGGCCCCACGCCCGGGGGCGATCCGGGCCAGCCGCTCCGCCAGGTCGGCCTGGACCGCGTAATAGAAATCGGTGCCGGACATGTGGATCAGCTCGGCCGCCTGGCGCTGGATGGCCTCCACCACCCGCGGGTGACAATGGCCCGTGGAGGTGACGGCGATCCCGGCGGTGAAGTCCAGGAAGCGGTTTCCGTCCTCGTCCTCCAGGACGAGGCCTCGACCCCTCCGGGCCACCAGCGGG
Source organism: Planctomycetota bacterium (assembly GCA_016209495.1). Taxonomy (GTDB): domain Bacteria; phylum Planctomycetota; class JACQVX01; order JACQVX01; family JACQVX01; genus JACQVX01. The sequence goes on from JACQVX010000279.1 coordinate 3,041, forward strand.
TAGGAACGGGTATAGGAAGGCGAGACGGCCCGGCGATCCTTCTCCAGGACCGCGCGGGCGCGGGGGCCCGGCACCGGTCCGTGGAGCTCCGGCACCGGGGACGGGGACGCAAGTCGCTGCTCAGCCATCGTTCACCTCCTCGGGATCACCGCCGGTGGCCCATGTGTCCACGATGTCCAGGCACCCGGGGACCTCCGCCAGCGCGGCGAGCAGGCGCTCGAAGTCCGGGTCCGTCTCGGGGAGGCCCGCGAGGACGCGCGCCATAGGCAGCACGCAGCGCGGGTCCTTCAGCTCGGCAAAGGCCCGGAACGCCCGGAGGACCGCCCGGCGGTCCGGCTCCCGGGACAGCATCCCGACGAGGGCCGGGACCGCCTCCTGCCTCAGGTACGCGGCCGCCGCGGCGTCCTCGAGGCGCCACAGGGCCAGGGCCTCGAGCAGCCCCGCCCCGCAGGCCCGGACGGCCCCGTCCGCGTCGCCGAGCATGCGCACCGAACGATCCACCGCCAGACGGACCTCCGGCGCGCGGGCCAGCCGGCGCTCCAGCTCGATCTCCAGGCCGGTGTCGCGATCGCTCCGGCCGCACTCGGCCTCCAGGGCCTCCGCCAGGGCGATGGCGCGTGCCTCCCCGCCCCGACCGGCCTCGATACGGTCCGCGACGGCGTCCGGAGCCGAGGAGCAGCCCGCCACCAGCCACAGCAGGATGGGTCCCAGGGCCGCGCGCATGGCGAGGCGTTATATCAAGTGGGGCGCGCTCCGGGGCACGATTTCCGGCCGCAATTGACTCCCCCGCTCGCGCCCTCTATCCTTCCATCCCATGCGCTCCCTGGGCGGATTCTCCCTCGTCGAACTCCTCGTCTCCGTGGCCCTGCTGGTCATCCTGCTGGGTTCGGCGACCTACGTCTTCATGCAGTCCCAGGAGATCCACGCCCGGACCGTGTCCCAGATGGAGGTGGACCGGACCGCCCGCGCGATCCTGGACAACCTGGACCGGGACCTGACGAACGTGGTGAAGACCCATGAGATGGAGTTCTTCACCGACGCCGGCCCCAACCCGAGCGGCCACTACGAGGACGGCGAGGTGAAGCTCGCGGGCCAGACGCTGGGCCCCCTGGGCGCGGCCGTCTACCACCACGCCCTGACCTTGAAGTACGGCAGGTACACCGACCCCGAAGGCGTCGCACGAAGGTCCGACGTCCTCTACTTCAAGACCGTCCAGCCGGTCCTCCGCGACGTGGGGGGGGGCGACGCCCTGGTGGACTCCGAGGTCCTCGTCGCCTGGTCCCTGGACACGGGCAACCCGGAATACCCGGTGCTGCGCCGCCAGAGCCAGTGGATGGAACGGACCTCCTCGGGCGCCGCCTCCGTGTCGGCGGTCGAGAACGAGCCCGTGGGCGAATGGGTGACGGCCTTCGAGGTCCAGGTCCTGGAGCCCACCCCCAACGTGGTCTCCGGGGACGCCCGCGGGACCAGCGGGCCCTTGGTCTACCGCGCCCTGGCCCTCTCCGAGGTCGCGACGAGCCCGGCCTTCCAGGCCTGTCACCCGGGGGCGGGATCCCCGCCCCCCACCGCCACGGGCGACCTGTTCCGCGACCGGGAGCTGCTCAACTGCAGGACGGGCGATGCGGCGGCCAAGATGCTGAAGGGCGTCAACCCCGGCGATCCCTTTTACATGTTCCAGGCCGGCGCGGACACGGGCCAGCAGCTCACCATCAAGGCCATTGCCAACCGCGCGTCCGCCCAGCTCACCTTCATCGAGCCCATCACCCTGAGCGACCCCGCCGGGGACCCGGACAACTACCGGACCCGGGCGGGCTACCTCCCCCCTGCCCTGAGGGTGGTGTTGCACCTCCGGGACGAGCGCTCGACCCAGGATCAGACGGTCACCCGGGAATTCCGCCTGCCCTCGCGCTAATAGCTCGGGGGGGCGGCCTCGGCGGCCCTCCCTGCCGACCCCCCAACGCCCCCTCGTCCCGGTGACAGCCCTCGGGGACACTCCGGGGAACTGTAGCCCGTAGCCCTTCGGGTCCCCTGGTGCCGCCCTCGGACTACCCCCATGCCGCGCCGATGCTTCCCACGCCCCGGGACAAACGGGTGCGACGTTGCGAGACGCTCCAGGGTGGGACGGGGCAGGGGGGACGGGAGACTTCGAGATGCATCGATTTGCCCACGGCATGGCAGTGTTCCTGGTCGCTCTGGGCTGCCAGGGAGAGCGCAGGGTCCGCACGGTCCTCCTGCCGGCGACGACGGTGGTGGCCGGGAGCCAGGGCAACGCCCCCCTTGCGGTGAACGGGATCCTGCCCACCCAGGGGCCGCCCGGAACCATGGTGGACATCCAGGGCACGGGTTTCGACCCCGCTCCGGCCTCGAACCTCGTGCGCTTCGGCCCCACGGTGGCGACCGTCTGGTATGCGACCGCCACCCTGCTCCGCGCCGAGGCGCCTGCCGGGGCGCAGAGCGCACCCGTGTCGGTCACCGTCGCCGGGCAGACCGTGCAGGGACCTCTCTACACGATCACCCCGCCGGCGCCGGCGCCCGCCCTGCCGACCCCGTCGGCGCCCATTGTCTACTGGGCCCACCCGAACCCGGCTCGCGTGGGCGAGGAGGTGGAACTGGTCGTCTCCGGCCTGGACGGACGGCTCTGGGCCCACCAGCTCTTCCTCGGGGCGATGCCCATCCCGCTGGTGCCGGGCCCAAGGCAACTCGCCGGCTGGACTCCGGCCCAGCCCACCGGTTCGCTACAGTTCACCGTGCCTGCCGGGGCGACGTCGGGCGACCTCGTCATCGACGTCCTCGGCAAGCTCAGCGCCCCCTATCCGCTCGTGGTGGACCGCACGCCGCGCCAGACCCAGCCGCTGCCCCTTCCCTCCACGCCCCCGGCGCCCGTCGCGCCGGCGGTCCCGCCGGTCGTGGCGCCGGCGAACCCCACCACCCCGGCGCCCGTCGCGCCGGCCCCCACCGTGCTGGCCCCCAGGGTCCACGCCCTGACACCCCCGTCCGCCGTCCCCGGCCAGGAGGTGCAGATCTACGCCGAGGCCCTCGACCCCATCCTGGCGAACCACCGGGTCCTCGTGGACGGACAGCCGGCCGCCATCGACACGGCCATTAACTCGGGCGGCGCGCCCCTGGGCTACCACCCGGCGACCGGGAAGGGATACATACGCTTCACCGTGCCGGCCACGACGCGGCCCGCGAAGCAGGTGTCCGTGGTCCTGGAGCGCGGGGGGGTGGCCGCCACCCCGCTGTCCCTGGAGGTCGTTCCCTCCCCGGTCCTGCCCGCGACGCCGCCCCCGGCGCTGAAGGTGGGGGACACCCTGGCCATCGAGGGCAAGGGCATCGAGTCCTTCCGACTGCACCTCGTCCAGGCGGTCTTCCGCACCGCCACGGGAGAGCTCAAGACGCCGGTGACGCGCGCCTCTGCCAACGGCGTCTCGCCCCTGGTGCGGATCGAGACGACCGTCCCCAGGGAGGCCGTGAGCGGGGCCGTCGCCGTGGAGGTGCTCGGGCTGAGGTCCAAGGCCAGCCTCACGCTCTACGTGGCCGGCACCCCGGCCCCCGTCGGCACCGTGCCCGCCGGCTGGGCCGCCACGCCGGTGATCGTGCCGGGGATGACCCACGCCCTACGAAAGGGCGTCAACCACGTCGTCTGGCGGGGACCGGCAGGGACGGACACCGCCGCGGCCACGGCCTCCATCCGGGGCAACCTCGCCAGCGTGCAGCGCTACGACCCGGCTGCGGCAAGCTACACCGCCGCCTACTTCCCGACCGGTCCGGTCTTCCTCCACAGCCTCGCGACCCTGGAGCCTGGAGACCTCCTGGGCATCACCGTCCACACGGACGTCCTCTGGCGCCCCTGACCCGAACGCTGGTCCGAGCCGGTTGCCAGGTCGAGGACTTGCACCGGCCCCTCGCCGGGGGGTACGTTGGCCCCGGGAGGGGCCGGTGCACCCAGATGGACTCGTGGACGGGCGCTACCGCGTGGTCCGCCGCCTCGGCGAGGGCGGGATGGGGTCGGTATTCGAGGTCGCCGACACCGTCGAGGGCGGTCGGAAGCTGGCCCTGAAGCTCCTCACGCGCTTGCCCGCCGGCCAGGACCTCCCGGCGTTCCTGCGCCACGAGTTCCGCGCCCTCTCCGCCCTGCGGCACCCGCACGTGGTCCGCGTCCATGACTTCGGCACCGCCCCGCAGTGCGGGCGGGACGTCTGTTACTTCACCCTGGACCTGGTGGAGGGAGAGGACTTCGTCCGGGCGACCCGGGGACTGGGGGTGGAGGCCATTTCGGAACTGGTGGCCCAGGCCTGCCGCGGCCTGGACTACATCCACGCCCGCGGCTACGTCCACCACGACCTGAAGCCGGAGAACGTCCTCGTCTCCCCTGCTCCCCAGGGCGCGCCACGGGTGACTCTCCTGGACTTCGGCCTCGCGGGGGGCCAGGCCTCGGGGCTGCCAGCCACCACGAGAGGCACCCCCGCCTACATGGCCCCGGAGCTCTTCCTGGGCCAACCGGCCGACCCGCGCTCGGACCTCTATTCCCTCGGGGTCCTCTTCTACGAGGCCCTGACGGGCCGGGTGCCCTTCGAGGGCGACTCGGTGCGGGCACTGGCCCGCGCGCACATGGAGGAGGCGCCCGTCGCCCCGGGCCGCCACCGCGCCGATTGCCCAGGGGGCGTGGAGGACCTCGTCCTGCGCCTCCTCGCGAAGGAGCCGGCGCGGCGCCCGCAGGCGGCCCATGAGGTCATCCGGGACCTCGACGCCGCCCTGGGCATGGACTGGCCCGCCCAGACCCATTCCACTCGCCGGGCGTGGTTGCACCACGGGCCGATGGTGGCTCGCGGCGCTTCCCTGGAGGAGCTCACGGCCGAGGTGCGTTCTCGACTGGAGTCCCGGGGGCCCATGGCGCAGCGTGTGTGGGTCGTCGAGGGCGCGGCGGGGCTGGGGAAGTCGCGCCTGGTGCGGGAGCTTCGCCAGCGGGTCCAGGTGGCGGGAGGCCTCTGGTGCCAGGCGGAGGCCGGGGAGGCCCGCCGGGGCCCGATGGGCGGCCTGGAGACCCTCGTGCGGGCTCTCCTCGCGGTGACGCGCGGAGACGATGGGGGCACGGACCTCGCGACTTCCTTCGCGGCGCCGGCGGTCCTCGCCGCGGGACACCTGGGCGGCCCCGCGGCCCACAGGGCCTCCCCCTCCCCCGCCGCCGGGAGGCTCGAGGGGCTCCTCGCCGGTGCCCCCGAGCCCTCGGCGGGCGGGGAGGGGCCGTGGCGGCCCGGCGAGATGGTGGCCCAGCTCGTCCTGGAGTCCGCGCGGGCACGGCCCCTGGTGTGCTGCCTCGAGGACCTCCACGCCGCCGATGAGATGGCCTGGGACCTGGTTCGCAGCCTGTCGCGGCGCCTCGCCCTGGCCCCCGGGGTCGCCTCGACCCCCTTCGCCCTGGTCGTCACCTGCAGGGCGGAGGATCTGACGGACGTCCAGGCGGGGGTCCTCGACGAGGCGGTCCGCCTGGGCGCGGCACGGAGGCTGGTCCTGGCGCCCCTCGGACCCGCGGAGGTCGAGGCCCTGGCCGCCGCCATGCTGGGGGTGCCGCCGGAGGACGCCGCCCTCCTGGCCGCCTGCCTCGCCCCGGCCGGCGGAAATCCCTACTTCGTGGAGCAGCTCCTCCAGTCCGCGACGCAGGAGGGCTGCCTGGTCCATGACGGACTGCGCTGGCGCATCGACCGGCGCTGGCTGGCGGGGCTGTCGGTGCCCGATGGGGTGCACGCGGTCTTCGAGCGGCGACTCGGCGCTCTGGCCCCGGGTGCGCGCTCCGCCCTGGAGGTCCTCTCGGCCCTGGGCGGCGCCGCCGAGCTGGCGCTCTATGCCCGGGTGGAGGCCCTGGACCTGGGCGAGGCGACCTCGCGGCTGGCGGCGCTGGCGCGCGCGGGCATGGTCCGCTGGGAACCGCCCTCGGGCTGGTCGGTGGCGCATCCCCTCCTGCGCCAGGCGGTCTACGGGGCGCTGGCCCGGCCCCGTCGCCTGGCGGTGCACAGGGCGATCCTGGCCGCCCTGGTGGCGCGCCGCGGCGGCGCACGCATCTCCGCCGATGACCCCGACATCGAGGAGCTGACCCACCACGCCCTGGAGGCGGCGGACCGGCGGCGGGCCCTGCGCTACGCCGTGGCCGCCGTGGCGCGCTGCCGGCGCCATTCGCGCCTCCGGCAGCAGGCGGGGCTGGCTAGGCGTGCCCTCGCCCTCGCCCCCAGAGCGGCGCGGCGGGAGCGGGTGGAGCTGCTCGTGGACTACGCCTCTGCACTTCACCTGCTGGGCGAGCCACAGGCCGCCCGGGCCGCCGCGGAGGAGGCCTGCGAGCTGGCCCGGGCCCTGGGGAAGGCACGCCCCCTGGCCCTCTCCCTCCTGGCGCGGGGGCGGGTCCTCATGGACGGCCCGGAGCGCAACGCCGCCCGCGAGTGCCTGGAGGCCGCCCGGTCCATCCTGGAGCGGCTCGGGGAGGAAGGCCCTCTCGCCTCGGCCCTCTTCCACCTCACGACCCTGCACATGTGGGCCGAGGACTGGGAGGCCTTCGGGGAGTGCGCGCCGCAGGCCCTGGAGATCTGCCGGCGGCGCTCCGATGGCACGGGAGAGGCCAACGTGATCACCTCCCTGGCATGGCGGGCCCAGCGGGCCGGACGGCTTCAGGAGGCCCTGGACCTCCTGGCGGAGGCCGAACGCACCTGCAGGGAGGGCGGCGGCGCGACCCTGCCCATCGCGCGCATGAGGGGGATCCGGGCCAGCTTTCTCGCCGACATGGGCAGGAAGCAGGAGGCGCGGGAGGGCTACGGCGTCGTCCTCAAGGCATGCCAGGAGGAGGGGAGTGTGGAGCTCGTGGCGTGGGTCCTGCACCGCCTGGGGGCGCTCCACCAGCGTGAGGGAGACCTGGCGGAGGCCGTCCGCCTCTATCGGGAGGCCCTCGCCATGGGGGAGGCCCTGGGGCAGGACCCTGGCCAGGTCTGGCCCCTCCAGGATCTCGGGACGGCGCTGCGCGAGGGGGGGAATCCCCGGGAGGCCGTCGCCACCTTAAGGAAGGCGCTCCACCTGGCCCGGACCTACAGGGCGCGGGCCAAGCTCGGCTCCATCCTCCGCTCGGTGGGGGAGGCCCTCCTGGACCTCGGCCGCACCACGGGCGCCCGCCGCTTCTATCTCCGGAGCCTCCGCCGGGCCGAGGGACTGGGCGACCCCACCACGGTTCGGGCGGCCCGCCTGTGCCTCGCGAGCCTCTACCTGGGCGTCGGAGCTTGGGAGGCCGCCATGTCGGAGGTGGCCGCGGCGGACACACCGGAAGCCGCGGACTTCTCGAACCACGCGGCCTTTCTCGACCTGCTCCGGGGCTGGCTGGCGCTGGCCCGGGGGGACGGCGAGACGGCCCTGCCACGGCTCCAGGAGGCCTGCCGCCGCGCCGAGGCCCTGGGAGAGCGGGAGGTGGCCGACCAGGCGCTCACCCTCGCGGCGGAGGCGCTGATCGAGGCCGCACGTCCCGAGGAGGCCCTCGCCGCCGTGGAGTCCCTGGAGGCGCGCCTGGAACGCCACCCCAACCTGCGCCTGCTCGATGAGGTCCACCTGCTGCGCGGCCTCGTGGAGCACGGCCGGGGCCGCCTTTCCGCGGCCGACCGCTGCCTGGGGCAGCTGCTGGAGTCCCTGGAATCCCGTTCCGGGGCGCCGCGGGAGCTCGTATGGCGGACACGGCAGGCCCTGGCGGAGCTGAGGCGCGACGCCGGCGCGGACGGGGAGGCCCGCGACCTCGCCGTGCAGGCCATGAAGGGCGTGCGTTCGATCTGGGAGCGCCTCCCGGAGGACCTGCGGGAGGGCTATCTGGCCAGGCCGGCGGTCAGACGCCTGCGCGCGCAGCTCGCGACGCTCGCGGTGAGAGCCAGACCCAGGGTCCATGGCGAGACCCCAGACTAGGGCGGGCCAGCCCCCCCGGCCCGCTGCCGCTCCCTCTCCAGACGCGTGCGGATGTCCCTCAGGGCGAAGGCCGCGGCGCCCCGCGTGTCGCGGTCCGGGTGCGTCAGGAGCCCCTCCAGAGGCTGCAGGGCGGGCTCGCCGGCCACGCGCCCCAAGCGCCGGATGGCCTCCAGCCTCACGGTCGCGTCCGGCGAACGCAGGGCCTCCATGGCCGAGCGTAGCTCCTCCTCGCTCGGCGCCGTGGGGACGAGCGGCACCCGGTCATCCGGGGGTGCACCGGTCCCCGGTCCGCCCTCGTCGGGGCCCGTGCCCCCGAGGGCGTAGACCAGGGCCAGGGCCGCGAGGACCAGCGCCGCCAGCGAGGCCGCGACCTGGCTGCGCCGCCAGGGGGTGGCGCCCCCTCGTGCCGTCGCGGCCACCATCGCTCGCTGCCGCCCCGAGGTGGTCGCGCCGGCCGGACCCGCCGCCACCGGCTGCCGCCCCGA
>JACQVX010000280.1 GCA_016209495.1 Planctomycetota bacterium
CGACGACGAGCGACGACGCATCGCGCCGCCGCAGCCGGCCGAATGTAGTCAGTGATTGTTTTGCGGCGACTCAGGGACCTGCGTCCCTAGGGGCTGGTCACCCTCAGCGTGTAGCCGGACGAGGCCGTCGTGGAGGCGGCGAAGACGCGCACCACGTGGAGGCCAGGCTGCAGGGTCCCCACCACGGTCTCGGTGCCCGTGAGGCCACTCGAGCCGCCCACGTTGGTAGGCGTGCCACCCGCCCCCACCCGGTCCAGCGCCAGGTCCAGGTTGTTCGCGGCCGCGGGGGCGGCCCCGGCGATGGTCAAGGTGATCGTGTGCTGCGCCGCGGCCGCCACGGCGAAGGTGTGGTGTATGGTGAAAGGGTTGGTGCCGCCGGTGTTGGTCCCGCCGACGATGGGCCCGGTGCCGTTCGCGTTGCCCGAGAACGTGGCGCCGTTCACCGCGAGCTGGACCGGAAACAGGCCCGGATAGACCAGCGGCGGCCAGGTGAAGGCGTGGTTGTGCGGCGCGGTCATCAGGGTCGTGAGCTGTGCGTCCGTCACCAGACCCGCGGTCACCAGGCGGGACAGGTGGGTGTTCAGCGCCGGCCAGTCGGCAGTCACGTTGTAGTTGAACGCGGGCGTGAGCAGACCGGTGGTGGCTACCGCCAGGCCATCCGCATCGACGGAGGCCACGGCGCCGGCGGCCCCATCGTACAGGTCCCAGAGGATCACCGCCGCGTTGAACTCGCCGGTGTTGCCCCCGGGCGGGGGGGTGACGCCGTTCACGAGGTTGGCCTCCGCGTCGAACGTCGCCGGGAGGGGACTGCCCGGGCCGAACCCCGTCGTATCGACGATCGTCGCGGCACCGGTCACGACCGCGCCGACGAACGTGCCGAGTCCCTCGGCGTAGGCGAGCGCCGGGACCTCGAACTCGGGATTCGTGGCGTGACTGCCCCCGGGGCTGGAATTCACCGAGAGGACGAACTGGAGGTAATGGGTCGCCTCGTGAGCCGTCACGAAATCATCGAACATGTCCGTGTTCGTGGTGCTCTCGCTCCCGGCCGTTCCGCCCATGATGGTGATGGTCATGGTCCCACGCGAGAAGGAGGAAGAGGGCGCGCTGTTGCCGAACGCCCAGTAGACCTGAAGCGCGCTCCCGGCCTGCCCCACCAGGGTGTCGAAATCGGCCCGGGTGGGCCGGATCAGCTCGTGCGTCTTGACGACGCTGTCGAAGACGTTGAGGGCCCCCGAGACCAGGGCGGGGGTGCCGGTGGTGACGGCCGCCTGGTGCAGGTTCGTGTTCAGCGAGGTCGTGGTCAGGGTGAAGGGCGCACTCTGGATGGCGTAGTTCGCCCCGGCGGCCTGGGTCAGCACCTGGAAGTTCAGGAAGGCCGTCTGGTCGGTCGTGGTCTGGACCCGCACGAGGAAGCTCGACCCGATCCCGGCAGTGAAGGAATAGTTGCCGTTGGCATCCGTGGCCGTCCTCTGGAGCACGGCGCTCGTGCCGCCGTCCAGCAGGTGCACATCGGCGAAGCGCAGGGGCAAGGTCGTGGGCGCCGAACCGTTGTTCAGGCCCTGGGTCGCCGTGGAGGTCCAGCGCTCGAAGGTCACGCGACCGAAGATGCTCCCCGTCGTGGGGGGAGCGGCGCCCGGGCCCTGATTCGAACCGCGGCGGCTGCAGCCATGGGCGCCCAGGGTGGCCACGAGGACGAGCAGCCAGGATCCGACCGAATCGTAGCGCATGCCACCTCCCCCGCGATGCATCCCCCTGCCTATCGCCCCGGGTAGCCGAGCGCCCCCAGGGCCCGCGTCTCCGCCTCGCGCATCCGGGCCAGGGCCGCGGGCTCCCCGTCGTCGAAGCCCACGAGGTGCAGCACCCCGTGGACCACGTAGAGGGCCAGTTCCTGCACCACGGACCTGCCCCTGGCGCGGGCCTCGCGCCGCGCGGTCTGGGCCGAGACATAGACCTCGCCCAGGAGCCGATCGACCGCGGGGCCGCCCGCCAGGGGAAAGGAGAGGACGTCCGTGGCGGAGTCCACCCCGAGCCATTCCCGGTGCAGGCGGCGGATCTGGCGGTCGTCCATCACCACCACCGTGACGTCTCCCTGGCGACCCACCAGGGCCAGGGCGGCCCCGGCGGCCTGTCGCAGGCGCCGGCGGTCCACGCGGACCGCACGGGCCCGGACGTGGACGTGGACACGCGCCCCCTGCCCTAGCAGCTCTCGGCGCGGCGGCGCCGCGCCAGTACGAGCAGGGCGAGGAGGACGGCCGGGGGCGCCAGGGCGCCCGGGGCGGCCCGCGAGGGCCCCGCCTGGCAGCCCAGCCCCCCGCCGCCGCCGCGGCCCCCGCCGCCGCCCGCGGCCGCCACGGCCGCCTGGACCACGCCGATGGTGGAGCCGTCGCTGGCCCCGCCCACCAGGGGCGAGCCCGCCAGCGGGGTGTAGTCGTCGGCGTCCGGGTTGGCGAACAGGGGGTCCCGGAAGATGGCGTGATCGCCGGGGAAGACGTCGCCGCGGGAGGTCCCGCTCCCGTTGGGGCTCAGGCCGAAGTAGGGCCCGGCCTGGTTGCCGAAGATCACGTTGAAGTCCAGGACCACGGAGGCGCTGGACCCGGTGGCCTTCCGGAGGCCGAAGTTGGAGTTGAAGGCCAGGGCGTTGTCCCGCACGTCCAGGGTCCCGTTGGTGGCCGTGGTCACGCCCACGAAGAGCCCGTCGCCCCCGGTCGTGGTGGCGCTGGAGGTCAGTCCATTGTGGGCCAGGGTGTTCTTCCGCACGGAGCCGTTGGCGTCCAGGTCCACACCGTCGCCCAGGTTGTGGTGGACCGTGTTCGAGCGGATCTCGGTCCCCGCCGTGGTGCCCGTGACGGTCGCCTCGATGCCGTCGTCGCCCGAGTAGCGCACCACATTGTTCAGGATCAGGACCGAGCGGTCGCTGGAGGTGGCAGAGATGCCGTCGCCGCCGTGGACGTTGTCCACCGTGTTCCCCTGGGCGGTGAAGGTGTTGGAGACGGGTCCCTGCCCCAGGGCGGCCAGGACGAGCCCCCCCGACGAGTCCTTCACGGTCCCGTCCTTAAAGGTGTAGTGGCCGTCCCGCACCGTGGCCGCCAGGTTCAGCTCGGTGAGCGTGGTTCCGGTGACCGTGACCACGGACTTGTCCGCGTCGATCCCGGTCCCGGCGCCCCGGTGACCCCAGACCGTGCAGTCCTTGATGGTCAGCGTCCCCGTGGAGTCGATATCGAAGGCGTCGTCCGGGGCATTGATGTTGGCGCTCCGGAAGCCCAGGCCCTCGAAGACCAGGTCATTGCAGGCGATCGTCTCCACCGTGGCCCCCGTGGCGCTGGCGCTCGTCTTCTCCTGCAGCAGGACGCTCTTCGTGGCCCCGGCCCCCTTGAACTGGATCCCCGCCATGCCACCGAGGAAGACCTGCCGGAAGGCCGTGGCCGGGACCTCATAGATGCCCTCGGGGATGGTGATGGTGGAGCCCACCTGGGCCACGTCGGTGGCCTCGTCGATCGTCGCGAAGCTGGTGGTGGTGCCCGTGGCGACGATGTCGATGGTGACCGGGGCGTGGACCCCCACGGCGAACTTCGCGGGCACCGAGGAGGTGAAGCCCCCCGAGTCCTTGACCGTGAGCGTGAACTCGTAGATCCCCGCGGCCGCCCCGACGGGGACCGTGAGGGTGCTCGGCCCGCCGGTGGCCGTGAGGTTCAGGTTCGCCCCGGAGGTCTGGGTCCAGTTGTAGCCCGTGGTGGCGTTGATGGTGCTCCCGGGGGCCGCCACGCTGCCTCGCCGGGTGACGACGTGCAGTTCGTCCCCCTCCCGGGCCGCGCTGGTGGTGGCCACGTCCGTCACCTGGAAGAGGCTGGGACGGGTGGCGTTCGAGCCGTTGGCGAACTGGGCGACGAAGGCGCGCCCCGCGGTGCTTCCAACGGTCGGGCTCCCGGCCCCGTTCACGTCGCTGTCGAAGCTGGCGGCCGACGTCGCGGTGGTCCCGCTCAGGATGATCCCCGGTGCCTCCAGGACGGCCGTGGCCGTGGCGCCGGCGGTGAGGATTCCTCCCTGGGAGTCCGTCACGGTGAAGGTGTCCTGGTCGTTCCGGGTGTCGGTCCCGTTGAACGTCAGGGTCCAGGTCTCGTTCAGGATCCACTCCGGGTCCGCGGCGAGGGTGACGGTCGGGACAGCCAGGCTACCCACGTTGGGCACCGCCGAGTTCTCGCCCAGGATTGGGCTCAGGCCCGTGCCGTTGATCTTCCAGGCCTTGGGCCCCGCCCCGCCGGCGCCTCCCTGCACCGTCACGGCCGCGGTGGTGGTGGTCCCGTAGTGGCTGAATCCCACCTCCGCGTGGGGGAGCGGCCGCCCCACGATGGTGTGGCCCGGGGGGGCGGTGAGGGCCGTGTCCGCCGGGCCGCCCTCGAACCCCAGGTCCGCGGTCCCGCCGTTGGCGCCTGCGTTCACCGCCGGATTCCCCGCGCCCTTGGCCTTGCTCGCGGAGAGCAGCCGCAGGTCCGCTATCCCCCCGACAAAGCCGTTGTAGTTGACGAAGCCCGGGGGCTCCACCAGGTTCCTCGCCACGTTGAAGTGCCGAGCGGACTGCATCTCCGTCAGGGTGTCGTAGCCCTTCTGATGGCCGGCCCGGGTCAGGAGGAGGTTCGCCCCCAGGTTCTGCCAGAAGAGGTTGAACTCCACCGACGAGCGCATGAGGGAGCCCGGGTCCGTCATGAGGCCGCCCTGGCCCGGGTTGTTGGGCAGCCCGTTGAAGGCCAGGATGTTGTTCTGGACCACCGCCCGGTAGGCCCCGCCGGCCGCAAGGGCGAGGCCGCCGTTCCCGTTCTCGACGATGGTGTTGTTCTGGACGTAGACGAACTGGGCGTTCCCCACGGTGACCGAGGCCCCGGCGGCGTTGTTCCCGGTGATGACGTTGTTGAGGATCCAGCCCGAGCCGGCGTCCCCGCTTGCCGCCCCGCCCCCCGAGAACGTGCTCCAGACGATCCCCGGGCCCGCGTTATTGGCGAAGGTGTTGGACCGGATCACCGAGAGCGGACAGTTGGTCACCTGGAGGACCGTGGGGGTGAGGTCGAGGGTGAAGGTGATCGGGCTGGCGTCATTGTCCGTGGCGGTGAGGCCCCGCACCTCGAGGCGCGGGCAGTTGTCGAAGTCCAGGAGCGGGTTCGTGGCGGAGGTGGAGGTGCTCCCGATGACGGTGTTCCCCACGAAGGAGACGCCTATGGAGTCGTTCACCTCCACGAGCTGGCCCGCCCCCGTGTTGGCGCTGAAGACCGAGTTCGTGACGGAGAACCCCGCCGCCCGGTCCACCTCGATGAGGTCGGTCTTGGAGTTGTCGAGAAAGGAGCAGCCCGTGAGGCTGACAGCGCGAACCTCGCCGATGGTGTCGCCGCCGGCGCCCACGTCGAGGACGCGGTTCGTGCTCCCCAGGGCCCCGGCCAGGGTGAAGGCCGAGCCCGCCGCCAGGACCGGGGAGAAGGCCACGGTGGTGGTGAGCGAGGTGTTGTCCGTGATCGTGGCGATGGTCTTGGTCTGGCCGCCCGCGACGATCGGGTCGCCTACCGCCAGCTCCCGGAGGAACCGGGTCCCGACACCGGTCACCGTGGTCCCGGAGCTGGAGACCGTCCCCGTCCCGGTCGCGGTGCCGAAGGTGCACGTGCCGAAGCTCACCGCCGCCGTGGGAAGGGCCTGGGTGCCGTTGATCGTGATGAGGTTGGCCGCCGCCGTGATCCGGTTGAAGACGCAGGAGCTGAGCGCAATGGTCCTCGAAGGGTTGTTCGCCGACTCTTCGATGGTGAGCCGCGCGGCGTTGCGTTCGAAGGTGCAGCCGGTGAGGGTCGCCCCGTTCACCCCGTCCAGGAGGACGGCACCCTCGAGGCGGCAATCGGTGAACTTGAGGCTCGTGGTGGTGTCGGCGGCGCTCTCCTCCGTGGCGGTCACCGTGGAGCCGAACTGGAAGGCCGTGAACTCCGTGGTCTTCCCGCCGGTGACGGTCACGGCGCTCGTGATCCGCGGGAGGACGATCTCCGTTCCCGCCGCCGGGTTGCCTGCAAAGCTGGTCCCGGTCTTGAACCCACCGAAGAGTTGCACCGAGTTGTTGGTGTCCCGGGTGATGTTGAAGCCGGCATAGGCCACCTGGGTTGTGCCATTCGCCTGCACCCCGACGACGAAGATGCGGTCCGCGGTGCCGTTGGTGTTGGCGGTGGCCAGGGCGTTGGTGATGGTCTGCTTCGGGCTTGCGACCGTCCCCGCGTTCCCGTCGTTCCCCGCGAAGCCGTCCACGAAGAAGTCGGCCGCCCACGCCCCCTGCCCCAGGGCCAGGACCAGGACGAGGCTCCACCCACGGATAGTGAAGTTGCGCGACATGGGCCACCTCCCTCTTCACGCTCGGGGAGGCGCGAAGATAGCCTCGCCACGGGCATGAGTCAAATGGTAGGATTCGCCCCTTTCATGGGAGGATTGGGGATGCCCCGCATGCCTGGACTGATCGCTGCCGCCGCCCTTGGCACCTTGACCCTGGCCGGGTCGTGGGTCGCCCGTGCCGGGGACGAGGCCACCCCGCTGGAGCAGAGCTACGCCCTGGAGCGCGCGGCCGACTGGGCCGGGGCCGCCGCGGCCATGGAGCGGGCGGTCCGGGAGCAGCAGCGGAGCTACTTCCGCTGGTACCGCCTGGGCTACCTCCAGCTCCAGGCCGGGAACCACGCCGCCGCGTCGGAGGCCTACGGCCGGGCCGCTGCCCTGGAGGCCAAGGCGGTGGAGCCCCTCCTGGGCCAGCAGCAGGCCTTCCTGGCCCAGGCGGACTACGCCGCGGCCGTGCGCTCGGGGGACGCCCTCCTCGAGCGAGACGCCCGCAACTTCCTCGGCCTCTCGCGGACCGCGTGGGCGCTCTACAAGCTCGGGCGCTTCGTCCCGGCCATCGAGCAGTACCGGACCGTCCTGACCTACTACCCGGGCGACATCGAGATGCGGATGGGCCTGGGCTGGTCCCTCCTGGGGGCGGAGAAATACGACGCCGCCCGGGCGGCCTTCCAGGAGGTCCTGGACATGGTCCCCGGCCACGCCGGGGCCCAGGAGGGCCTGGAGGCCTGCAAGGCGACGCCCCCGCCCACGGCCACGCCGGGCGGCCCGAGGCGAGGGAGGGGCCGGCACTAGGCGGGCTGGAGGCCTACAGGACGCTCACCAGGGCCGCCACCACCGCGTCGCACTCCCGGTCGGTGAGGGAGGGATAGATCGGGAGCGAAAGGACGCAGCGGTGGAAGTACGAGGTGTTGGGGAATTGCCTCCGGTCCAGGCCCTCGTAGAGGTGCAGGGGGCGCCAGACCGGGGCCTTGGCCTCCACCCCGCAGGCCACCAGGTCCCGGACCACGGTCTCGATGGGCCGCTTGATATTGACGACGAAGCGGAAGTAGACGTGGGAGGGGTCGTCGCCGGGGAGGCGCAGCGCCACGTCCTCCAGGTGCCTCCGGTAGCGTGCCGCAAGCTCCCGGCGCCGCTGGATGAAGCCGTCCAGCCTCGAGAGCTGCACCCGCCCCAGGGCGGCCCCCAGGTCCGTGAGCGGGTAGTTGTAGGCCACCCGGTACTGGTCCCTGTTGTCGTAGCGGACGAGGTCCTCCACCTGGCCCATGAGCGACCGGTCGCTGCCCGCCACCGCCCCGCCCTGGCCGGTGGTGAGGAGCTTGGTGGCGTAGAAGCTGAAGACCGCCAGGTCCCCCAGGGAGCCCACCCGGCGGCCCCCCGCCTCGGTGCCCAGGGTCATGGCGCAGTCCTCCACCACCGGGACCCCCAGGCCGCGCACCCCCTCGACGTCCGCCGGGAGGCCGAACATGTGGGGAACGATGACCGCGCGGGTGCGGGGCCCCAGGGCCTGCCGCACCGCGTCCACGGTGACGTTGTAGGTGTCCGCCTCCACGTCCACCAGGACCGGCGTGGCCCCCACGTAGCGCACCGCGTGGAGCAATGCCGCGCAGTTGTAGGTGGGGATCACCACCTCGTC
Organism: Planctomycetota bacterium; assembly: GCA_016209495.1. Lineage (GTDB taxonomy): Bacteria > Planctomycetota > JACQVX01 > JACQVX01 > JACQVX01 > JACQVX01. The sequence goes on from JACQVX010000280.1 coordinate 7,979, forward strand.
GGAGGCCCCCACCCCCAGGGCCAGGAGGGCCAGGTGCAGCGCGGCGTGGCCGCTGGAGACGGCCACCGCCTGGGCAGCCCCCACGCGGCGGGCCAGCTCCTCCTCGAAGGCCGCCACCTCGCCTCCTCGGGAGAGGTAGCCGCGCCGGAGGACCCCCAGGACGGCCTCCTCCTCCGCCGGCCCCAGGGTGGGCCTGGAGTGGGAGATCACCGGGCCGCTCCGTCCCCCGCGGGGGCCAGCTCCGGCAGGGCCGCCGGGTCGGCCGCCTTCAGGCACCAGGCGGTGTGGCCCGGCCCCGCCTCCACCGGCGGGGGGAAGGCCCGCGCGCACTCGGGCTCCGCCACGGGGCAGCGCGGGTGGAAGGGGCAGCCCGCCGGGGGGCTCGCCCCCGAGGGGACCTCCCCGGAGAGGAGGATCCGCCGCCGCCGGGCCTCCGGCTCCGCCCGCGGGACAGCGGAGAGCAGGGCCCGCGTGTAGGGGTGGCGCGGGTCCTGGAACAGGGCCTCGGTGGGGGCGACCTCCACCAGGCGGCCCAGGTACATCACCGCCACCCGGTGCGAGAGGTGCGCCACGACGCCCAGGTCGTGGGAGATGAAGAGGTAGGCCAGCCCCAGGGACCCCTGCAACTCGGCCAGGAGGTTCAGGACCTGCGCCTGCACCGAGACGTCCAGGGCGCTCACGGGCTCGTCGCACACGATGAAGGACGGCTCCACCGCCAGGGCCCGCGCGATGCCGATGCGCTGGCGCTGGCCGCCGGAGAACTCGTGGGGATAGCGCGAGGCGTGCCCGGGCGCGAGGCCCACCTGGGCCAGCAGCTCCGTCACCCGCTCGCCCCGTTCCCGGCGGCCGCCCATACCATGGATGACCAGCCCCTCCTCCACGGTGGCGCCGCAGGTCCGCCGGGGATTGAGGGAGCCGTAGGGGTCCTGGAAGACCACCTGCATCCGGCGGCGCAGCACCCTCAGGGCGGGCGCCGCGAGCCGGAGGAGGTCCACCCCCTCGAACTCCACCTCGCCCGCGTCCGGCTCGAGGAGCCGCAGGACCAGCCGCCCCGTCGTGGTCTTCCCGCAGCCCGACTCGCCCACCAGGCCCAGGGTCTCGCCCCGGGCCAGGTCGAAGGAGACCCCGTCCACGGCTCGGAGCACGGGCCCCGCCCCGAGGCCCAGGAATCCCCCGCCCAGGGGGAAGGTCTTCACCAGGCCCCGCACCCGGAGGAGGGGCTCCCCCGCGGCCGCCGGCGCCCCGGGCGTCCCGGGCGGCGTCACGCCCCCCCTCCCCCCGGCGGCGCCACGACGGCGCAGGCCACCCGGTGCCCTGCGCCCCCGGCCGCCTCCACCAGCCGCTGCGGCGTCCCGCGACAGGCGGCCTCGGCGCACGCGCAGCGCGGCTCGAAGCGGCAGCCCGCGGGCCAGGCCGTGGCGTCGGGGACCATGCCCGGGATGGGCACCAGGCGCCCCCGGACGGACCCGGCCCCGGGCCGCGAGGCGAACAGGGCGCGGCTATAGGGGTGCAGGGGGCCCCGGAAGAAGGCCTCGCGAGGGGCCTCCTCCACCACCTGGCCCGCGTACATCACCGCCACCCGGTCCGCCACCTCCGCCACCACGCCCAGGTCGTGGGTGATGAGGACCAGGGCCATGCCCCTCTCGCGGCGCAGGGAGGCCAGGAGGTCCAGGACCTGGGCCTGGATGGTCACGTCCAGGGCCGTGGTGGGCTCGTCGGCGATGAGGACCTCCGGGTCGCAGGCCAGGGCCATGGCGATCATCACCCGCTGCTTCTGCCCCCCCGAGAGCTCGTGGGGATAGGCCCGGGCCGAGCGCGCCGCCTCCGGGACCCCCACCCTCGCGAGGCCCTCCACCGCGCGCCTCCAGGCCTCGCGGCGGCCCAGGCCCCGGTGGATCCGCAGGACCTCCGCCACCTGGGCGCCGACCCGCTGCACCGGGTTCAGGCTGGTGTGGGGCTCCTGGAAGACCATGGCCACGCGGTTCCCGCGGACCTCGCGCATCCGAGCCTCGCCCAGCGCGAGGAGGTCCACGCCCCCCAGGCGCACCGAGCCCGCCACGATGCGGGCCGGCGGCGTGGCCAGGAGCCGCAGGATGGACAGGGCCGTGACGCTCTTGCCGCAGCCCGACTCCCCCACCACCGCGAGGGTCTCGCCCCGGCGGACCCGGAGGCCCACCCCGTCCACCGCCACCGCCCGGCCGCGGTCCGTCTCGAACACCGTCGTGAGGCCCTCGACCTCGAGGACCGGCGGTTCCTGACGCTCGCCCCTCACCGGGCCCACTCCCCGCGCAGGGCCGCGGCCTCCGGCCGCGCCCGGTAGACCGCCCACATGCCCCCGCGACCCAGGGGATCGAGTATCTCCAGCCCGTCGAACTGCCGCGGGAGGCCCCCCCACACGGACAC
>JACQVX010000277.1 GCA_016209495.1 Planctomycetota bacterium
ATGTAGAGCTGGCCGCTCTGGGTCAGGTAGGCCTTCTCGTCGAAGTAGGAGACCTCGAAGAGGGTCGTGGTCCCCTCGCACGCGGCAGGGGTGAAGATGGGGGCGTCGACACAGACGAAGTCGCGCTCGTAGTAGAAGTCGCGGATGGCCTTGAGGACCTCGTCTCGCACCCGCATCTGGGCGTGCTGGCGGCGGGAGCGCAGCCACAGATGGCGGTGGGAGAGGAGGAAGTCCGGCCCGTGGGACTGGAGGGCGATGGGGTAATCCTGGGCTAGCTGCACGACCTCCAGGCCGGTCACCGGCGAGAGCTCGTGGCCGCCCGGGGCCCTCTCGTCGGAGCGCACCACCCCCGTCACCATCACGGAGGACTCCTGGGTGAGCTGGCCGCAGCGCTCGAAGGTCGTGGGGTCCACGTCCGAGCTGCCCACCACGCCCTGGACGGTGCCGGTCCCGTCGCGCACCTGGAGGAAGTGGATCCGGCCCTTCGACCGCTTGTTGTAGAGCCACCCTCGGACGCGGACCTCTTGCCCCACGTGCCTCGCGAGGCGGTTGACGTAGACGTCCTGCATGGGGCGGGAGTATAGCAGGAGCTAGGCCCCGCGGTAGAGGCCGCGCTGCAGGATGTAGGCCGCCACCCGAGCGCCCACCAGGTCCTCCACCGGCAGCCCCGCGGCGACGCGGCGCCGCACCTCCGTCGAGGAGACTGCATCGGGCGGGAACTCGACGCGGACCAGGCGGAAACCCGGGGGGGCCGGGAGGCCGCCCGCCGGGACCCCCGGGCGCTGGACCGCCACGAAGGTGGCCAGCCGACCCAGCTCCGCGGGCTCTCGCCAGGTGGGCAGCTCGGGGACGGTGTCGCCGCCCACGATGAACTCCAGGGGGGAGTCCGACCGCGCGAGCAGCTCCCGCAGGGTGTCCACGGTGTAGGAGGGGCCCGTCCGGCCGCGCTCCAGGTCGCTGGCCTCCAGGCCGGCGTGGCCCCGGATGGCCAGGCGGACCATGTGGAGCCGGTCCTCGTACGGGGCCAGGGGCCGGCCCTCCTTGTGAGGCGGCGCGGGGGCGACCACCAGGAGCACCCGCTCCAGGGACCGGGCGGCGCGGACGGCCCTGGCCATGGCCAGGTGGGCGCGGTGGGGCGGGTCGAAGGACCCGCCCAGGAGGCCGATGGGCTTGGACGCCGGCACGGGCCGGGAGCATACGGAGGGCCGGCGGCGTTTGCAATTGACCTGGGGTGGGGCATGGCTAGGATCGCCGAACCCGGCCCCGACCCCGGCAAGACGGCGAGGGGGTGGGGCGACCGAGGAGGTCCCCATGGCCTGGACGGACAGGTCGGTCCTCGCCGCCCTTGCCGCCGCGTTCGCCTGCGGGGCGGTCGTGGGATATAGTGTGTCCGGGCGGGCGAAGGCGCCCCCCGCGGCCGGAACGGGGCCCCCTTTCCAGGGGGAGGTGTCATCCAACCTGGCGGCCGCATCCACTCCTCGCCCCGTGTCCGGCGCGCCCGCCCCGCTGGGCGAGGGCTGGTTCGCCTGGGCGGACCCGGAGGGACGGCTGCTCCTCGGTCGGCGCATGGAAGACCGCCTGGAACTCTGCCGGGTCTATCGCCTGGTGGTGGACGCCCGGCGTCACGCCGCGGAACCGGGGCAAGTCGCGCCGCACGGCGTCTACCTGGACGACCTCGGGGAGGAGATGGAGGCGCGTCGAACCGAGCTGGGACGGGCCCTGAGGGAGGTGGCGGCGCGGGTCCCGGGAGGGACGGCCGAGGCGGCCGAGGCGCGGGAGTGGGCAGAGGAACTGGCCCGGCTGGGCGGCGACCGGGTCCTCCTGGACCTCCTGCAGTCGGGGGGCTCGGAGGCTCGGCGGGCGGCGGCGGTGGCCCTGGGGCTCCATGGCCACCCGGAGGCCCACCCGGTGCTCCTCCGGATGCTGGAGGCCCCGGACCCGCGGACGCGCTCGTCGGCGGCCAGGGCCCTCTCGGCATTGACCGGGCGAGCGGGGCAGCCGGCGCCGGACGGGAGCCTGGACGTGGGGCTCGTCGCCGGGTGGGAGGCATGGCGGCCCGTGGGGCCCGGCGCGGAAGGGGATGGCCTGGACGCCACGCCGGGACCCGGGGGCGGTGTCCCCGGCGGGGCGGTGGAGGGACGTTGACGGTGGTCGTCTGATGGCCAAGAAGCGGCGCATCATCATCATGGCGGCGAGCAAGATGGCCGCCACGGCCGACGCCGCGCGGAAGATGGGGGTCGGGCCCGAACAGCTCGAGATCACCCTCATCGGCAAGGGCCAGTACGCCTGCGAGCTCCGCTCCAGGACCGGGATCAGCATCGATATCAGCGACGACGAGATGGAGGCGGCCATCCTCGCCATCCCCCCGCGCCTGGCCACCACGGGGAAGCCGCCCGGGCGCGACGACGTCCGGGAGGCCCTCAAGGACGCTGGGGTGGTCTTCGGCGTGGACGAGGCCGCTGTCAAGGCCCTGGGGGAGCGGGCCAAGGCGGGGGGGGGCGTCCACGACCGCGTGGTGGTGGCCCACGGCAAGCCGCCCCGGCGCGTCCTCGGCGGCGGGGTCGAGCTCCTGGTGGCCCACCTCAAGCGGGTGGTCAAGGGGACCACGCTGGCGCGGCGGGAGGCCTTCGCCGACGAGAACGCCGGGACCACGGTCACCGGCGAGAAGCTCCCCCCCATCGTGGAGGACGCCACAAAGGAGATCAACTTCACCGACCACGTCGAGAAGGCCGACCGGGGCGTGCGCCTCGTGGCGGACATCTCCGGCACCGTGGTCCTGGAGGGGGCAGTCTGCCGGGTGGTGCCCCTGGTGGAGGTCAGCGCCGACGGCCAGGAGGCCCGGCTCTCCATCCTGCCGCCCGCGCCCGGTGACCGGATGATCACCCTCCCGGAGGTGGAGGAGTTCCTGGCCGAGCAGGCGGTGAGCTACGCCCTGGACATGGAGGTGGTCAAGGCGACGCTGGCCGAAGTGGGGTCGAGCGGGCAGTCGCGGCTCGGGGTGGTGGTGGCGCGCGGGGTCCCGCCGGTGGACGGCGTGGACGGGCGGCTCGAGTACTACATCGATATCACCGAGAAGGTCGGCCTGGAGCTGGACGACGGGAGCATCGACTACCGCGAGCGCAACACCATCCGGAACGTGAAGGCCGGCGAGTCCCTGGTCCGGCGGCACCCCCCGCAGCCCGGCAAGCCGGGCCGCGCGGTCACCGGGGGGCACCTCCCCGCCCGGGACGGCCAGGACGTGTCCCTCAGGCCGGGGGACAACGTGGAACTCCTGGAGGACGGCCAGACCCTGCGGGCCAGGATCGATGGCTGCGTGGTCCTGGAGGAGAACGTCCTCAGCGTCCAGGACCTCTACGAGGTCCGAGGGGACGTGGACTACAACACGGGGAACCTGGACTGCAACGGGATCCTCCGGGTCTACGGGACGGTGCGCTCGAGCTTCGCCGCCCGGGCCCGTAGCCATGTCGAGGTCCTGGGCTCGGTGGAGGACGCCCGCGTCGAGTCGGGGGCCGACATCCGGATCACCGGGGGGATCCTCATGAAGGGCCGCGAGGAGGCGGGGGGCGCCGCGGCCGGGGGGGCGACGACGGCCACGCGGAGGGTCCAGAAGCGGGAGGCGGAGGTGGAGGCGGACGAGGTGGCCAACAAGGGCCTGGTGACGGCCCGAGGGAGCGTCCACGCGGCCTTCGCCACCAACGCCATGGTGAACGCCGACGAGGACATCTGGATCAAGAACGAGGCCATGAACTGCAACCTGAGCGCGAACGGGAAGGTGATGGCCATCGAGGGGAAGGGGGCTGTCATCGGCGGCCGGGTCCGCGCCTCCCAGGGGGTGGAGGTCCGGCAGCTCGGGTCCGAGGCGGGGATCCGCACGGACGTGATCATCGACGTGGACCCGGCCCTGCGCCGTCAGCTCAAGGGGATCGACGAGGACTTTGCGAAGAACACCGAGGAGATCGAGAAGATCAACAAGATGGTGAAGGCGGGTCTACTCAAGAACACCGACGACATCTCGCCCAAGAAGAAAGAGGCGGTGGTCAAGCTCCTCAAGTACTACAAGGGGCTGAAGCAGGCCCAGGACGACCTCATGGGTCGCAGGGCGACCATCGAGGAGATGGTCCAGAAGTCCAAGAAGGCCAAGGTGACGGTCTACGGGATCATCTTCCCCGGGGTCTTCCTGCGCATCCACGACAAGCAGTACAAGGTGGACAAGGAGGCCAAGGACTACCAGTTCCACTGGAGCGAGACCGACGACCAGATCATCCGCACCCCGGTCCTCAAGGGTCCTGCCGAGAAGCCCAGGGCGCCGTGACGAAGGGGCGGCGGCCTACTGGGCCAGTTGCTCGATGCGCAGGCCCGCCAGCATGGCGAACTGGGAGTCCGGGTAGTCCCGGAGCACGGCGCGGTATTCCTCCAGGGCCTCCGGACGGTCCTGCTTCGCCAGGTAGATCTCGGCCAGGTGGAACCGGTCTCCCGGGCTGGGGGAGAGATCGATGCGCTGTCTCAGGTAGCTCGCCGCCGTCTCCCAGTGGACGACCACGTGGTCCCGGGGGAGGGGCGGACCGGGGTCGGCGGCGTCCATGCGCCGCGGGGAGAGGTCCCGGGCCACGCGGGCCAGGTCGCTGTCGGGGAATTCGGTGGCCAGACGCTCCAGGAGCCCGTCGTTCCGGGCTCGGATGGCCTGGGCGTAGGCATCGAAGGCCGTCTCGCGGTGCCCCAGGAGGCCGGCGGCCACCGCCAGGGCGCCCGCGACCAACAGGAGCACCGCGGCGGCCCGGACCAGGCCCGGCCGCGCCAGCGAGGAGATGGACCCACGGCGCCGGCCAGCAGGGACGGCGGCGAGGGCCAGGACCTGCGCCGCGAGGCCGTCCCAGCGCTCCGGGGGCGGCATGGGGACGGGGACGGTGTCCAGGGCCTGACCCACCCTCCGCAGATCCTCGCGCGCCGAGGCGCAGCGAGGGCAGTCCTTCAGGTGGGCCTCGAGGCGCGCCCCTTCCTGGGCGTCGAGCTCGCCGTAGCCATGGAGGACCAGCAGGTCCTCGAACCCCTCGCAGTCCTTGGCGTCCATCACACCTTCTCCTTGCCCTCCGCCTCCAGGGCCCTCCGCAGGCTGCGGAAGGCGGCGAAGAGCGTCGATTTCACCGTGCCGAGGGCCACCCCGCGGACCTCCGCGATGCGCGCCAGCGGCAGGTGCTCGTAGTGGCGCAGGACCACGATGGCCCGCTGCGCCTCCGGGAGGTCCAGGATGGCCCGCCGCACACGCAGCAGCAGGACGTCCCGCTCCTCGTCCTCGTCGTACCGCTCCACCTCCCCGGGTCGCGGGTCGGCGAAGGGGAAGTCCTCGCCGTAGGGCACGGCCCGGTCCCTGCTCCGCCGCCGGTGGTGGTCGATGGCCAGGTTCACCGCCAGCCGGTAGAGCCAGGTGAAGAACGCGGCCCGGTGGTCCCACTGGTCCAGGGACCGATGGACCCGGAGCATGGCCTCCTGGGTCAGGTCCATGGCCTCGTCCGCGTCGCCGACGAGGCGGTAGATCACCCGGTAGACCCGGTCCCGGTAGTGGAGGACCAGACGCTCGAAGTCCGCCGGGTCGCGACCCATCTGGTAGCGGACCGCGAGCGCCTGCCCGGGGTCGTCCATGCCGTTCCTTCCAGGGGCCTGGGCCTCTAGTCCTTCAGGCTAGACGAGGGTGGCGAGGACAGAGTTCATCCAGGGCCCATGGAAAGGCTATAGCATGGCCCCGGGACCCGCAAGGCGGTGGGCGTCCGGGGCGCGCTTGGACCTCGCGGGGGAGGAGGCTAGAATGCGCGGCCCTAGCGCCAGAGGTGGAGGTTGCCGCAGGAACGCGCGGCCTCCACGGCGCGAAGGACCCAGGGCAGGGATGGGGTCGCCCGTCCCGCCCCCGCCGGAGGCCCGGGGGGCGAGGCAGGATCGGGGAGCGGGGGTTCGGCCAGAAGGCGCCAGGGGCCCCCACCTAGGGCGGGGCGGGGGTCGAGCCAGAGGACGCCACCCAGGCCCGGCAAGGTCATGGGCAGAGGGGTGTCCGGGAGGCGGCCCAGGGCCGTATAGGCGGCCGGGTGGCGCGTCCCCACCCGACCTACCGGTGCGGCCGCGGCCTCCGGGAGGGGGAGGACCGCGAGGAATCCCACCAGGCAGGCGATGGCCGGTCCACGGCAGGGGCGGGTTCCAGTGCGCTCGCGGGCTCGTTGCATGGGGGCCTCCTTCGCCCCATGTATCGGCCGCGGAGGGCTGGGCCCTTGAAGCGCGGCTCGAGGCGTGACGGGTAGGCGAGGAGAGGGTTCCATGCGAAAGGACGGGTCGCGGGCCAGCCTGGTCATCTACGGTCTGCTCATGGTCCTGGTCTTCCTGGCCGCGTGGTTCGTCCACCGACGGCCGTCCCCTGGCGGGGTGCTGGCGCGCTCGGGGGACGGGCCCGTGCTCAGTCTCCGGTGGAGCGGGGGACTCGTGACGCCGGTCCAGCAGTGGATCGGGGCCACCCCTCGCTTCGTCCTCTATGGAGACGCCCGGGCAGTATGGAGGGATGGTTTCGGCGAATGGCGCGACGCGACGCTGGAGTCCGGGGCCTTCCAGGATCTCGTGGACGAGGCCGAGTGGCTCGCGCGCGTGGACCCGGCCGCCATCGTAGAGGCCGTCACCACGGTCGTGGTGCCCGACGCGGCGCTGGCATCTGTGGCCTTTCCGGGAGGCGAGATTCGCGTGCGCGCACCCGGTCACCTGGCTCGCCAGTCGGGAGCCACGCTGGAGCTGGTGCGCTTTGCGGCGCTGGTGCGTCGCCTGGAGGAATTCGATCGCGCTGGCGCGTCGGCCCTCGACCCGACCGTGGTCCTCCTGCGTACGGAACGAGAGGGGGCTCCCCACCCACTCGAGGCTCAGCCTTGGTCCGTGGACGAGGTGGACCTGGATCATGCCCTCACCCCGCGGGAATACACTGGGACCATCGCCACGCGCATCGCGAGGGTGGTCCGACGTGGAGGGTGGTTCAGCCAGGACGGAAGCAGCTATCGGGTGGACTTCCGGCCTCGACTGCCGGGCGTTCCAAACTGAGACCGTCTCGAACCGATACAGTCCCACCGGGCTCGACGAGCCTGGGTCCGGAAACTCGTGACCCGCCTGGAGCGAGGGGTTCTGAGATACCCGCGTCCTGATGGGGCACGGGAACCCGGGTTGCGCTTTTGCCGGAGGCGATACTATAGCCTCCGCTGGCCGCTAACCGATAGAATCGGAAGGGGAATGGCGTTGGTCCTTTGCGGAGAATGGCGCCCCATGGATGAGTTGCCCGTTGGCGAACTGACAATCACCAACGACTCCGGCAATCTGGCCCGTGTCCGGCAGTTCATGTCCGACGTGCTCCAGAAGACCGCCCTGGGGGTCCGCGAGCGCAACCTGGTCGTCCTGGCTGTGGACGAGGCAGTGGCCAATGTGGTGGAGCATGCCTACGAGGAGGGCCAGGTAGGGGAGATCGGCGTCTCCCTGCTGGCGGACGCCACCCGCGTGGTGGTCCACATCAAGGATGCTGGCAAGCCCTTCGATCCACGCGAGGTGGGCGCGGTGGACATCCGTGCCCACGTGGCGGCCCGCCGGAAGGACGGGCTGGGTATCTTCATGATCAAGAAGATCATGGACGAGGTGGAATACCGGTTCCTGGAGAACAGGAACCGTCTGGAACTGGTGAAATTCGTCAAGCCTCCGGCTACCGGTACCCCTGTCGCCGCCCCAGGGTCGCACGCAGGCTGAGTTCCTCGGGGACCGAGAGTTCGTTCAACCGGGTCAACCGGACCTCCACCTCCTCGCCGGGACCGAATGCGCTCACTGCGTGGTAGAGGGCGTCGGCGTCCGGGGTAGGAATCCCACCGACCGACAGGATGACGTCGCCTCGGCGCAACCCCGCATCTTCGGCCGGCTGGCCGACCAGGACCTCTCCAACGAGGACGCCCGACCCCGCGGTGCCCTCCTCGGGGGCCGGGCGGACGCCCAGGAAGGTCTCGCCAGGGTCTTCGCGGTCGTCGTCGTTCGGGGCGGGGGGCTCGCCGGGTCGCTGGCGTCGAGGTCCTTCCCTTCCCCGGTTCTTGCCGAAGAACCGCTCGATTACCTTCTCCATGGCACCGAAGGGGTCCTGGTGGGGTCGCTCCACGGTCGGTGGGGGTGCTACCGTGAGCCCTCCGGCCAGGGGACCCAGGAATTCGCCGACCAGCGAGGTGGGGGTGCCAAAGGACATTCCCCGATGCAGACTCGCCACGTTGATGCCCACCACCTGACCGTCCAGGGTGGCCAGCGGGCTGCCGAACGTCCCGGGCTTGAGCTTCAGGTCGTGCTGGATGACCCGCTTGTAGCGCCGGAGCGGCGTCCCCTGGGGACGGCCGAGGAACTCCAGCGGGTGGACGGGTCCTGTCTTCCGGTCGTCCGGGACGGTCCGGCCCAGGGCGCTGACCACCCCTACCGCCAGAGGCTCCACCTCGGTGCCCACGGCCACCAGGAGGTCTCCGGGGAGCAGGGAGCCGGAATCGCCCAAGGGCGAGCGCGGGGCCGTCACGCCCCCCGCGTCCAGAAGGGCCACGTCCAGGAGCCCGTGGCGCCCCAGGACGCGGGCGTCGGTGGTGTCGCCGTCCGCGGTCTCCACGGTGATGGACGACCCTACCGCCAGCGACCCGAGGAGACGGTCGTTGGTCAGGATCCCCTCCGCGATGACGAGGCCGTAGCCCTGCTCTTCCGGTCCCAGGACGCGGACCACGGAGGGCGCGAGGCGGGTCGCCACGCCCCGGAAGGCTTCCGAGAGGATCTGGTTGCGGGGGGGGAGGCGGTCGTCGGCGCGGGCGGGTAGGGCCAGGCCGCCCAGGAAACCGGCCAGGATCATCAATGCGATGGCGAGTCCGTGGCGTTGCATGGTAGTTCCGCCCTCCCTCGTGGGGGAAGTCAGGGGGGGCCAGGCCCCCCACGACACTCTAGTGCCTGGAGCCCAGGACCACGTGGATGTCCCGCTCCCAGCCCTCACGCCGGATCGACAGGACCACCTCCTGGTCGGCCCGAAGGTCGGCCATGGCCTCGGCGAACTCGACCTCTCCAGGGGTGGGTCGGCCGGCCACGGCGTAGATCACGTCCCCCTCGCGGAGGCCGGCGCGGAGGGCGGGGGTGCCTTCCAGCGCCTGCTCGACCCGCACCCCCCCCTCGGCGGGGCCGCCCAGGGTCACGCCCAGATAGCCGGGTCCGGCGTCACCGGGTGCAGGAGCGGGGGTGAGCGTCGGCGCCGGCGACGCCGGGTGTCTGTCGCGCCCGCGCAGGAACTCCTCCAGCATGCGCTCCAGGTCCAGAGGTTCGGAGCCGTCGCCGAACACGCGCTCCATGATCTCCCTCATGCGCTCCGGGTCCATGAGGCGGGAGAGGGGACCGCCTTCCCCGCCATCGAGGAAACGCTCGAAGACCTTGGAAAACCGCTCGCCGAAGAGCTGCCGCAGGTCTTCCTCGCCGAACTCGTCCTGCATGTTCCGGAAGACCTGGCCCATATCCTCGGGGACCTGACCCTCCACGTCACCGCCTTCCTTCAGGGTGTCCAGGTGCTCGGCGATCTGGTGGATCGGGATGGCGTAGCCGTTGTCGTTCACCAGGAGGATGGCCCCGTTGATCCCCAGGAGGCGGCCGTCCAGGTCCACCAGGGGACCGCCACTGCTGCCACCGAAGATCGGGCAATCGGTGAGGATGGCGTCGTTGTAGAACTTCTGATTGAACATCACCGGGAGCTGGCGATGGAGCCCACGGACCCTGCCCAGGGCCACCGAGGGCTGGTGGTCGCCGAAGGGGCCGCCCGGGTGGCCCAGGGCCGCGACCCACTCGCCCCCCGCCAGGGCCGCCGAATCCCCGAACTCGAAGGCTGGGAGGTCCGCCGCGTCCACCTTGAGGAGGGCGTAGTCGTTCCGGCTGCAGAGCCCTAGTTGCCGGGCCGGGAGTCTGCGGCCGTCCGATGTGATGACCGTGAGTTCCACAGCCGGCTCCACCACGTGGGCGCAGGTGAGGACCAGTCCCTCGGGGGCTATGATGGCCCCGGAGCCGTAGCCGATGTCGCCCCACACGTCAATCTCCACGCAGACGGTCTTGGGGGCCGCCTCCGCCGCCACGCGCCGGAGACGCTCCTGAAGCCGGGCCAGGTCCGTCGGCTCGGTGCCGTCCTGGGCCCGCGCCCATGCGCCCCACGCGACGACGAGGGCCACGGCGAGCGTCAGGGTGGGCCGGCGGAGTGTTGCGAACTGGACCCGGTGGACCATGAGGCACCTCGAGACACGGCGAAGGTCGCTCTCGGACAGTACTACGCCCCTGCCTCGGCGACGTTTGGAGAGAGAGTATAGTCGTGGGGACGGGGGCACAAGCCCTCCAGGGAGGCCAGAGTCCTTAAAATGAAAGGCCCCGGCCTGAGCCGGGGCCCTTCAGTGTCGGGCGAAGCGCGACGGGTCTTGCACCCCCCTTCGGAGGCTTCGCGCGGTGGTCGCCGTGGGGCAGGGTCCGCCAGGCGGTATTTGCCGGCCTCAATAATTTGCAGCCGGCCAGGGACCGCAAAGCTCGCCCGGCCCATCCTCCCCTGGTGTTGGCCCGCCCTTCAGAGTCTTTTCAGCAGGACCGGTAGGTCGATATCGGCTTCCGACCCCCCGCCATGGCCTTCACGCGGCCTTCGCGGAATTCCCGGACCAGCCCCCCCCGTCCAGTGAAGGACGGAGATTTATCCTCTCCTGGGCTCGGCCTCACCTCCGGAGTATTGCCGGAGACACCACACCCGGGCTCGTCAAGCGCCGCCAGGCGGCGCCGGCCAATGGCCCGGTTCCTCCCCTGGAGTCCAGTCCCCTACGGCACGACCCAGGCATGCCGGCTATTCGCGCCAGGGCCGCCACGCCCTGGCTACGGGCCGCTCCCGGGGTTTCGCACCCCCTCAGCGACCGCTTGCACGGCACACCCTCCCGGCCGCTATTTCAGGCCGGAGCGCCCATGGGGTTGACCACCTCAACGCCTTGAGCCACCCGGGGAGCCGCGACGCCTCATCGGCGCC
>JACQVX010000285.1 GCA_016209495.1 Planctomycetota bacterium
CCGGCCAGGCGGAGATCGATATCCGCTTTGACACCCTGGTGCGCATGGCCGACAAGCTCACCCTCTACAAGTACATCGTGAAGAACACCGCCCGGAAGCACGGAAAGACCGTCACCTTCATGCCGAAGCCCATCTTCGGGGACAACGGCAGCGGGATGCACACCCACTTCTCCCTGTGGAGGAACGGGCAGAACCTCTTCGCGGGGGACAAGTACGTCGGCCTCTCCAGCATGGCCCTGTGGGCCATCGGCGGCCTGCTACGCCACGCCCCGGCGATCCTGGCCATCACCAACCCGACCACCAACTCCTACAAGAGGCTGGTGCCGGGCTTCGAGGCCCCGGTGAACCTGGCCTATTCCTCGCGAAACCGCAGCGCCGCCATCCGCATCCCGATGTACTCCAATAGCCCCAAGGCGAAGCGCTTCGAGTTCCGCTGCCCGGACCCGGCCTGCAACCCCTACCTCGCCTTCTCGGCCATGACCATGGCGGTCATCGACGGGATCCAGAACCGCATGGACCCCGGCCAGCCCCTGGACAAGAACATCTACGACCTGCCCCCGGAGGTCCTGGCCAAGGTGCCCACCACCCCGGGCTCCCTGGACGAGGCCCTGCAGGCCCTGGAGGACGACCACGACTTCCTCATGCGGGGTGACGTGTTCACCGAGGACGTCATCCGGACCTGGATCGAATACAAGCGCGAGGGCGAGGTGACGGCCATGGCGCTCAGGCCCCACCCCTACGAGTTCGCGCTCTATTACGATATCTGATGGCTCGGGGGGGAACCGAAGACGGTTCCCCCCCGATGTCCCCCCCTCGGGCTCGCGGGGGGAGGGGGCTCTGATGGGCTCGGGGGGGACCGCGAAGGCCCCCCGGGTCGCCGCCGCGCATGAAGGGATGGGAGCGCCGGCGGGACATCGGTTAGCATCCCAGCCCGTGAGAGACCTGGACGCCATCCTGGATGCCCCGGGGCTGGACCTCCCGGCCCTGCGAGGCGCCCTCGTCGAGGAGCGGCAGGCCCGGGTGAGCCAGGACGGCCATGACGGCCGCGCCCTGGCCGAGTCCCTCACCGGCCTGGTGGACCACACGGTGGTGCGACTCTTCCGGCGAGCCCTGGACGTCGAGCCCCCGTCCGTGGCCCTCTTCGCCCTGGGTGGCTACGGCCGCGCGGAGCTGGCCCCGTTCAGCGACGTGGACGTCCTCGCCCTCTACCGGGACATCCCCACCCGGGCCATCGAGGGCGTGGTCACCCCCTTCGTCCAGTGGCTGTGGGACGCGGGCCTGGAACCCGGCCATGCCTTCCGCTCCCTCAACCGGTCGGCCGAGTCCATGACCGCGGACCTCAAGGCCGCCACCGCCATGCTGGAGGCCCGCTTCCTGGCCGGGGACCAGCGGCTACGCGAGGACCTGGAGCAGCAGGTCCTCGCCCCGTTCCGGGCGCGGCACGGCGAGGGATTCGCCCGGGCGAAGCTCGAGGAGATGGAGGCACGGCATCGGGACCAGGGCGGGTCGGCCTGCGTGAAGGAGCCGGAGGTGAAGGAGGGACAGGGCGGTCTGCGCGACGTGCACTTCATCGACTGGGTGGCCCTGGCCCGAGGGACGACGCGGAGGGACCTCCTGCGCGAGGCGGCGGGCGTCACCCCGGAGGACCTGGAGGGGCTGGAGGCCGCGCGCGGACTGCTGCTCACGGTGCGCGCCCGCATGCACACCCTGGAGGGGCGGCGCGTGGACCGGCTGGAGATGGCGTTGCAGCCCCGGGTGGCGGCCGCCGCGGGCTACCGGGATAGCCCCGAGGCCCTGGCGGTGGAGGGCTTCATGCGGGACTACTACCTGGCCGCGCGCCAGGTGGAGCGCATGGCGGAGCACGTGGCGGCGCTGGTCCGCCGCCGCCGCGGCCCGCTGGGGGTGCGCAGGCCCATCACGGACGAGCTGGCGGCGGTGGACCTCCGGCTCTACTTCCGACGGGAGGGACTCCCGGGCGCCGCGCCCCCTGGCTTCCTGCTGGAGGTCTTCCAGGTGGCCCAGCGCCAGGAGCTGCAGGTCTCCGACGAGGTCCTGGAGGCGGTGCGACGGGACCTGGGCCGGGTGGACGACGAGTTCCGCTCGGACCCGGCCCATGCCGCCGCCTTCCTCTCCATCCTCCAGGGGAGCGCCGGGGTGGCCAGCGCCCTCTACGCGATGCACCGTTCCGGGCTCCTGGGGGAGTACCTGCCCGAGTTCGGGGCCCTGAGCTGCCTGGTCCAGTTCGACGCCTACCACGAGTACACCGTGGACGAGCACACCCTCCACGCGGTGAGGAACATCGAGGCCTTCGAGCACGCCCAGGCCCCGGAGGACACCGCGCGCCGCACCTGCCTGCACATGCTCGCGCGGCCGGACCTGGTGCGGTTGGTCCTGCTGCTGCACGACACCGGGAAGGCCAAGGGGGGAAACCACGTGGAGGCGTCCACGGCCATGGTCCCCCAGGTGGCCCGGCGCCTGGGCCTCCCCCAGCGGGACGCGGAACACGTGCACTTCCTGGTGGAGAACCACCTCCTCATGAGCGCCACCGCCGAGCACCGGGACCTCTCGGAGGGCGCGACCATCCGTGCGTTCGCCGAGCGGGTGGGGGGCCTGGAACGCCTGGGGATGCTCTACCTGGTGACCTGCGCGGACATCATGGCCGTGGGCCACGGGGCCTGGACCCGCTGGAAGGACGCCCTGGTGACGGACCTCTACCGCAAGACCGCGGAGCTCCTGGCCGGGGCGCCGATGGCCGCGCCCGGGTCCTACCTCGAACGCGTCCTTGCCGCTGCGGGGCCGACGGCCGACCGGGACGCGATAGGGAGGCACCTGGAGCGGGTCCCCGAACGCTATGCCCTGGAGGTGGAGCCGGCCGCCGCCGCTCGCCACCCTTCCCTGGTGGCCGGACTGGAGGGGCGCGCCGTCACCATGGACGCGGAGGCCCGAGGCGAGGGGACCACCCTCTGGATATGCACCCGGGACCGGCCCCTGCTCTTCGCCCAGCTCGCGGGCTGCCTGGCCGCACGGGGGCTCAATATCGTCGGGGCCTACGCCTACACCCGCTCGGACGGGGTGGTCCTGGACCGCTTCGACGTCTCCCTGGAGGAGGCGGACCGGGCGGACCCGCGGGTCTGGGGGCGTACCGAGGAGACCTTGGCCCAGGTCCTCGGCGGCCAGGCCGACCTGGACGCCCTCCTCGCCCGCCGGGCGCGCCGCGTCCCCGACCGGCCGCGCTTCGAACAGCCACGCCCCCGGCGCGTGCTCATCTCCAACAAGGTCTCGCCCCGCTACACGGTGGTGGACGTGTCCATGCAGGACCGCATCGGCCTCCTGCACGGGCTGGCGGCGGCCATCGGCCGGATGGGCTGCGACATCCACTTCGCCCGCGCGACCACCCGGGCCAACCTGGCGGTGGACGTCTTCTACGTCTCCCGCGGGGGCCTGAAGCTGGCCTCGGACGAGGAGCAGCAGGCCCTGCGAGACGCCCTGCTGGCCGTGTGAATCACGCAGGAAGTCGTGGAGGGCCGCGGACTGACCGGGGCCGTCCAGGCCCGCCTCGGCCATGGCCGCCGCCGGCCCGCTGCCGAGGCAGTGATCCCCCCGGAACGGTGCGAGGGAGGCGCGCCGCCCGCCGCGGCCCGAGTATGCCTCGCGGCGGCCCGGGGTCGTCAGACACCCGAGAGTTCGTAGAGCCCCTGGCCGCTGTACTTCAGCCGGCCCCGGCGGACCAGCTCGTCCCACACGGCGGCGGGGAACTGCGACGGCGGGGTGATGGCGACGATGCCCGAGCGCCGCCCCTTGCTCATGGGGCCGGTCCCCAGGCCGGACTCCTGGTCCAGCCGGGTGAGTTTGAGGCGCTTCTTGAAGGCCCCCAGGGCCCGGCCCAGCTCCTCCTCCGAAGGCGCCCCCGGGGGCGCTGTCTCGCTCGAGTCCGTCACCGGGTCACCTCCGTCCCCTCCATCATCAGGAAGTTGGCCACCAACCGCGGGCCCTCGGGGGTCATGAACGACTCCGGGTGGAACTGCACCCCCTCCACCGGCCACGCACGGTGGCGAACCCCCATGAGCTCGCCCTCCGGCGTCCAGGCGGTGGCCTCCAGGCAGTCCGGGAGGCGGTCCGGGCGCACCGTGAGGGAGTGGTACCGCGCCGCCTCGAACGGGTCCGGGAGCCCGCGGTAGACCCCGCGCCCGTCATGGTGGATGGGGCTCGTCTTCCCGTGCATGAGCCGCCCCGCGCGCACCACCTCCCCGCCGAAGGCCGCCCCGATGGCCTGGTGCCCCAGGCAGACCCCCAGGATGGGCAACCTCCCCCCGAGGCGCCGCACCGCCTCCACCGATACCCCTGCCTCGCGCGGCGTGCGGGGACCGGGCGAGATCACGAGGTGGGTCGGCGCCCGGCGCTCGATGCCCTCGCAGTCGATGGCGTCGTTGCGATGGACCTCCACCTCGTGGCCCGCCGCCCCGATGAGCTGGACCAGGTTGTAGGTGAAGGAGTCGTAGTTGTCGATGACGAGGACGCGGGCCACGGTTCCCCCGCCGTGTTGTATCCTGTGACCCCGTGGATGCAAGCGAGGCGGGGATCCGCATCGAGGGGCTCGTGAAGGACTACGCGGGCCGGCGGGCCGTGGCCGGCCTGGACCTGGAGGTGGCCCCCGGGGAATTCCTCGCCCTCCTGGGACCCAACGGGGCCGGGAAGACCACGACCCTGAAATGCCTCGTGGGGCTGCTCCGGCCTACCTCCGGACGGATCTCCGTGGGCGGTCTCCCCATGGACGGCGACGGGGCGGCCGCCCGCGCGGGGCTGGGCTACATCCCCGATCGGCCCTGGTTCTACCCCAGGCTCACGGGCCGCGAGTACCTGGACTTCGTGGCGGGGCTGCACGGCCTGGACACGGGGGACCGGGACCTCCGCGCCGCCGAGCTGGGCGAGCGCTTCGGCCTGGGGGCCGACCTGGATCGCCTGGTGGACGCCTACTCCCTGGGGATGCGCCAGAGGCTGGCCTTCATCGCCTGCTTCCTCACGGGCCCCCGGGCCGTGGTCATCGACGAGCCCTGGGCGGGCATGGACCCGCGGGCCGTGCGTCAGGCCACGGATTTCCTGCGCGAGCGGGCCCGGGAGGGGCTGGCGGTGCTCATGAGCACCCACTCCCTGGCCCTGGCCGAGCGGGTGGCGGATCGGGCGGCGATCCTCCACCGCGGCCGCCGGGTGGCCTACGGCACCCTGGCGCAGGTCCGGGGCGGGACCGGCCTGGACCTGGAGGAGGTCTTCCTCGAGCTGACGCGGGACTGAGCCCGCCGCCGCGCACTCCTTGACAGGGCCCATCCCCCGGGGCGCGCCCGAGGGGAGGAGGGCCGGTATCATGGTCCCGTGGGGAATCGACCCCGAGCCCTTCGCGCCCTGGGCCTGGTCCTCGGCCTGCGCCTGCGTTCGCTCCGGAACGGGGTGCTCCACTCGACGGCCCGCGACCGGACGCGCACGGCGGTCCTGGGGGCGATCTTCATTGCCCTCTGGCTCTGCCTGGTGCTCGGGGACCACCTGGGCCTTCGCTACCTGGCGCTCGCGGGCGACCTGGACCGGGGGGCGCTGCCTCCCCTCCTAGGTCCCTCCCTCGCGGGCCTCTTGGCCTTCCTGGCGACGAGCGACCTGCTCCTGGCCCACGCCCTGCTCTTCCGGAACGAGGACCTGCCCCTGGTCATGACCCTGCCCCTGCCGAGCGCCTCCCTGTGCGCGGCGCGGCTCTTGTCCGTGACCTTCTGGGGTTCCTGGTCCCTCGTCCTGGTCGGGGCCCCGGTGGCCCTGTCCCTGGGGGCCGTCCTGGACGCGCCGCCGGGCTACTACCTGCTCCTGGCCGCCTCGGCCCTCCCCCTCCTCGTCCTCCCGGCGGCGCTCGGCTCCCTAGGGGCGCTGGGCATCGGGTGGCTCGCCCCGCGGGCCGGCCGACTCGGGGTCCTGACCCTGGGGTCCACCGCCCTGGGCCTGGTGGCGGCGGCGGCCGTGGCCGGGGGGTGCCCCCTCCCCTCGGATCGGCTGGCGGCGGCCCTGGGGGCGGCGCTGCAAGGACAGGCAACGGCCGTTGCCCCGGCCTGCCTGGGACTCTGGGGACTGGCCGCCCTCGCCACGGCCGTCTTCCTGACCGCCGGGGCCTCGCTGCACCGCCGCGCCCTGCAGGACCAGGCGGATCGGGCCGGGGGCCCGGAGGGTCAGCTCGCGCCGCTGGCGCGCGGCGGGGCCCTGGAGGGGTGGGCCCTCCTCCTCCTCGCCCGCGCGACCCCGGCGACCCGGGCCCACGCGATCAAGGACCTGCGCGGCTTCCTCCGGGACCCCGGCCAGTGGTCCCACGCCGGCTTCCTGGGGCTCCTCCTGGTCGTCTACCTGGCCGTGAACCTGGCCTGGGAAGGCCCCGGCCCCCCCCCGGCCGTCGTCTCGCTCCGATACGTCGCCGCGGCCGTCACCGTCTGCCTCGTGACCGGGGTCTTCACCACCCGATTCGTCTTTCCCCTCCCCGCCATGGAGGGACCGTCCATCTGGGCCCTGGCCACGACCCCGGACGGCCGGCGGGGGCTGGTTGAGCGGAAATTCGCCCTGGGGCTGGCCCCTACCCTGGCCCTGGCCCTGGCCACGAGCCTGGCCTCGTCCCTGGCGCTACGCGCGACCGCCGTGGACGCCGCCTGGGCCGCCCTCATGGCCGCCATCACGGGCACCGGGCTCTGCGGCCTGGCCTCGGGCCTGGGGGCCCGGTTCCCCACCTTCGAGGAGCCCTCGCCCGCCCGCATCGTCAACGGGGTCGGCGGCACCACCTGCTTCTTCTTCTCGTCGGTCTACGCCCTGACGGCGGCGGTCCTCCACGTGCCCCTGGCCCTCCCGGGCGGCGGGCCCCTGCGACCGCTCGCCATGGGGGCCCTGCTCCTCGTGCACCTGGCCCTCTCGACCCTGGCGGTGGCCCTCTCGCTGGCGGAGGGCCGCAGGGGTCTTGCGGCGCGGGAATTCTGATGGCCCGGGGGGCGCCTCGGCGTCCCCCCCCCGAACCATCAGGAGTCCGTGGGCGTCGCGCCCAGGACCTCGAGGACCCGCCGGCGGCCGGCCTCCATGGCCTCCGCCGTGTCCCCCTCCAGGTTGAGGCGGAGCAGGGGTTCGGTGTTGGACCGCCGGACGTTGAACCACCAGTCCGTGAAGCGCACCGTCACCCCGTCCAGGCGGGAGACCTCCCCGCCTGCGAAGGCACGCACCAGCGCCTCGATGGCCGCGTCCTTGTCGCGCACCTCGAAGTTGACCTCGCCGGTGGCGTGGTAGCGGCGAAGCGGGGCGAGGACCTCGGAGAAAGGCCGCCGGCCCGCCGCGAGGGCGTTCAGCACCCGGACCATGGCGATCATGGCGCTGTCGGCGTAGTAGTTCTCGCGGAAGTAGTAGTGTCCCGAGAGCTCGCCCCCGAAGGCCAGGTCGAGGCGGCGCATGGTGGCCTTCATGAAGGAGTGGCCCACCCGCTCCTCCACCGGACGCCCGCCGCCGGCCAGGATGGTCTCCCGCACGACCTTGCTCGAGCGCAGGTCGTAGAGGACCCCCGAGCCGGGCTCGCGCCGCAAGACCTCCTGGGCCACCAGGGCGGTGACCAGGTCGCAGGGGCAGATGGCGCCCTTCTCGTCCACGAAGCCCACCCGGTCCGCGTCCCCGTCGAAGGCCACCCCCAGGTCGGCCCCGCGGGCGCGAACCTCCCTCCGCAGGTCCTCCAGGTTCGCGGCCTTGATGGGGTTGGCCTCGTGGTTCGGGAAGCGCCCGTCCGGCTCCAGGTAGAGGGGGACGAGCTTCACCGGCAGGCCCCGGAGGACCTCCTCCACCACGACGCCGGCCATCCCGTTGCCCCCATCCACGACCACGGTGAGCGGCGCCAGGGCCGAGCGCGCCTCGGCCGCGAAGCCGAGGACGTGGCGGACGTAGTCCGCGCGCACGTCCCGGGCCTCCCTGCGGCCCTTGCGTGGGACGCGGCGGTAGTCGCCCTCGCCCACGCGCCGCTCCAGGTCCCGGATCCCCGTGTCCTCGCTCACCGGGACCGCGCCCCGGCGGCAGAGCTTGTATCCGTTCCACTCGGGCCCGTTGTGGCTGGCGGTGACCATCATGCCCCCGTCGTGGCCCAGGCGGCCCACGGCGAAGTAGGACATGGGCGTGGTGACCCGGCCCACGTCCACCACGTCGCAGCCGGCCTCCAGGATCCCCTCCGCCGTGGCCTCCGCCAGCTCGTCGGAATGGGTGCGCATGTCCCGGCCCAGGACGAGGGTCCGGGCCTCCAGGAGCCCGGCGTAGGCGTTCCCGATGGCACGGGCCAGCCGCGGGTGGAGCTGATCCGGGACGGTCCCGCGGAGGTCGTAGGCCTTGTAGATGCTCATGGTGGGCGGGGTGTACCCCCCGCGCGGGCGGGAGTCAACACGGGGGTCTGTCCTCCACCGGGTGCGACCGCTATCATGCCGCCCCCGTGGAGGCCGCCGAGTTCCTGGCCCTGGTCCCCGAGCGAAGACGCGCGCGCGTCTGGCTCGTGGTGGGGGAGGAGGAGTTCCTCCGGGAGGAGGCGATACGGGCCATCCGTCGGGACCTCCTCGGTCCGCTGGCCGGCGACGCCTCGTCCTGGCTGGCCTTCCAGGGTCCCCGGGGGGCCCGTGAGGCCTGCGACTTCGGGCCTGCCCAGGTGGCGGACGAGTTGCGCACCCGGCCCCTCTTCGCCCCGGTCAAGCTGGTGGCCCTGCGCCGCGCGGACGCCTTCCTGAACCAGCACGGGGACGCCCTGGCCGCCGCCGCCGAGCGGGCCGACCCCCGCGTCTCCCTCGTGGTCGAGGCCCGCTCCATCGACGGCCGCCGGCGCTGGGTCAAGGCCCTGAGCGCCCTGCGGGTGGACTGCAAGCCGCTCTACTCCAGCCCGCCACCCTGGAGGCCAGACGCCCCGCGCTGGGACAACGACCTGGCCCGCTGGGTGGCCGCCCGGTTCGCCGCGGCCGGCCGGCGCGTGGCGCCCCCGGTGGCCCAGGCCCTGCTGGACCAGGCGGGGACGGAGCTGGCGGTCCTGGCGCGGGAGGTCGAGTCCCTCACGGCCCTCTCCCGGGGCCAGGCGGTGACCGAGGCGCTCGTCCGGCGCCTCGTGGCGCCGCGCGCCGAGACGAACGCCTTCGCCGTGGCGGACCGCGTGGGCGTCCGGGACCGCGCCGGGGCCCTGGCAGCCCTGGAGACGGCCTTCCGCCGGGGCCTCTCCGTGCAGGGTCGCCGGGTGACGGGCGCGGACGAGGTCCTCCTCTACCTCCTGGGCGGCGTCTCCGCGCGGTTGCGCCACATCCGGGAGGGTCTCCGGGCCGAGCGCGAGACGGCGGACCCGCGGGAGGTGGCCGAACGCGCGGGGGTGGCCGGCCCCTTCTCGGTCCGCTTCGCCGCCGAACGCGCGGCCTGGCGAGCGCTCGACTCGGCGGGGGCCCTGCGGCGGGTGGTGGCCGCGGACCTGGCCTCCAAGGGCGGCGTCCCGCCCCGGGTAGTCGCCACCCGCCTCGTCCACGAGCTCTGCTCGAATCCCTCGCCCGGGAGGAAGCCATGACCCGGACCCTCCGCTCGCCCCACTTCACCGAGGAGCACCAGATGATCCGCGAGGCCGTGCGCCGCTTCGTGGAGTCGGAGCTGACCCCGCACGCCCAGGAGTGGGAGGCGGCCCAGGCCTTCCCCGTGGAGGTCTACCGCCGGATGGGGGAGCTGGGCTTCCTGGGGATCCACTACCCGGAGGCCCTGGGGGGCGGCGGGATGGACTTCTTCGGGGCCGCCTGCATGATCGAGGAGCTGACCCGCAGCGGGATGGCCGGCCTGAACATGGCCATCCTGGTCCAGGCCTACATGGCCACCCCCGTGATCCACGCCCTGGGGACCCCGGACCAGCAGGAGGAGTTCCTGGCGCCGGCCATCCGGGGGGAGCGCATCGCCGCCCTGGGGGTGAGCGAGCCCGGGGCCGGCTCCGACGTCTCGGGGATCCGGACCCGGGCCGTTCGCTCCGGCGACGACTACGTCATCGACGGTCAGAAGACCTTCATCACGAGCGGGACCCGGGCCGACTTCATCACCCTCCTGGTGCGCACCGGCGCGGACCCCCACGGAGGCCTCTCCCTGGTCCTGTTCCCCACCGACACCCCCGGGTTCCGGGTGGGCCGCAGCCTGCGGAAGATGGGGAACCACACCTCGGACACGGCCGAGCTCTATTTCGAGGGGTGCCGCATCCGCCGGCGGCTCCTCCTGGGAGAGGAGGGCCGGGGCTTCTACTACCTCATGGCCCACTTCCAGGAGGAGCGGCTCGTGGCGGCCCTGGCGGCGGTGGCCCACGCGGACCGGGCCCTGGAGCAGGCCCTCGCCTACACGGCCGGGCGCACCGCCTTCGGCCGCCCCCTGGACCGGATGCAGGTCCTGCGCCACCGCCTGGCGGACATGGCCTGCGAGACCGAGGCCGCCCGGCGCCTGGCCTACCACGCCACCTGGCTCTTCAGCACCGGCCAGTCCTGCGTCACCGAGGTCTCCATGGCCAAGGTGGTGTGCACCGAGACCTGCCAGCGGGTCGTGGACTCCGCCCTCCAGATGCACGGGGGCTATGGCTACATCGAGGAGTACCCCATCTGCCGCGCCTACCGCGACGTGCGGCTCCTCACCATCGGAGGGGGCACCACCGAGGTCATGAAGGAAATCGTGGCCCGCGCCGTGGTGGATGGGCGGGAGCTGTAGGTCAGCCTCGTGGAAGACGTCCACCGGTTCCACGTGGCCGCGGGCGTGGGCGTGGCCGCGGGCGTGGGCGTGGCCGCGGGCGTGGGCGTGGCCGCGGGCGTGGCCGCGGGCGTGGGCGTGGACGCCGTCGTCAGGTTCACCTATCGGCTAACCCACCCTCACCACCACGGCCATGGCCGTGTCTCCCGCGGCGCAGCCGGCGAACAGGCCGTAGCCGCCGCCTGACTGCACCAGCTCCTCCACCATCTCGATGACCAGCCGGCACCCGGTGGGGCCCTGGGGGTGGCCATAGACCAGGGGGGAGCCGTAGCGGTTGACGGCCTCGGGCGCGACCCCGGTCTGGCGCGAGAAGTAGAGGTCGTTCACGGCGAAGGGATTGTGGGTCCGGATGGCCTTGCAGCCGCCGATGGCCACCCCGGCGCGCGAGAGGGCCTGCCGGGCCGCGGGGACGACGGCCGTGGGCATCCGGCCCGGCTCGACGCGGGCCTCGCCGAACGAGACGAGCCGCACGGCCACGGAGGGGTCGCGGGAGAGCTCGCGGGCCCGCTCCTCGGTGGCCACGACCACACCGGCGTTCCCGTCCGCCGGGTGGGTCTGGGTCCCGTAGGTCACCGTGCCCCCCTCCAGGACCGGGGCCAGGGCCGCCAGGCCCTCCGCGTCCGTGGGGTGGACGCCCTCGTCGGCCTCCACGACCCGCGCGCGCCGGCCACGGCCCAGGGTCACCGGGACCATGTAGCGCCGCTGGAAGGCGCGGTCGTGGGCCAGGGCCTCGCGGTACTGCTCGTGGCGGAGGAGCGCCACCGCGTCCTGCTCGGCGCGGGAGTAGCCCTCGGCGCGGGCCACGTTCTCCGCGGTCTGGACCATGGAGGCCCCGGCATGGGGGTCGCGCTGGAAGTTGTCCCACACCCAGTCCTCGGCCGTGCCCCGCCCCCCCGGGGCCGCGGGGTCCGGATAGTAGACATGGGGGCCGTTGCTCGTGCGATCGCCGGCGAGGCCGAGGACGCACCCTCGGAGGCCGCACTCCACCTCCAGGGCCGCGCTCGCCAGGACCCGGGCGGAGGTGGCGCAGGCCTGGGCCACCGTGGCCCCGGTGATCCCCGGGGCGCCGAGCATGGCCGCCACCCAGGGGGCGCCGTAGAACGCGGCCCGTTGGGGCACCGTGGTCCCCAGGATCAGGGCGTCCAGCGCCTCCGCCGGGATGCGCCGCGCCGCCAAGGCCTCCCGCGCCACCCGGGCCACGAGCTCCAGGGCGTGTTCGCCGGCCAGGCTCCCCTGCCAGCGGCAGAAGGGCGTGCTCCACCAGGCCCCGTACGGGATGTAGGCGCGCCCCATCATCGTCGTCCCTCCCTTGCCGATTGGATCGCGGCGAGCAGTCGTTCCGGGGTGATGGGCAACTCCCGGACCCGCACCCCGACGGCGTCGTAGATGGCGTTGGCGATGGCCGGGGCGGTAGGGACCAGCCCCGGCTCCCCCACGCCCTTCGCCCCGAAGGGCCCCGTCGGGTCCAGGGTCTCCACGAGGTGGAGCTCCACCGGGAAGCCCAGGTCGCCCGCGGTGGGGATCTTGTAGTCGGTGAAGCTGGGATTCCGGATGCGCCCCCCCTCGGAGCGGACCTCCTCGTAGAGGGCGTAACCGATCCCCTGGGCCAGGGCGCCGTGGATCTGGCCCTCCAGGGCCTGCGGGTGGAGCAC
>JACQVX010000278.1 GCA_016209495.1 Planctomycetota bacterium
GAAACCCCGAGGCCTTTCGCCGCGAGATCCTTTCCCTGGGCCTCACCGTGGCGGCGTGGATGCCCTTTCGGGACCACCACCGTTACCGCCCCCGAGATATCGCGGCCATCGGGAGGCGGGCCCTCGCCTCCGGAGCGGAGGCGGTGGTGACGACCCAGAAGGACGCGGTCAAGCTGGCGGGGCGCGGCCTGGAGGCCGCGGTGGTGCGGGTCCGTTCGACGGTGGTCGCGGGGGAGGACCACCTGGAGGCGGCCCTGTCCCGGGCCCTGGCCCATGGGTAGGCGCACCGCTCGCCGTGGGCCTGGCATGGCGGCCTGGCTGCAGTTCGCCGCCCTGCGGGCCATCGCGACCTTCCTGGACCTCCTGCCGGTGGAGCCCGCCCTGGCCCTGGGGCGGATCGCCGGGAGGTTGGCCTGGACCCTGGACGCCCGTCACCGCCGGGTGGCCCTGGAGAACGTGCGGATGGCCCTGGGGTCGAGCCTCACCGCGGAGGAGGTCCGGCGCACGGGTCGCGCCGCCTTCGAGCACCTGGGGATGGTCTTCGTGGAGCTGATGAAGCACCCGAGGCTCCTGGCCACTCGCACGGCCTGGCGGGCCTTCGAGTACCACGGCCTCGAGCGCCTGCGGTCGGCGGTCCCCCCGGGGCAGGGCGTCGTCTTCGTCACGGCCCACGTGGGGAACTGGGAGGTGATCGGGCTGGCCATGGCCCTGGTGGGCTACCCCATGACGGTGGTGGTGCGCCCCCTGGACCATCCCCTCCTGGACGCCGAACTGGAGCGCCGCCGAAGCGCCCACGGCCAGTCGGTCGTCGCCAAGGAGGGCGCCATGCGGGAGGTGCTGCGCTCGCTCCGGTCGGGGCGGCACGTGGCCTTCCTCGTGGACCAGAACCAGCGCCACGACGGGGTCTTCGTGGATTTCTTCGGGCGAGCCGCCTCCACGGTGCGTAGCGTGGCCGCCCTGGCCCTGCGGACCGGCGCCCCCATCGTGGTGGGCTACACCCGGCGGCTGGGCCATCGGTTCCGTCACCGGGTAGAGGTAGGGGAACCCCTGTGGCCCGAGGCCACCGCCGACCGGGACGAGGACGTGCGAAGGCTCACGGCGGAGTTCACCCGCCGCCTCGAGGCCTACATCCGCGTCTGCCCCGAGCAGTACTTCTGGGCGCACCGGCGCTGGCGTACCCGGCCTCCGGGGGAGGAGGCGCGGCCCGCGGTCGGAACCCTCGTGGGGGATCGAGAGGTCCCGGCGTGACCGGCGGCAGGAGGCCCTCGGAGCTGCCCCCCGCCCCGCCGGCCCCCGCGCCGCTCGACCTGGAGGCCGTGCGGGTCTTCCCCACGCCGAGCGCCCGGCTCGCGAGCGCCGACCGGCAGGCGGCCCTGGTGGGGCCGGAGGACACCGCCGCGGATTTCCTCCGCTCCCTGCCGCGATACCTGGCGGTGGAGCGCCTCGACGCCCTGGCGCGGGCCATCGTGGAGGCCCGGCGGGACGGGCGCCACGTGGTGTGGGCCCTGGGGGCCCATGTCATCAAGGTGGGCTGCGCCCCCCTGGTGGTGGACCTCATGGAGCGCCGCGTGGTGACGGCGGTGGCCCTGAACGGGGCCGGGGCGATCCACGACTACGAGCTGTCAGCCCTGGGGCGGACCTCCGAGGAGGTGGCCAGGACCATCCGCGACGGGACCTTCGGCTTCGCCGAGGAGGCGGCGGCCTTCCACCGGCGGGCCCTGGCGCGCGCCGCCTCGAAGGGCCTGGGCCTGGGGCGCGCCATGGGGGAGGTCCTGCTCGAGGAGGGCGCACCGCACCCGGGCCTCGGCCTCCTGGCCGCCGGTGCCCGGCTCGGGCTGCCCGTCACGGTGCACCCGGCCCTGGGGACCGACACCGTCCACATGCACCCGGGACTGGACGCGGCGGCCCTGGGCGAGGCGGCCCTGACGGACTTCCGCATCCTGGCGGCGGTGGTGCGGGACCTGGAGGGCGGGGTATGGGCCAACGTGGGCTCGGCGGTTATCCTTCCAGAGGTCTTCCTCAAGGCGGTGTCCATCGCGCGGAACCTGGGGAGACCCCTGGCGGAGGTGACCACGGCCAACCTGGACATGGTCCAGCACTATCGCCCCGGTGCCAACGTCACCGGCCGTCCGGTGGACCGGGGCCTGGAGTTGACGGGCCACCACGAGATCTTGCTCCCGCTCCTCCGGCTGGCGATCCTGGAGGGGCTGAGGCAACCGTCCTAGGCGAGGAGGGGGAATGGATGAGCTGAAGAGGCGCCTGGAAGAGGGGAGCCGGGTCTGCAAGGCCCTGGCGGATGGCGCGTCCCCCCTGCTCTACAAGGCAGCGGTGCTGGCGGCGGACGTCCTCAACGGCGGGCGCACCATCTACGTCCTCGGGGACGGGGACAACATGCTCACCGCCAGGCACCTGGCCGGCCTCTTCGTCACCAAGCACGAGGTGGAGCGGCGTGCCCTCCCCGTCATCGCCTTTCCGGTGGACTCGAGCCTCCTGGCCCTGGTGGGGAACGACTACGGCTTCGACGAGATCTTCGCCCGCCAGGTGGCGGCCTTCGTGGAGAAGGGGGACCTGGTATTCGCCCTGGGCACGAGCGGGAACGAGCGGCAGGTCCTCGGGGCCGTGGCCAAGGCCCGGGAACAGGAGGCCCGGACGGTGGGGCTGGCGGGTGGCGACGGGGGCGCCCTCAAGTCCGCGGTGGACCTCTTCGTCTCCCTGCCGGTGAGCGACCCGCTCTACGTGATGGAGGCCCACATGGCCGCGGGCCACGCCTTCTATCACACGGTGGAACGGCTCCTCTTCGTGAAGGACAAGGTGGGGACCACCAAGAGCCTCATCCGCTTCACCTGCCGCAACTGCGGGGAGAAGATCTTCAGCGAGGAGCGGTTCATGGGGCGCAAGGGGACCTGCCCCAATTGCCACTCCAACATCGTGGTACCCAACGTCAAGGCGGAGCGCGTCAACGTCAACGCCATGGCCACCCAGGAGAAGGAGGGGGCCGAGAAGCGGGTCCACATGCGCTTCAGCGTGCAGGACTGCATCCTGCACTACTCCCGGGAGTCCTTCTTCGAGGCGGGGAAGGGGAGCTTCAACCACTTCCCCCTGGAGAACCTGTCCCAGGGGGGCTGCCAGTACCTGAGCGCCTTCCAGGCCGACGGCAAGGGGGAGCCCCGGTCCGACCTGGCCGTGGACGACGAGATCTGGGTCTCCATCGACGTGCCGGCCTTCATCGAGCCCATCAACGCCCGGGGGACGGTGCGCCGCGTGGAGACGGTGGCCGAGAAGTCCTCCTTCCGTGTGGGGGTGGAGTTCACCGAGTGCAAGGAGGTCGATCGCGAGAAGCTCCGCAAGCTCTGTGAGAACGTGGTCCTCCGGAACATCCGCCGCTCCCAGGGACTCTACTAGGTGGCGCCCGCCCGGGCGCGGTCCGTCGCCGCTCGCCTGTCGGCCAGGGTCCGGCACGACATCGAGGCCTCCATGGCGGTCGGCCGGGGCCTGCTGGAGCATTGCGTAGAGGACATCGCGCGCTCGGCGGAGGCCCTGGCCGGCGTCCTGGCCGGCGGCGGCACGATCCTCGTCTGCGGCAACGGGGGGAGCGCGGCCCAGGCCCAGCACCTGGCCGCGGAGCTGGTGGGGCGCTTCCGTGGGGAACGCCCGGGCCTCAGGGCCCTGGCCCTCACCACGGACACCTCCGTCCTCACGGCGGTGGCCAACGACTATCGTTTCGAGGAGGTCTACCGGCGGCAGGTTCAGGCACTGGGCCGGCCCGGGGACGGCCTGGTAGCCATCTCCACCAGTGGCGAGTCCCCCAACGTCCTGGCGGCATGCGAGGCCGCCCGCGGCCTGGGGATGCTCACCGTGGGCCTCGTGGGACGGGGCGGCGGGAGGCTGGCCTCGGTGGTGGATCACGCGGTGGTGGTGCCCTCGGACGACACCTGCCGGATCCAGGAGTGCCACCAGCTCGTGACGCACACCTTCTGCGAGGCGGTGGAGGCGACCCTGGCGGCCAGGGCGCCCAGGGGGTGAGGGACGTGGGCCGGCCCGAGGACGCGATCTTCGTGAAGATCGCCACGCACAACCAGATCCTCGACGAGGACGAGATCTCTCAGTGCCGGGCCGAACAGGAGCACATCAGCCCGGAACGGCCCCTGGCGGACATCGCTCTGGAGCGGGGCCTCATCAGCCAGAAGCAGTTCGACAAGATCGTCGAGGTCCAGGCCCGGCACCTCTCGCGCGGCGGGGGGGCGGATGGGGATGGGGTCCCGGCCGCGGTCCAGCCCTCCATGGACGTCTCCAAGAGCGTGCGCCTGGCCAAGCCTCCCCACGGCAAGGGGGCGGGTCGGGCGCGCCCCGGGTCCCCCATCTCGATGACCCGCGAGATCGCCGCCCTGGAGACGAGCACCGCGGAGGAATCGGATGCGGGCTTCGCCCAGGAGCTGGCCGCCGCCTCGGGGCTGGTGGGGGCGCCCCTGGCGGCCTACCTGAAATTCGCCCGGGACATGGGGGCCTCGGACCTGCACCTCCAGGCCGGCGAGCCCCCCTTCGTGCGGGCCCACGGCTTCATCCACTACATGGAGCACCCCACCCTCTCCCCCAAGGCCGTCCAGGGATTCATCGGGGAGCTGCTCACCGCGGAGGAGCGGACGGAGTTCGTGCGCACGAACGACATGGACCTCTGCTACGAGGCCGGGCTCCTGGGACGGTTCCGGGTGAACTGCTTCCGCCAGCGCAAGGGCCTGGGGGCCGTCTTCCGCCTCATCCCCTCCGAGGTCCCCACCCTGGAGGAGCTGGGGCTCCCGGCGGTGCTGAAGCGGTTCACCACCTTCCACCAGGGGATCGTCCTGATCACGGGGCCCTCCGGCTGCGGCAAGTCCTCCACCATGGCGGCCCTCATCGAGATCATCAACCGCGAGCGCAAGGACCACGTCATCACGGTAGAGGACCCCATCGAGTTCCGCTTCGCCTCGAAGAAGGCCAACATCTCCCAGCGGCAGGTGCATGTCCACACCCGTTCGTGGGAGATCTCGCTACGCGCGGCCCTGCGGGAGGACCCGGACGTCATCATGATCGGGGAGATGCGCGACCTGGACACCATCTCCACCGCCGTCACGGCCGCCGAGACCGGTCACCTGGTCCTGGGGACGCTGCACACCTCCAGCGCCACACGCTCCATAGACCGTATCCTGGACGTCTTCCCGCCCAAGGAGCAGGGCCAGGTGCGGGCCATGGTGAGCGAGTCGCTGCGGGGGGTGATCAGCCAGGTCCTCATCCCCGTCCAGGACGGCAAGGGGCGCGTCCCCGCCGTGGAGATCATGTTCAACACCCCGGCCATCGCGAATCTCATCCGGGACCAGAAGACCTTCCAGATCTTCAATCAGATGCAGACAGGGCGCACCAAGGGGATGCAGCTCATGGACGACGCCATCAAGCAGCTCGTCAAGGACGGGAAGGTCAAGAAGGACATGGCCGTCCTCTTCTCCAACGACCCCAAGCAGTTCATGGAGGTCTAGCTGCCCCGCATCGACAAGTACTTCGAGGTCCTGAAGAAGAACAACGGGAGCGACCTGCACGTCTCCGCCGGGCTCCCGCCCAAGATCCGCATCCATGGCCTGCTCGAGCCCCTGAAGCAGCCCGCCATGACCAACGAGGACGCCGAGGAGCTGCTCTTCGAGATCCTCGACGAGCGCCAGCGCTCGCGCTTCCGCGAGTCCATGGACCTGGACTTCGCCTACGAGGTCGAGGGCCTGGCTCGCTTTCGCTGCAACTTCTTCCGGCAGGTCAACGGCATCGGGGCGGTGTTCCGGATCATCCCGGCCGAGATCCAGAGGCTCCAGTCCCTGGGCGTCCCGCACATCATCGAGCGATTCGCCCACCTGCGCAGCGGCCTGGTCCTGGTGACGGGTCCCACCGGGAGCGGCAAGTCCACGACCCTGGCAGCCCTGGTGGACTACATCAACACGAATTTCCGCAAGCACATCATCACCATAGAAGAGCCCATTGAGTTCGTCCACGAGCGCAAGAAGGCCACAATCACCCAGCGGGAGGTGGGCAAGGACACCGACTCCTTCACGGCGGCCCTCCGGGCGTGTTTCCGCGAGGACCCGGACGTGATCCTCGTGGGGGAGATGCGAGACCTGGAGACCATCTCGCTGGCCGTCACCCTGGCGGAGATGGGTCAGCTCGTCTTCGCCACCCTCCACACCAACAGCGCCCCCAAGACCATCGACCGGATCATCGACGTCTTCCCCGAGGGCCAGCAGGCCCAGATCCGTACGATGCTCTCGGTCTCCCTGAAGGGCGTCTGCTCCCAGCTCCTCCTCCGGCGCAAGGACGGCAAGGGCCGCGTCCCGGTCAACGAGATCCTCTTCGCCACCAGCGCCCTCCCGAACATCATCCGCGAGGGGGCGGTTCACAAGATCGTCCAGCTCATCGAGGGTGGGCGAGGCGACGGCATGCAGCTCATGGACGACTCCATCATGCAGTGCCTCAAGCAGGACGTCGTCTCGCCCGAAGAGGCTTTCATGAAGGCCATCGACAAGAACCGCTTCCAGTCCTTCCTGCCCAAGGACGTCGCCTAGGGCCCAGGTTGACTTTCGAAAGCGGATCCTTACAATACCTCTTTCCCGCGCCGTGACTGGCGTGGGGCGGCCTGCACGCGGGCGCGGCCCCCGGAGGGCCGTCTTCCTGGACCGCGACGGGACGTTGCTGGACGAGGGCGCCGGGGTGGTCACGGTCCCCGGGGCCGTGCGGCTCCTGCCGGGGGCCGCGCGGGCGGTGGCCCGGCTGCGCGAGGCGGGATTCCTGGTCGTGGTCGTCACCAACCAGGCCGCCGTGGCGCGGGGGCTCCTGACCGAGGAAGGTCTGGCCGAGATCCACGGGAGGATGGCCCGGGAGGGCGTGAAGGCCGATGCGGTGCTGTATTGCCCACACCTGGACACTGCCGAGGGCGGCGTCGTCCCGGCCTACGCCCGGACCTGCGAGTGCCGGAAGCCGCTGCCCGGGCTGCTCCGGCGGGCCGACGAGGCCGTGGGCCCCATCGACTATGGGGTGTCGTTCATGGTAGGCGACTCCGCGCGGGACCTGGAGGCTGGCCGTGCGGCGGGGGTGCGGACCGTGCTGGTCCTCACAGGCAAGGGGAGACAGACGCTGGCCGCGCTGGGCGCCGCGGGGACCCCCCGTCGCCCCGACCACGTGGCGGCCGACGTCGACGAGGCGGCCGCGTGGTGCGTGGCCCAGGAGGTGTGAATGCGGGTCCTCCTCTTCTATCCCAACAAGAACTGCCAGCTCGGATACAACCACGGGCTGGGCTCCCTGGCCGCGATCCTCCGGGAACGGGGACACCCGGTCCGTCTGGTCAATCTGAACGAGAAGCTGGGCCCCCTCCCGGACGACGGGGAGCTCCGTCGCATCGTCGCCGACTTCGACCCCGGGCTCATCGGGTTCTCGGTCCTCACCCAGCAGGTCGACTACGCCTCCGAGTGCTGCCAGGTCGTCCACGCGTTCCGGCCCGGGGTGCCCATCGTCTGGGGAGGCACGCACCCCACCATGACCCCCGAGGCGGTGGCCCGCCTCCCCTTCGTGAGCTACGTGGGGGTGGGGGAGTGCGAGCACGCCCTGGCCGAGCTGTGCGAGGCCCTGGAAAAGGGGACCGACACCACGCGGATCCCCAGTATCTGGGCCCGGACGGCCGACGGGCGGATCGTCCCCAACCCCGTGGCGGGCTCGTATCCCGACCTCTCGGCCATCCCCATGCCCGCCTACGACGTCTTCGACTTCCAGCACATGGTGGACACCATGAACGGGTGGGTCCAGATCATGGCCACCCGGGGTTGCCCCTACCGCTGCACCTACTGCTTCAACCACAAGATCGTGGACCGCTACAAGGAGGAGGCGGGGGTGAAGCCCAAGGAATACCTCCGCTTCTACCCCGTGGACCGGGTCATGGACCTGATGCTGGACCTCCACCGGCGCTACACGGGCATCAGGACCTGGATCTTCGACGACGACCTCTTCACCTGGCACAAGGACTTCGTCCTGGAGTTCTGCAGGAAATACAAGGAAACCGGGCTGGAGATCCCGTGGGTGGTCAACGGGCACGTGAAGGTCTTCGACGAGGAGATCGCCCAGGCCATGGCCGACGCCCACTGCTACATCGCCAAGTTCGGCCTGGAGAGCGGCTCGGACCGGGTGCGGAACATCCTGAAGCGCCACATGACGAACAAGGACATCATCCGCGCCTTCGACGCCGCGGCGGCGGTGGGCCTCCACACCTCGGCCTTCCTGATGTTCGGGCTCCCGACGGAGACCGAGGAGGACATCTGGGAGACCATCCGGCTCACGGCCCGCATCAAGCCAGGGCGCTACCGCTGGTCCATCTTCTTCCCCTTCCCGGGCACCGTGGCCTACGAGACCGCCGTGGAGACGGGCTTCGTGGACTGGGAGAAGTACTTCCACCTGGACAACTACTTCGATGGCTCGTGCATGGACTTCAATCCCCGGATGAACCTCTGGATCGAGAAGCTCCAGCGCACCTACCACTGGTACGTCAACTCCCTCGTGGAGGACTGGCCGGCCTGGAAGACGTACAGGAAGCTGGCCGACGAGGTGACCGCCCTCGACGAGGAGGGCTGGGAGGCGCGGAAGGACTCTGTCCTCGACGAGGACCGGGACCTCTCGGAGCGCCTCATCAAGCAGGGGATCCCGCACTACTCGGTCCGCTACTCCAAGGTCATGGCCGTGCGCAGCGACTTCGTGGTGTGGGAGCGCGACCGGGAGGCGAGGGAGAAGTCCGGGCTGAAGGCCGTCCCCCTCCGGGGCGGGACCGGCCTCTTCCCCTGGTGACGCCCGTCGCGCGCCTGCTGGTGCGGGCCCCCAACTGGGTGGGGGACGTGGTCATGGCCACGCCGCTCCTCCGGGCGGCGCGCTCGGCCTTCCCCGGGGCCCGGATCACCGTAGCGTGCCGGCGCTCCCTGAGGAGGGTCCTGGAGCCGACGCCGCGCGTCGATGCGGTCGTCGAGCTGGGGGCGGGGCTCGCGGCCACGGTGCGCCGGGTGCGCGCCGCCGGGCCCTTCGACCTGGCCCTGGTCCTGCCCAACTCCCTGCGGGCCGCCCTGGAGTGCCGGCTCGCGGGGATCCCTCGGCGCATCGGCCATGGCGGAGGCCTGCGGGCCGCTCTCCTCACCGAGGCCCTCCCGGTCCTGACGGAGGGGCCGCGGAAGCTCCGGCCGGTGCCCATGGTGGACTACTACCTGCGCCTCCTGGAGAGGGCCGGGGCAGCGGGGCCCTTCGACCGTTCGCCGGAGCTCTTCCTCGGCGAGGCGACGCGCGCTCGGGGCCAGGCCTACCTGGAGCGTCACGGGGTGCGCCCCGGCGAGCGGCTCGCGGGGCTCATCCCGGGGGCCTCCTTCGGCCCCTCCAAGGCCTGGCCCGCCGAGCGATTCGCCCAGGTGGCGGACGCCCTGGCGGACCGCCTGGGCCTGCGCCCCCTGGTCCTCGCGGGCCCCGGCGAGGAGGCCGTCTCGGCCCGCATCGCGTCCCTCTCCCACGCACGCGCCGTGGACACCGGGCGGGAGGTGGCGGACCTGGACCTGCTCAAGGCCCTGGTGTCCCGCCTCCAGGTCGTGGTGACCAACGACACCGGGCCCCGCCACTACGCCGCGGCCCTTGGGGTCCCCGCCGTCGTGGTCATGGGACCCACGGACCCGCGCTACACGGAGTATGGCTGCCCGCGCATGGAGCTCGTCCTGGAGCGGGTGGAATGCTGGCCCTGCCACCTCAAGCGCTGCCCCATCGACCACCGCTGCATGACCCGTATCGAGCCGGCGGCCGTGGTGGAGGCGGTGGCGAGGGTCCTCGCGCTGGACGCCTCCGCCTCGGTCCCGCTACCATCGGGGGCGTGAAGGCCCCCTTCTCGCGCGACGACCTGGAGACCGCCTCCCCGGGGGAGGGCCTTCCGGGGTGCACCGCCGACCTTCGCGTGCTCCGCCTGGGAGGGCGGCGGGTGGCCGTCAAGGACCTGGGCCGGCGGAACCGGGCCTGGCGCTCGCTGGTGGGGAGGGTCCTCCTCGCCCGGGAGGCGCGCCTCCTGGCGCGACTGCGCGGGGTGGAGGGCGTCCCGGCCCTCCTGGGGCGGGTGGACCCCGACGCCATCGCCCTGGAGCACGTGGAGGGGGTGCCCCTGGCGCTCCACGCCCCCGGTCGTACTGTCCCCCCTGGCTTCCCTGCCAGCCTGGCCGCCGTGGTGAGGGCGATGCACGACCGGGGCGTCGCGCACGGGGACCTGTCGAACCGGCGGAACATCCTGGTGACCCCCGGCGGGCGCGCCTTCTTGGTGGACTTCGGCCTGGCGGTCTCCCGGGGCTCGCCCCTCTTCGAGGTCTTCCGCGGGCTGGACCTGCGCGCGGTGGCCAAGTGCGCGGCCTGGCATGCGGTCGCCGGGCGGTTCCCCGGGCCGCCGCGACCCCTGGCCCACCGCCTGGCCCGCCGGCTGAAACTCCTCAACCTGCCGCACCGGGTGGCCAAGGCCCGCAGGAAGGCCCTCCCGGGGTACAAGGCCGACGTCCTGCGTGGGCTCCCGTCGCGGGTGTGACGGGAGGCCGGGAGGATCCGCGCGGGGTGGAGCCCGGCAGCTCGCGGCGGCCGAGGGACCCCGTCCTGACCCTCCTGGTGCTGGTGGCCATGGCCTATGGCTTCGCCACGATCCTGGGCGGGACCTATCGCTTCTTCCAGCCCTGGTTCATGGGCGCCTGCGAGCACCCCCGGCGGGCCGCGGCGGCGGACGCGTGGGTGGCGTGGTTCGGTTACGGCTGCGGGGTGTTGGCCTTCCTGGAGGGGAGCCTCTGGCAGTTCCTGGCGGTGGGGTGGGCCGCGTCCCGTCCGGCCGCGTGGCGCTGGGGCCGGTGGGGCGCCCTCGCCGTCCTGGCCCTCACCGCCGCCCTGGCGGTCGTCTCCAGGACGATCATCGACCCTCGAGTGGCGGCGGCCCCTCTGGAGGGCGATCCCCCAGCCGCCGTCTGGATAGCCCTCACCTGGGGGTTGAGCGGGCACCTGGGCTATCCACCCCACTATGCGGCCTGGGACGCGATCATGCCGCTGGTGGTGCTCCTGGCCCTCCTGCACCCGCCGCCGCCGGCGGGGCAGGGGTAGCCCGCCTGTATCCGTTCAGGCCCGATGAGGGGGCCCGAACGGATACGCCCGCCTCACCCTCCACCCGACGTGGTGGCACCGGGATCGCGGGCGGATAGACTGCCGCGGGCCGAGGGGGGCGTCGTCATCACGCGGCGGCACGGGGGGGGCGGCGAATGACGAGCGGCCGATCGGCCCCCGCCCACGTGGCGGTCGTCGGCGGCGGCATCGTGGGCCTGGCCACCGCCCTGGCCCTGAGCGAGCGCCACCCGCGGGCGCGCCTCCTGGTGGTGGAGAAGGAGTCCCGGTGGGCCGCCCACCAGACGGGCCATAACAGCGGGGTCGTCCATTCCGGCCTCTACTACCGGCCCGGCTCCCTCAAGGCACGGCTCTGCGCCGAAGGGGCGCGGCTCCTGGAGGGATTCTGCCAGGAGCACGGCGTCCCGTGGGCGCGGTCGGGCAAGCTGGTGGTGGCCACCGAGGAGCAGGAGTTCCCCCGGCTCGCCGCCCTCCACGACCGTGGGCTCGCCAACGGCGTGGAGGGACTCCGGCTCGTGGGGCCCGAGGAGGTGCGCGAGCTGGAGCCGGAGGCTCGGGCCCTCAGGGCCCTCCACTGTCCCGCCACCGGCGTCGTGGACTTCGCCGCCGCGGCCCGGGCCATGGCCGCGGTGCTGGAGGCCCGTGGGGTCGAGCTCTGCCTGGGCTCGCGCCTCCTCGCGGCCGGGCGGGACAGCCCCGGGACCTGGCGGCTAGAGACCACCTCGGGCGACCTGGAGACCCGCGGGGTCGTGGCCTGCGCGGGGCTCCACGCCGACCGGGTGGCGCGGCTCCTGGGGGTGCGCCCGCAGGTCCGCATCTTGCCCTTCCGGGGCGAGTACTACCTCCTCCGGCCCGAGGCGGCCCGCCGGGTGCGCGCCCTGGTCTACCCGGTCCCCGACCCTCGCTTCCCCTTCCTGGGGGTGCACCTCACCCGCACCGTGGGCGGCGAGGTGGAGGCGGGGCCCAACGCGGTCCTGGCCCTGGCCCGTGAGGGCTATCGCCACCGAGACGTGCGGCCCATGGACGTGGCGGGCTACCTGGGCTACCTCGGCTTCTGGGCCATGGCGGCGCGCCACTGGCGCACGGGCGCCTGGGAGGTCTACCGCTCCCTCTCCCGCCGGGCCTTCCTCCGCTCCCTCCGGCGCCTGGTCCCCGCCCTGGCCCAGGAGGACCTGCTCCCCGGGGGCTCCGGGGTCCGGGCCCAGGCCGTGGCCCCGGACGGCACCCTGGTGGACGACTTCCGGATCCAGGAGGTCCCGGGGGCCCTCCTCGTCCTCAACGCCCCCTCCCCGGCGGCCACGGCCTCCCTGGCCATCGGCCGCCACCTGGCCGAACGGATCGCCCGCATCCTGGAGCTGCCCTAGCGTCCGGCCATCCCGGTCTCCCGGGCGTTGAAAGTCCCTCGCGGTCCGATAGGATCTCGCACCCGGGAGAGAAACAGTGATGAAGCGAATCCTTTCGACGTGGGTCGTGGTAGGTCTCATCGGCGTCGCCGTCCCGGTCCACGCGGGCGACGTCTACGTTTCGGTCGCCCGGGGCAAGAAGGCGAACCCGGGGACCAAGGAGGCGCCGAAGAAGAGCCTGGCCCTCGTGCTGCAAGAGGCGAAGGAGGGCGATCGCATCTACGTGGCGGAGGGCGTCCACGAGGGGAAGTCCGACAGCGGCGCCATGCCCCGCTCGGCCGTCAGCAACCTCGTCATCGAGGGTGGCTGGAGAGACGACTTCGGCGAGCGCGACCCGTTCCAGTACCTGACGACCATCGCCCCCCCGCCCACCGCGCAGGGGACCGGCGAGCCCGCGTTCGACTTCTCGAAGCCGGACAACAAGATCGCGAACGTCACCATCGACGGTTTCCTGATCGACCGCGCCCCGCACAACTACTACTTCGGCGACCGGGCGAAACCCACAGAACCGGTCGTCGAGGGCCACCAGGACAACACCTGCTGGGGCATGTACGACCTCAACAAGAAGAAGAGCCCCGGCGTCCCGACCATCAACCTTGTCGGGGACGGGAGTTTCACGGTCCGCAACTGCGTCCTCGTCAACAACGCCTACATCGGCATCTACGTGAAGTGCGGCGGGACCGGCGAGACCCTCATCGAGAACAACCTCGTCTTCATCACGATGGGCCGCGGCATCGAGGCGATCATGGGAGGCGGCTGGGGCGACCCCACGATCCGCATCCGGAACAACACGGTGCTCTTCGGCCACACGCTCAAGTCCACCGAGGGCCACGGCCTCGCCGTGGACCAGTACGCCAGGTATGGGATCGAGAACAACGTCATCGGCTTCCACGATGGGGGAGGCGTCAACTCGAAGTTCGCCCCCAAGAACGACCGCTTCACGATGAACGGCAATCTCTTCTTCTTTAACAAGTGGAAGGACTACACCGTCGGCGGGAGCCCCAGCGCCAGCGTCGCGGACTTCGAGGACGAGCTCTCCTTCACGGCGGAGGAGAACGAGTGCAGGTTGCCCGCGGCCCTGAACCGCGTCGTCGCCGCCTGGTTCGAGCTCTACTGCCAGCAGAAGTCCGAGGTGGACATGGTCACCGAACACGTGAGCTTCGACCAGCTGAACGAGGTGCGCCAGGCGCTCGGCCTGGAACCGAAGGCGGACCTCAAGTCGCTCCAGGGCTGGCGACAGACGACGATGTCCCGCTATCCACGGGCCATGAAGAAGGGCGAGTCGATGGACTGGCGGGAGGCGATCCTCGGGATGGTGGGGGCCGACGCGCCCAGGGGCATTCTCCCCTACGCGGCGAGGTAGCGCTCCCCTCGCCGCCGGGCTAGCATGGCCGCATGGCGCGGCCCAGGGACCGGCTCGAGGGGCGGGTGGCGGGCTTCCCGGAGGCCCCCGGCGTCTACCTCATGAAGGACGCCCGGGGGCGCGTCCTCTACATCGGGAAGGCCAAGTGCCTGCGGGACCGGGTGCGCTCGTATTTCCGGGAGGACGCCTCCAGGCCCGCGAAGACCCGGCGCCTCATGGGGCTCGTGCGCGAGGTGGAATACCTGGAGACGGGGAGCGAGGTGGAGGCCCTGCTCCTGGAGAGCCGCCTCATCAAGGACGTGCAGCCCCGATACAACGAGCGGCTGCGGGACGCGAAGTCCTACCCCACCATCGCCATCGAGCGCGGGACCGACTACCCGGCGGTCCTCGTCCTCCGGGGCACGGAGCGGCAGGACCTGGACTACTTCGGCCCCTTTGCCGAGGCGGGGGCCCTGCGCCGGGCGGTGCAGGCCCTCCAGCGCGTCTTCCGGTTCCGCACCTGCGAGCTGGACATCCGCGCCGAGGACCGCCGCTGGCGCCACTTCCGGCCCTGCCTCCTCGCCTCCATCGGGCAGTGCACCGCCCCCTGCAACCTGCGCATCACCCGGGAGGACTACGGCGCGGACGTGGAGGCCTTCCGGTCGTTCCTCACCGGCGACCACGCGGCCACCGTGGCGGCCCTGCGCGCCGAGATGGAACGCGCGAGCCGCGAGCTTCGCTTCGAGCGCGCGGCGGTCCTCCGGGACCAGGTGGCCGCCCTGGGGTCGCTCGCGCGGATGGCCTCGGGGGACTTCGCGGAGGCCCCCCACTTCCTGGGGGACCCGGCCGACGGGGTGCGGGCCCTGGGGGGCCTGTTGGGCCTCGAGGGCCCGGCGCGGCTGGTGGAGGGGCTGGACGTGGCCCACCTGCAGGGGGAGGAGGCGGTGGCGTCCCTGGTGGTCTTCGTGGACGGGCTGCCCTTCAAGGACGGCTATCGCCGTTTCCGGCTCCGGGAGGCCCCCGGGGGGGACGACTACGCGGCCGTGCGGGAGGTGGTGCGCCGGCGCGCCCGTCGGGTCGCGGCCGGGGAGGAGCCGGTGGCCGACGTCCTTCTGGTGGACGGGGGGCCGGGCCAGCTCTCCGCCGCGGCGCGGGCCCTCGGGGCGGCGGCGGCGGAGGCCCGTCCCCGGGTCCTCCTCTCCCTGGCCAAGCGACAGGAGCTGGTCTACCGGGAGGGGCAGGACGGGCCCTACCGCCTCCCCCGCCACGACGCGGCATTGCGACTCCTCCAGTACGTGCGCGACGAGGCCCACCGCTTCGCCGGTCACTACCACCGGCTCCTGCGCGGCCGACGCCACCTGGGAGGCCGTGCGTCCGGCACACGCCGCCCCGCGCGGCGCGGCCCCGCTTGACGCTCCGCGGCACCACGGCTATAGTCCCGCCCGCCCGGGAGTGGGGAGGGGAGCGAGCACGGTGTCCAGCACGGCCGACGGCGCCGGCGAGAAGACGCTGGTCCAGATCCTCGAACATCGCGTCCGCCGCTTCGGCGAGCGCGAGTTCCTCCGCCACAAGCGGGACGGGGAGTGGCAGTCCATCTCGTTCCGGCAGTTCCACGAGGCCGCCTGCTACACGGCCCTGGGGCTGGTGGACCTGGGGGTGGAGCCGCGCGACCGGGTCGCGATCCTCTCGGAGAACCGCCCCGAGTGGGCCGTCGCGGACTTCGGCTGCCTCCTGGCCGGGGCCACCTCGGTCCCCATCTACGCCACCAACCCCCCGGAGCAGGTGGAGTGGATCCTCAAGGACTCCGGGGCCAGGGCGGTCCTCGTCTCCGGCGACGTGCAGCTCCGGAAGGTGATGAAGGTCCGCGCCGTCCTGCCGGCCCTGGGGCAGGTCATCGTCATCGACGCGGTCCCGCCCACCCGCGAGGGCGACCTCCCGATCCTCTCCCTGGCCCAGCTCCAGGAGCGGGGTCGTCGCGCGGTCGCCGGGGGCGACCCCGATGCGGCAGAGCGGCTGGCCCAGCGGGCCGAGGGGGTCCTGGAGGAGGACCTGGCCACCATCATCTACACCTCGGGCACCACCGGGAATCCCAAGGGGGTGATGCTCACCCACCGGAACCTGGTGTCCAACGTGAAGGCGGCGCGCCAGGTGATCTCCATCACCGAGGGGGACACCAGCCTCTCCTTCCTGCCCCTCTCCCACGTCTTCGAGCGGACCGTGGGCTACTACCTC
Organism: Planctomycetota bacterium; assembly: GCA_016209495.1. Taxonomy (GTDB): domain Bacteria; phylum Planctomycetota; class JACQVX01; order JACQVX01; family JACQVX01; genus JACQVX01. The sequence continues at coordinate 16,138 of JACQVX010000278.1, forward strand.
ATGCTGGAGGCGGGGGCCACCATCGCCTACGCCGAGTCCGTCGACGCCGTCCCGCGGAACCTGACCGAGGTGCGCCCCACGGTCATGTGCAGCGTCCCGCGCCTCTACGAGAAGATGCACGCCCGGATCCAGGAGGCCATCGCCAGCGCCCCGGCCGTCCGCCGGAAGCTCTTCGCCTGGGCCCTGGGCGTGGGCCGCGAGGTGCGGGCCGCCCAGCGGGAGGGCCGGGAGCTGGGGGCCCTGCGCCGCGCCGAGTGGGCCGTTGCCGACCACCTGGTCTTCGACAAGATCCGGAGCCGCACCGGCGGCCGCCTCCGCTTCTTCTGCAGCGGGGGCGCGCCCCTGGCCCGGGAGATCGCCGAGTTCTTCCACGTGGCCGGGATCCTCATCCTGGAGGGCTACGGCCTGAGCGAGACCGCGCCCATCCTGACGGTGAACCGCCCGGAGGCCTTCCGCTTCGGCACCGTGGGGCAGTCCGTCCCCGGGGTGGAGGTCCGCATCGCCCCCGACGGGGAGATCCTGGCCCGGGGTCCCAACATCATGCGAGGCTACTTCAACAACCCCGAGGCCACCGCGGAGGCCATCGATCCGGAGGGCTGGTTCCACACCGGGGACATCGGGGTCATCGAGCCGGACGGCTTCCTCCGGATCACGGACCGCAAGAAGGACCTCCTCATCACCTCCGGGGGGAAGAACGTCGCCCCCCAGAACATCGAGAACCTCCTCAAGACCGACGACCTCATCGCGGAGGTGGTGGCGGTGGGGGACCGGCGCAACTACATCGCGGCCCTCATCCTGCCCAACTACGCGACCGCGGCCGCATGGGCCGAGCACCAGGGCATCGCCTTCGCGAACCCCCTGGACCTGGCCGACGAGCCGCGGCTCTCGGCGGAGCTCGAGCGCCGGATCCATGCCCTCTCGGAGGGTCGCCTGGCCCGCTACGAGCAGGTGAAGCGCTTCGCCCTCCTGCGCGAGAGCTTCACCCAGGAGGGGGGCGAGCTGACGCCCACCATGAAGGTCAAGCGCAAGGTGGTCTGCAAGAAGTACGCGGACCTCATCGAGGGCCTCTACGCCCAGCCCAGCGCGGTCCAGGCCCCATCCCATTGATCGCCCCTCGGAGCACGTGCTAACGTACTCCGGGGCAGGGGGCCGGGGACGGTGACGGACGAGAACTTCTTCGACATCATCGACAGCCTCAAGGACATCATCGACAGCGAGAAGTCCGGCCCCCGCGCCACCGCGCCCACCGACACCGACGCCTACCTCCTCCCCTTCCTCTACGAGATCAGCGCCCTGCTCACCACCGGGACCACCGACGTGCGGGAGGCCCTGGAGACGGTGCTGGACGTGGCCCTCAAGGTCACCCGGGCCACCCGCGGCTTCATCATCCTCTTCGACGAGCAGCGCAAGTTCGATGTCCAGATCGCGCGAAACAACAAGCAGCTGAACCTCGACCCCTCCGAGTTCGCCGTGTCGCGCAGCGTCATCAACAAGGCCCTGGCGGAGCGGAAGGCCATCTTCATCCCCAACGTCCACGACGACCTGGTCATCAAGAACGCGGCGAGCGTCATCGACCTGGAGCTCCTGAGCGCCATGTGCGTCCCGCTGCAGTTCCACGTCCCCAAGGGGCTGCCGGGGCGCAAGGAGCGGCGCCGCTTCCAGGACCAGGTCAGCGGGGACGCCCTGGGGGTGGTCTACGTGGACTCGAACCAGACCATCAATCCCCTGCGCGAGGAGGACCTCTACTTCTTCGAGGCCCTGGCCAACCACGCCACCGCGGCCATCATCAACGCGCGGCTCTACCACCAGGCCACCACCGACCCCCTCTCCAAGCTCTATACGCGCCGTCAATTCGAGATCCTCCTGCACGAGAACATCCGCCGTTCCGAGCAGTCCGGCACCCCCCTCTCGCTCCTCATGGTGGACATCGACCACTTCAAGCGGGTCAACGACAACTTCGGCCACCCGGTCGGGGACGAGGTCATCCGCCAGGTGTCGGAGATCATGCGGGGCTGCGTGCGCTCGGCGGACGTCTGCTCCCGCTACGGCGGCGAGGAGTTCGCGGTGCTGCTCCTGGACACGGACGCGACAGGGGGCCAGGTCCTGGCGGAGAAGATCCGGCGCACGGTCCAGACCCACCGCTTCGAGGACAGCCGGCTCAAGGCCACCATCTCGCTGGGCGTCGCCACCTGCCCTGTACACACCACCGACGAGCGGGAGCTGGTCAAGAAGTCCGACCAGGCCCTCTACCGGGCCAAGGAGGGCGGGCGCAACCGGGTGGAGGTCTGGAACGAGCACATCGGCGAGGCGGCCCAGCGCACCGACAAGCTCGCCGGGATCATCACCGGCGACTTCGCCCGGGACTACCGCAACGTGACCATGGTCCTGGACACCATCAAGGCGGTCAACTCGACCATGGAGGTGGACCACCTCCTCGTGATGACCCTGGACAAGATCATAGAGGCCACCGGCGCCGAGCGCGGGGCCATCCTCCTGGTCCACGACGCGGACCGGTCGCTCCGTCCCGCGGTGGCCCGCGACCGACACGGGACCACCCTGGACGAGACCGCCAAGTTCTCGGCCTCCATCCCCCGCCAGGTGGCCTCCACCGGCGTCTCCGTGAGCGTGGTGGACACCCTGGAGGACGGCGAGACCGAGTACCAGTCCAGCATCCTGGACCTGAACCTGCGCCAGGTCATGTGCGTGCCCCTCCCGGTGCGGGACGAGGTCATCGGCGTGATCTACGTGGACTCCCGGACGGTCTCCAACGAGATGGCCGCCTCGAACCTGCTCTTCTTCGAGGCCCTGGCCCGGCAGGTGGCCTTCGCCATCGAGAACTTCCGGATCCACGCCCAGCTCGAGTACGAACGGGGCCGGAAGGCCTCGGAGTAACCCAAGGGCCTACGGCATCCCCACGGCCCGACGGAAGCGCTCAGAGACCCGGTCCGCGGCGGCCCGGTCCGCCCCGTCCAGCCACCAGCCGGCGTCCTGGGCCTGGCCCGGGACGCGCTTGCGGGCATAGTGGCCGGCGAAGATGGACACGGTATAGAGGCCCCGCTCCCTCGCCACGCGCCCCTCGAGACGGGTGGCGTGGTCCCTCCTGTCGAGGACGTGGCCCTCCTGCACGAGGAGGGCGCTTCGCACCTCGCCGCCGATGGGGTCGGAGACGTCCAGGTCCACCCCCTCGGCCGCGATGGCGCTCACCAGGGCCCGGTGGATGCGCTCCCGCTCGAAGTCCAGCCCCCGGATGCGCAGCGTCCCCTCCCGGCGCATGGCCGACTCGCCCGCGCAGCCGGCCAGGACCGGCATGGCGAGGAGGGCGAGTAGGGCGGGGAGGGCGAGGAGGGCGGGGAGGCGCGACACGGGTGGGAGTCTAGCGGTGGGGGGCGGCCCTGCCCAATGGGAATTGCAGCGGGTGTATCATCCGCGGGGTGGGGGCAAGGGACGCGGAGCGCCTGAGGGGAGCGTTGACCATCCTCATGGCCTACGAGCCGGCCATCGCCCGGCGCCATTTCGGTCCCCAGGAGCGGCGCCCCCTGGCGGCGCGGTGGCCCGCGGTCATGGCGGACCTGGCCGGGGCGAGCAGGAGGCACTGCCGCTCCGAGGACGCCCTGATCTACGCCGCCGGGGACCTGGCCGGCGTCCTGGGGGTGGCTGACGTCCTGGCCGCCTGCATCCCGCGCTGGACCACCGCCTGGAGGGAGCGGGTGCGCATCAAGCACATGCCCCGGCGGCCTGACCTGCCCCACGTGGTCCTCCAGGGGGTGGGGGAGTATCGCGGCGCCACCGACCCGGAGGTGCTCCTGCGCTGGGCCCGGGGGCCGCTCTAAAGGCCCGTCACGAAACAAGTGCGTCAAACACCGAGGCCGAGCGAGGCGGCGCCAGACAAGGAGTGACGACGACGCGTATCAATGGAAAGATACGCGGAGGAGGAGCGACGAAGTATGGCGCCGCCGCAGCCGGCCGAATGTAGCAGTGGTTTTGTGACGGGTCCTAAGGGCCCGCGCCCGGGTTAGGGCCAGGGCCGTCGGAGCGGAGTCGGCGGCGCTCGGTCTGGGCCCGGGCCTCCCGCTCCACCGCCTCGCGCACCGTCTCTTGCTGCTGGCCCTCGGGGACCAGCACGCCCCCCGAGACCAGGAAGCGCACGGCCTCGTCCACCGAGAGGTCCAGGAAGATCACGTCCTCCCTGGGCACCAGGGCGGTCCAGCCCGTGACCGGGGTGGGGGAGGTGGGGATGAAGACCGTGACGACCTCGCGCCCCGTGGCACGGCTCACGGAGGCCAGCCCCGCGCTCGTGACGAAACCCAGGGCCCAGCAGCCGGGCCGCGGATACTCCACCGTGACCACGTGGGAGGCGTCCACCCGGCGCTCCTCGAAGAGGAAGTCGCTGATCTGCTTCGCGTAGGGGTAAATGGTCTTGACCACCGGCAGGAGGGTGAGCCGCGACTCGACCATGCGCCAGAGACTCTTCCCGGCGAAGGAGGCCAGGAAGGCCCCGGTGCCGAAGACCAGCCCCAGCCCGGCCAGCATGCCGATCCAGCCGGGGAAGTCCCCCACCAGCCGGCCGTCCACGGCCCGGAAGCCGAAGAGGTCCACGAGGACGCCCCGGCCCCAGACGCTGGCCCTCAGGCCCTGGAGCACCGCGGCGTTGATGGGCCTCGCCAGGTTGCCCTCGATGAAGCGATAGGCCACCACCACGACCGCGATGGTGAGCACCGTGGGGAGCAGGGCCCCCAGGCCCGTGAGGAAGACGCGGCGCAGCCGTCCCCGCCGGCTCACCGGCGCGGGCCCCGGAGAGCCCTTCACAGGGACGCCCCCGTCATGCGCAGGAACTCCGCCTCGTCGATCACGCTCACCCCCAGTGCAAGGGCCCGCTCCCGCTTGGCCCCGGCCTCCTCGCCGGCCACCACGTAGTCCGTCTCGCGGGAGACCGAGCCCGCCACGCGGGCCCCCGCCGCTGTCGCCAGTGCGCGGGCGCGCCCGCGGCTCAGGTGGGGGAGGGTCCCCGTGAAGACCAGGGTGAGGCCCTCCAGGGCGCCCCCGGTCCGCCGCTCCACCGGCACGAAGCGCACGCCTCGCCCGCGCAGCCGCCCCACCAGGGCACGGTTCTCCTGGGCCTCGAAGAAGGCCCGCACGCTGGCCGCCACCGCGGGTCCCACCTCGTGGACCGCCTCCAGTTCCTCGCGGGAGGCGTCCATGATGCCGTCGATGCCGCCGAAGCGCCCCGCCAGGACCTCCGCCACGTGCTCCCCCACGTGACGGACCCCCAGGGCGTGGAGACAGCGCGCCAGGGGGCGGCCCCGGGAGGCATCGACGGCGGCCAGGAGATTGGCGGCGCTCCGCTCCCCCATGCGCTCCAGCTCCGCCACCGAGCGCGCATCCAGGGCATAGAGGTCCGCCAGGTCGCGCACCAGTCCCCGCTCCACGAGCTGGTCCACCAGCTTCTCCCCCAGCCCCTCGATGTCCATGGCCGATTTCTGGGCGAAGTGGCGGAGCCGGCGCCGGAACTGGGCCGGGCAGGCCGCCGAGGGACAGCGCAGGTAGACCTCGCCCTCCTCCCGCCGGGCGGGCGAGTCGCAGGCGGGACACCGCGCCGGCGGGGCCAGCGGGGCCGGTTCGCCCCGGCGCTCCTCCTGGAGGACCCGCACCACCTGGGGGATCACGTCTCCGGCCCGGGTCACCACGACCCGGTCCCCCACCCGCACGTCCAGCCTCCGCACCTGGTCGAAGTTGTGCAGGGTGGCGTGGCGCACCGTCACGCCGCCGATGGCCACGGGCTCCAGGACCGCCCGGGGGGTGATGGTCCCGGTGCGGCCCACCTGGGCGTCGATGGCCAGCACCCGCGTCGCGGCTTCCAGGGGCGGGAACTTCCAGGCGACGGCCCAGCGGGGCGAGCGCGAGCGCTCGCCCAGCTCCTCCTGGTGGCGGAAGAGGTCCAGCTTCACCACGAGGCCGTCCACCTCGAAGGGCAGGCCGTCGCGTCGCGCCAGGACCTGGTCGTGGAAGTCCAGGACCTCCTCGGGCGCGCCACAGCTCCGCCAGAGGTCCGCCGGGTGGGTGGGGAGGCCCGAGTCGGCCATCCAGGCCAGGAGCCCCGCTTGGCCCCGGGGCCGCCACCCCTCGCAGCGTCCCAGGGCGTAGAAGGCCACGGCCAGGGGGCGTCCCGCGCTCACCCGCGGGTCCTTCTGGCGCAGCGAGCCCACGGCGGCGTTGCGCGGGTTCTTGAAGGTGGGCTCGCCCGCCTCCTCCAGGGCCTCGTTGAGCCGGGCCAGGTCCTCCCGCCGCATGAAGACCTCCCCGCGCAGGTCCACCACGCTCGGGACGTGGCGGCCCCCCAGGCGAGCAGGCACCGAGGGGATGGTCACGAGGGTCCGGGTGATGTCCTGGCCCACCTCCCCGTCCCCGCGGGTGGAGGCCACCTCCAGGGCGCCCCCCCGGTAGACCACCTCCACGCCCAGGCCGTCCACCTTGGGCTCCACGGTCCAGGCCGGCGGCTCGACGGCGCCGAGGGCCGCGAGGGTGCGGGCGAACCAGGCCTCGATCTCGGACCGGTCCATGGCGTTCTCGAGGCTGAGCATGGGGAAGGCGTGACGCACGGGCCCCAGGTGTTCCCCCGCCGCCGCGCCCGCGCCCTTGCCCGGCGAACCCACCCGCCGCGTGGGGGAGTCCGCCGTGACCAGGTCCGGGTGGGCCTCCTCCAGGGCCCTGAGCTCCCGGAAGAGGACGTCGTACTCGCCGTCGGTGATCTCGGGGGAGTCCTCGATGTAGTAGAGGGCGTTGTGCCGCTCGATCTCCCTCCGCAGTTCGTCTGCCCGCGCCCTCGTGGACTCGTCGGCCATCGTGGGGGGGCATGATAGCGGCTGCCCCGGAGGCGGCAACGAGCGTGTCCTGGTGACCGCACCAGCGAGGGGGATGCCTAGTCCGTCCCCGCCCGAGCGGGTCGCCCGCCGCGCAGGGCCGCCAGCGCCACGGCGCCGAGGACGAGGGGCGACGCGGCCTGGAGGCGCATCCAGAAGGGGGCGAGGAGGTCGCCGTCCCGGGCCGGTGGGAGGGCCCGGAGCAGGTCCCAGACGGCGAAGGCCGAGAGGGCCAGGGCCGAGAGGGCGAGGAGGGACCTCGCCCCGCGCCTCCCGGAGACGAGGAGGACCGCCCCGGCCAGGGCGGCCAGACCCCCCAGGCCGTGGGCCAGGGGCTGGGCCGGGGGCGGGCCCGCGGCGAGGGCCCCGGCCTCGCCACCCAGCAGGCGAGGCGCCACCTGGAAGAGCAAGCCCACCCACCCGACCCCCAGGAGGACGATGGCCACCAGGGCCGCGATGGTCCCCA
>JACQVX010000283.1 GCA_016209495.1 Planctomycetota bacterium
CGGGCAAGCTCACCTGGAGGCTCTCCCTCGCCCCCGGCGTCGCGACGAAGGTGGAGGTGGCCTACCGGGTGGAGTGGCCCGCCGGCCGCACCGTGGTGGGGCTGGAGTAGGGGGCTCGCACCGCCCGTAGCCGCCGCAGGGGAGGGGGGTACGGGGGGAGCCGCGGCCCCGAGAGCGAGGCAGCATGCCCGTGGGCGAGGCCGTGGCCGTGGACGTGCTCGAGTAGCCCGGTCCGCGCCCATTGCCACGCCCCCCTCCTCCCCGACCGCGGCCTTTCGCCCCCGCCCGCCACCCTCTATGCTGGGACCCGATGGGCGAGCAAGCGGAGGTGGAGGGCAAGTGATGGAGCCGCCCCACCCGGCCCCGCTCGGGGCGGTCCCGCGCCTCTCCGCCTCGGAGGACGCCACACTCCTCGCCCTCGTCCGGGCGCGGCAGGCTGCCCCCCGGGACGCCCTGGACGACGCGGTCCGGGGCCAGGCCCGGGGCAAGGCCCGCGGGGCCAGTTCCTCCCTGGGGGAGGCCCTGGTGTCCCTGGGGGTCCTGGACGCGGACGCGGCCCGCGGCCTCTCGGAGGAGGCGCGGGCCCGGGGCGCCACCCTGGACCTGGACTACCTGGGCCAGCCGGCCCCCGCGCCGACCGACGTCTCGCGGGCCCAGCGCCGCCTGGGGCCCTACCTGCTCGTGGAGGAGCTGGGGGCGGGTGGCATGGGCGTCGTCTATCGTGCCAGGGACACGAACCTCCACCGGGAGGTGGCGGTCAAGGTCCTCCGGGCCAGCCAGGCGGCGAGCCCCAGCCAGGTCCAGCGCTTCAAGGCGGAGGCGGAGACGGTGGCGAAGCTGCGCCACCCGCACATCGTCCAGGTCTACGAGGCGGGGCGCCACGAGGGGGACCTCTACTTCGCCATGGAGCTGGTGGAGGGGGAGGACCTGGCGGAGCGGATGCGCCGCGGGGGCCTGGACCAGGTCGCCGCCCTCTCGCTCGTGCGCACCGTGGCGGAGGCCCTGGAATACGCCCACCGCCGCGGGGTGATCCACCGGGACATCAAGCCCCAGAACATCATCGTGGACCCGGCCGGGGAACCGCACCTGATGGACTTCGGTCTGGCCAAGGACCTGGCCCGCGAGACCTCCCTGACGAATACGGGGGCGGTGGTGGGGACGGTGCACTACATGTCCCCGGAGCAGGCGAGGGGCCGATCCCGGAACGTCGACGCCGCGAGCGACTGCTTCTCCCTGGGGGTGATCCTCTACGAGCTGCTCACGGGCCAGAAGCCCTTCGACGGGGACTCCACCATCGACATCCTGCACCGCATCATCGGGACGGACCCGGTCCTCCCGCGCCGGCTGAACCACCGCGTGAGCCGGGACGCCGAGACCATCTGCCTGAAGGCCCTGGAGAAGAACCCCGCCAACCGCTACCGGTCCGCGGCGGCCCTGGCCGAGGACATCCGGCGCCTCCAGGGGGGCGAATCCATCCTCGCCCGCCCCGTGGGACCGGCGCTGCGACTGCTGCGCTACCTGGGACGCCACCGCGATGTCAGCGCCGTGCTCGTCACCGTTGCGGCCTCGGTCGTGTTCGGGGGGGCCTGGCTCGCCCACGAGGGCACCCTGCGCTCCCGGGCCCGCGCCCTCTTCGACCAGGGGGTCGCCGAGCTGGACCGCGGGGAGGCCCGCGCGGCCGAGCGCTCCCTGGGGAACGCCATGGATCTGGGACTGGACACGGCCGAGGTCCACTACCGGCGCGGGCTGGCCCGGCAGGCCCTGGGCGACCACCCGGGCGCGGAGGCGGACCTGCGGGAGGCCCTGGGGCGCCGCGGGGACCTCCTCGGGGCCATGGAGGCCCTGGCCCGCACCCTGGCGGCCCGGGGACGCGAGGCGGAGGCGGTGGACCTCCTGGGGCGGGTCCTGGGGCTGCGACCCGATCAGCACGCGGTCCGCCTCTGGAGGGCCGAGCTGCTCCACGGGCTGGGCCGCGGGGAGGCGGCCGGCGAGGAGGTGGCCCGGGTCCTCCTGGAGCGCCCCTCCGACGTGGAGGCCCTCCTCCTCGCGGGACGGGTGGAGATGGCCCGGGGCCAGCCCCAGCGCGCGGCGGACGTCCTGGACCTGGCCCTGGCCGCCGACCCGAACCGCGCCGAGGTCTACCTGGAGCGGGGGCGCGCCCGCGAGGCCCTGGAACGGCGGGAGGACGCCCTCCGGGACTACACGGCGGCGGTGGCCAAGGGGGATTCCCTGGTCGCGCGCCTGGCCCGGGGCCGCCTGCGGGTGGACCTGGACCTGGCCGCCGGCGCGCGGGAGGACCTGGATCACGCCATCTCCCTGGACCCGACCTCGGCCGAGGCCTACCTCTGGCGGGGGATCCTGGCCGACACGGAGGCGCGGAACTTCGAGGCCCTGGCCGACTACGCGCGCGCCATCGCCTTGGGCTCCACCTCCGTGCGAGCCTTCCAGGGGAGCGGGGAGATCCACCTGGCGAACGGGGACGCGGGTCGAGCCCTGGAGACCCTGGACGCGGGTCTGGCGCTGGCCCCCGGGAACCCGCGCCTGGTGGCCTGGCGCGCCCGCGCCCTGCTGGAGGTCGGTCGGCTGGACGAGGCGGAGGCGGCCTTCCGCGCCTGCGCCGACGGGGCGGGAGACCGCCAGGCCGCCTTCGCCGCCGTGGGTCTGGGCCGGGTCGCCCACCGGCGCGGGGACCACCGCGGCGCCCTGGGATTCTACGCGCAGGCTGCGATCCTCGCCCCGGAGGACGCGGAGACCTGGGGCTGGAGCGCCCTCTGCCACGGGGAGCTGGAGGAGGCGGGACGCGCCGAGGCGGACGGGCGCCGCTCGGCCGACCTTTACCGGGCCGGGGGCGACCGGCAGCGGACCTTCTGGATGCTGGGGCAGCTCGCCCTGGCGAGGGAGGATTGGGAGAGGGCCGTGGCGGCCTTCACTCGCGCAGCCGTCCGCTACCCCCGGGACGCCCTCGTGTGGGTACGCCGAGGGGTGGCCCGGCTCCAGACCGGCGACCGCACCGGGGCTGAGGCCGACCTCCGGACCGCCATGGAGGTCAACCCCTACCACGAGGAGGCCTCCATGGCCCTGGTCCCGCTGCTCCTGGAGACCGGCCGGGTGGACGAGGCGGAGGTCCTGTGCCGCGCGGCCCAGGCGCGGTGGGGGGAGGACCCGCGGCCGCCGCGGGAGCTGGGGCGCATCGCCCTCGTCCGCGGCGACGCCGCGGGGGCCATCGAGCACCTGGGGCGCGCCCTCGGGATGGCCCCCGACGACGAGGTCGCCCTGGGCCTGCGCGCGGAGGCCTACGTGCGCAGCGGGCGACCGGAGCTGGCCGCGGCGGATCGCGCCCGGGTACGAGAGGCCGGGGCCCAGAGCGGCCGCGCGGTGGAGGAGCTGGTCGCGAGGGCCGAGCAGCACTACTACGCCCTGCGCTTCGACGCCGCCCGCTACTACGTGGGCGAGGTCCTCAAGCGCCGCCGGGACCTGCCCCGGGCCTGGCACCTCCAGGCCCGACTGCGCCTGGCGGAGTCGGACTTCGTGGGGGCGGCCCACGACTACGCGCGCGCCATCGAGCTGGACCCCCAGTACGCCCACCAGCTCTACGAGGGGATCATCCCCATGAAGGCCATCATCCCCCTGGAGGACTTCGACCGGCAGGTGCGCGAGCGACTCGCAGCCATGAAGGGGGGCCCCGACGCGGCAGGCTGGTTCCTCCTTGCCCTGGTGGGCCTGATCCGCCACGAGCTGGGGGTTGCGACGCGCAAGGACTACAACGAGGCCGGCAATGCCCTCTACAAGGCCCTCGAACTGGACGCGGGCTTCGCCGCGGCCAAGGCCTTCCTCGGCCTCATCCACATGCACCACGGGGAGGACAAGTGGGCGGAGAACCAGCTCACCGCGGCCCTCACCCAGGTGCCCGACTTCTCCCTGGCCTACTGGCTCCTGGGCTGCTACCACGCCCGCAAGGGCCTCGTGGAGCCGGCCCTCAACGCACTGGAGAAGGCCCTGGACACGGATCGCGCCGCGGGCCGCTACTTCATGAACCCTCAGCGCTTCGAGGTGGTGGACCTCGCCTCGCTCCAGGGCCACCCCCGCTTCCAGGAGCTGCTGGAGAGGGCCCGCACGCCCCCGCCATCGCCGGTCGGGGGCGGGCGCTGAACCCCCGGTGATCCCTAGCCCATTGCCGGCGGGCGCCCGGCCTGCTATCACGTGCACAAGGGGATCGGGGACCCGGGCGGTGAACCATCCGCGCGCCCGGCGCGTAGCATCCGAAGACGGGAGGCACCGGTGACGGTAGCCGAGCCTGCGACATGCGATGAGGAGCTCCTCCGCCGTTCGGCGGGCGGGGATCCCGACGCGTTCCGGGGCCTCGTGGAGCGTTACCGGGGACCGCTGTTCCGCTTCCTGGTGCGTTGCGCGGGCGACGCCCATCGGGCGGAGGATCTGTTCCAGGAGACGTTCCTCTCCGTGCACGCCAACCTCCTCCGCTTCCGCCCCGCCGCGCGATTCCGGCCCTGGGTCTACACCATCGCCGTGAACCTCGCTCGGGACGAGGCGCGTCGCCGCAGGGTGCGGCCGGACCTCGGGGGGGCCGTCTCGAGGATGCGGGGGGCCGGTTCGGCGGAGGACGGGCCCGACCTGGTGGCGACCCTGGAAGGGGCCGAGGTGGACCCCCTGGAGGCCATGGAGGCGGCCGAACGGGCGGAACGGGTCCGCGCCGCCGTGGACGATCTTCCCGAGAAGGGACGTGAGGCGGTGATCCTCTATTACTACGAGGGACTGCGATACCACGAGATCGCCGAGGTCACGAGCGTCCCCCTGGGCACCGTGAAGTCCCGCATCCACAACGCCATGGCGCGCGTCATGGAGACCCTGACGCAATCGCTGGCGTTGCGACCCGTGGAGTGAAGCCATGGAGTTCGACTGCGACAGGCTAGCCGATATCCTCCTGGACCTGGCCACCGGCCGGCTCGGATCGGCGGATCGACGCGCCGCCGAGACCCACCTGGCGACGTGCCCATCCTGTGCCGAGCGCGTGCGCCGCTGCCATGATGTCATCGCCGGTCTGGACGCCTGGGAGGTGCCCGCCCCCCCCGAGGACCTGGTGGAGCGGACCCTCGCGGCGGTCGAGGGCGCTGGCGTGTCCCCCGGTGAGCGCCGCCGGCGGGCCCCCTCCCCCATGGGCATCCGCCCGCCGACGGTAGCCCGGGTGAGGTGGGGGTGGAGGACCGGTCTCCGGGCCGCGGCAGCCGCGGCCATCGTCTTCGCCTGCGCCCTGCAGCTCTCCGGGGACTTCGTCCCCCGTATTCAGGAGCGGATCGAAGATGCCCAGCTCGAACTCTGTGCCCAGCAGCTTTCCCGGCTGGGGGTGGCGCTGCACGCCTACCGCCGGGACCATGGAGAGGTCCCCGCTAGCCTGGAGGACCTGATGGCAGCCCTCTTGAAGGAGGGCTACGTGACGGACCCGGGGATCTTCCGGTGCCCCGCCCACGCGGACGGCGGGGAGGATGGCATGTCCTACCCCCCGTACACCTCCTATATGGACCTCCTGGGGATGGGCCGTGCCTCCGGCGAGGCTTCTTCCGGGGGGGGGCGTGCTACCGCTCCCGGCCACCTCGGAGACTGTCCTGTCCTGGGAGACCGGCCGGGGAACCACGCCGGGCACATGCAGGTCCTCTACCTCTCGGGAGTGGTGGAGACCATCGAGCTGGACGCCCTGCACGTCTCCATGGCGGCGTGGACCTACCCTCGGACCCGGGGCGGGGGTTAGTCCTCCCCGGGCTCCCCGGGGGCCGACTCGTCGTCCGCCACCATGGTGGCCAGCAAGCGGCGCCTCCGCAGGCGGTGCCGCGCAATGGCCGCCAGGGCCAGCAGGGTCATCAGGGTAAAAACCGAGAAGCTCCCGACCAGGACGTCCCACCAGGAGAACCGGGAGGCCAGGCCGACCCGCCACTCGGACTCCACCGCCTCCAGGTCCCTCCCGGTGGCCCGGAACACCGCCTCCCTCACCGGGGCCCCCTTGGCCACCTCCGCCACCATGTGGCGCACCGCACCGTCCCCGTGGCGCCCCGCCAGGTCCTCGACCCAGGACTGGGCCTCCAGGTAGGCCAGCGAGGCCTCGGCGTGGTCCTCGGGGAACTGGGCCTCCAGCTCGGCCAGGGGGATGAGGCCGTCCATGCGCGCCAGAGAGCGGAGCCTTACCGCGCCCTCCGGGTCCATGGGTTGCGCCGCGGCCCAGCAGGCCAGGCCCTCGGCCAGCCACCGGGGAACCCCGACGCGAGCCAGGACCAGGTGGGCGATCTCGTGCCGCAGCATGGCCGCGGGGGCGGAGCCTCCCACGAAGCCGAGCCGCGAGGCGTCCACCACGATGGTCCCGCGCTCGGGCAGGGCCACCGCAAGCACCCAGCCTCGAACGCGGCCCGCACCCCAGGCCTCGGCCTCCTCGCGAAACCGCTCGGTGGTGGGGGCGAGCACGACGGTGGCGCTCGCTGGTGCGGCGAGCCCCAGCCGCTCTCCCAGGTCCGCGGCCGCCGCCCGATAGCCGTCCGCGACCCAGCGGGCCAGCGACTCGCCCCCGGCGGCATGGAGGACCACGACCCCGTCGCCCTCCACGCGCTCCATGCCGGCGCCCCACGCCGGGACGGCGAGGAGCACGGCCAGCGCCAGGCTCAGGCCGAGGCGTACCTGGGGGGGGGCCGCCGAAGCCGCCCCCCCGAGCCTTGGTCCGCCGAGGCCGCCCCCCCGAGCCCTCACTCGTCGCTCATGGCCGCCACCAGGCAGCCCTTGGCCACGCTGGTGAGGGCGTCGTCCGGCCTCCAGAACCGCTTGACCCTGAGCGGGAAATCGATCTCCTCGTAGACGGTCTGGACGCACTCGACGAACCCGCCGATCTTGGCGGTCCCGCCCGCGAAGACGATGTCGATGGGGTCCGGGAAGGCGGGCATGTTCTGGCCCTTCTCGAAGCGCGCCTTGATCTGGCCGAGCGTGTACTTGATCAACTCGCGGTAGTAGATCTCGATGGCCTCCTCTTCCCGGTTGCGCGGGTTGCGGAGGTCCACCCCCTTCTCCTTGATGGCGCAGGCCTTGGAGGGCGACACCCCGAGGACCTGGGAGACGTTGTTGTCGATCCAGTCACCTCCGCGGGAGGTGGAGAACTGGAGGCAGGGGATGGTCTTGTAGGCCACGCAGACGTTGAACATCCCGCCGCCGCACGAGATCCCGATGCCTGTGAAGTCCTCGTCCGCCAGCTCGCTGAAGACCACCGCGTGGCCCTCGTTGAGGGGCTTGGCGTTGTATCCCAGCTTCCGGAGCATCCCCTCGAAGAGGCCCCGGTGGTAGATGATGTTCCGTTCCGCGGCGTCCACCGGGTCCGCGGGGACGGAGAAGTAGAGGATCTCGCCCTGGGTCTGGGGCGGCCCCAGCAGGGTCTCGATGAGCATCTTCTCGATGGGCAGGGCGTCCCGCTCGTCCGGGCTGATGAGGCCGTGCTTCATGGGCCGCCGGGTCGGCCGGTTGAAGATGTTCGCCAGCTCGAAGGCCGGGTCCCCGATGACCACCATCCGGTTGTTCACGACCACGTACTGCACGTTCAGCTTCGTGAGCATGTTCCGGGTGAAGTCGTCGGCGTCGATGTCGATGAAGGCGTTGCGCTGGCTCTTGAGGATGAGGTTGCCCTGGGCGTCCTGCACCGCGCTCACCAGGTTGGCGGTCCCCACGTCCAGCCCCTTGCCCAGCTCCATGGCGGCCTGGGCGCCGCCTCCCCGACCCGTCGCCGACCCCGTGGCGGGGCGTCCCCCGCTCCCGAAGTCGATGGTGACCTTCTTGTCGTCCCCCTCAGCCATTCCTGTCTCCCTTCAATGCACGTAGCTTGGCCAGGTTCGACTTCACGCCACCGGATTCCTGCTTGGTCTTCACGGCCACGTTGCCGATGTTGGACTCGATCCGTTCCTGGTCCTCGTGTGCGAAAAGTCCTGCGAGGGCCACCTCGGCGGTGGTCTCCTGCCCCGAGTCGGCTGCCACGGGCGCGCCCGTCCCCACCCGCTTGGAGACGCGATCGGCGATCTGCTCGCTCATGCGCGCGAGCTGTTCCTGCAGAGCCGCCGCGTCCGTCTCCGCCGGCCGCGACTGCATCTGGGCCATGAACCGCTGGAACATGTCCTCGAGGCGCTGCGAGGCGGCCCCGCCGCCGCCCTGGTTCAGCTCACCCTGCAGCCGCTCCCTCTGGCCGCGTTCCTCCTCGAGGGAGAGGCGCGCCTGATCGAGATCCTCGCGGAGCTTGGGGATCTCCACCTGCTCGAGGAGGTTCCGGGCGACCGTGACGTTCTTGAGCTTCCGGCCCAGCTCCGCGTGTTCGGCGCGCAACCGATCCAGCTCCTCCGGCGCGGCCCCTTCCGCCTCCAGCCAGTGGGAACGGGCGCCCTCGGCCTCCTGCAACCGGCGGCTGAGGTCCGCCACCTGCTGCTCCAGCCCCAGGTTGGTCTCCCGCACGGTGGCGACCTCGCCGGTCTCCCGCTGGAGCGCGGTGATCTGGGCCTCGTACTGGGCGATGACCTCGTCCTGGCCCGCCTTTCCCTGCTCCACCCGGCGCGCCAGGGCCTTGCGCTCCTCCTCCATCTGGACCTTCTGGGCCTGGAGCCGGCGCAGCTCCGACTCCAGGTCCGCTTGCCGCTTCTGGGCCTCGGCGGCCTGCTTCATGAGGCGCTTGAGTTCCGCCTTGGATTCCTCGATGTACTGCTCTCGGTCCTTGTCCCCCACGCCAGCCCCGCGGGCGGCCAGTACGGCGTCCACGGCCTTCTGGATGAGGTCGTGGATGTCGTTCTGCTTGAGGACCTTGACCTTGCGGAATCCCTGCTTCTCCAGCTCCTTCAGGGTGACCTTGGACGTGCTGCGGGCGATGACCTCCTTGACATCGCGGAGATGGCCTTCGTCCATCCAGGTTCTCCCCCGGGGCGCGAAGCAGGCGTCGATCCGGCCAAATCCCGCGTACGGCGCGGGATGGCGCCGGATGACGGGGCCTGCCGCGCGGGATTATAGCGCAGCCATTTTTTGGGGCGCAACTCGAATCCGCATGGCGGGGCCGCGCGCGGGACCCGCGAGGCTCGCGGCGTCTAGCCCGGCGGCCAGGTCATGTTGCGTCCGCCCAGGAGGTGGAGGTGCAGGTGGAAGACCGTCTGCCCGCCGGCGCGCCCGCTGTTCACGACGACCCGGTAGCCCTCCTTCCGTATGCCGGTGCGCGCGGCCAGGGAGGGGACCAGGGCCAGCATGCGCCCGAGCCAGTCGGCGTCCTTCCACGTGGCGACGTCGATCCCGGTGACGTGCCGCTTGGGGATGAGCAACAGGTGCGTGGGGGCCTGGGGATTGGCGTCCTGGAAGCAGAAGAGCTCCTCGTCCTCGAAGACAGCGACGGAGGGGATCTCCTTCCGGATGATCTTGCAGAAGACGCAGTCCGGGTCCAGTTCACCCATGCCTCAACCACCTCCCGTTTCCAGCGCCTCCCGCAGCTCCTCGTCCGTCGGGGCCAGGCCCGTCCATAGCTCGAACTGTCGCCGCGCCTGGTGCACGAACAGGACCATCCCCCCCGTCACGCGGCAGCCCGCGGCTCGCGCCTCCCGCAGGAACCGCGTCTCGGGCGGGGCGTAGACGGCGTCCAGGGCCGCCACCGCCTCCGCGACGACGTCCACCGGCACCGGCACGGCCTCCTCGAAGGGGGACATGCCCACCGGGGTCGCGTTCGCCACGAGCTGGGCCCTCGCCTCGCCGGCGTCGCCCAGGGCCACGCCCACGCCCCCGAACCGCTCCGCCAGGGCCCGAGCCCGCCGTGGGTCCCGCGCGGCCACCGTCAACCGGGCCCCGAGCCCCGCGGCGGCGTGGGCCAGGGCCCTGGCCACGCCGCCCGCTCCCAGCACCAGGACCCGGAGCCCCTCCGGGTCGAGGCCCGCCGCCCGGCAGAGGTCCTCCAGGGCGAGGCGCGCCGCCGGCAGGTCCGTGTTGTATCCCGTGGCGCGCCCCCGTTCCACTACCACCGTGCCACCGCCCTCCTGGCGGTGACACCCCAGGCGGCTCGGACCTCGGCCGACCTGGCGCCGGTCCTCGCCGGCGAGGTGGATGACCACGGTGTTGACGGCCCCCAGGTCGCGGGCCTCCGGCGAGATCGCGTCCACCAGGGCGGCCATGGCCTCCTTGTGGGGGCGGGTGATGCTGAGGCCCGCCAGGCCCAGGTCCTCGCGCCACTCGGCGAGGAGCCGCCTCGGGTCCGCGGTGCGAAGCGGGAGGTAGACCGCATCCAGGCCGGCGCGCCGGAAGAGGGCATTGTGAAGTCGAGGCGAGAGGCTGTGGGCCACCGGGTCGCCTACGAGCCCGTAGACCGCGGTGCGCGGCCCCAGGGCGCGGAAGCGGTAGTCCTCCAGGAGCCGCCGCGCGCTGGGCTGCCCCGGGGCAGTCTCCCGGCCCTCGGAGGGCGAGGCGAAGGTGGCGAAGGCCCCTACCCGCGGCGCCAGGACCCGGGTGGCGAGGCCGTCATCGCCCTTGCCCTAGGCGATGGTGGGGTGGGCCGCGTCCGCCGCCACCCGCAGAAGCGCCGCGGCGTCGGCGGCGTCCGAGGTCGTCACGGCCAGCTTGGCCACCTCGGCACCGCTCTCTACCAGGGTGCGGTGGAGCTGGGCCAGGTCCCTTCCCGCGGGGTCGTGGAGGGAGGCGATGCGGCCCGCGCCGCCCGGACGGCCGAAGGCCGCCACCTCCCCCGGATCCAGGTCCACCCACTCGGCCCCCAGCTCGGCCCCGCGGCGCAGCCGTTCCAGGCGTCCGGCCGGACCCCCGGGGCCGTGGCGCTCGGTGAGGATCACGGGGGGGCGTGGCCTGCGCAACAGCCTTGGCAGGTCCGCCGAGGCGGGGTCGTCCAGCCCGTCCAGGCGCAGTTCCACCAGGTCGGCGCGGCCCAGGGCAGCCTCGGAGAGGAGGGCCCCGCGCAGGCGGTCGCACGACCGCTCGCTCAGGGCGACGGCCAGGAGGGTCAAGGCGCTGGGCCCCCCCCGATCGCCGGTCCTACCGGAGATCCTCGGAGCTGATCTGCTTCTCCAGCCAGTCGCCCTTGTCCGCCAGCGTCAGGACCGACTTCCGCAGGGCGGCGCTGGAGACGTTCTTGGCCAGGATGGAGTCGGTCATGACGAAGCAGGGCTTGCCGTCGATGTCGTAGATGGCCACGGCCCCGTAGGAGATCCGGGCGTTGAGGCGCAGGGCGTTCTCGTAGTTCTTGGGGTTGGCGGTACCGCAGACGGTGTAGACGACGATGAGCTCCTCGCCCTCAAAGTCCTTGCGACCCTCCCGGACGTAGACACCTTGCTTGCGGCCGTCCACCAGCTTCACCTCGAAGCGGTAGCCGTCCTTGATCGTCTCGTGCTTGACGTTCGGGTCGCTCACCAGCGCCTGGATGAAGAAGGAGAGGGCCACCGCCGCGAC
Organism: Planctomycetota bacterium; assembly: GCA_016209495.1. Taxonomy (GTDB): domain Bacteria; phylum Planctomycetota; class JACQVX01; order JACQVX01; family JACQVX01; genus JACQVX01. Next base: position 11,446 of record JACQVX010000283.1, read on the forward strand.
TCCAGGCCTAGCGCTTCGAGTACTGGAAGGAGCGCCGGGCCCCGGCGCGGCCGTACTTCTTGCGCTCGGTCGCCCGGGCGTCCCGGGTGAGGTATCCCCGTTCCCGCAGGCGGGGGATGAGTTCCTCGGTGAGCTGGATCAGGCAGCGGGCGACCCCCAGGAGGGCCGCGCCGGCCTGGCCGGAATAGCCGCCTCCCTTGATGGCGATCTGGAGGTCGAAGGTGCCGACCGTCTTGCTGACCCGAAGAGGGGCCGTGATGGCGTGGCGGTCCTGCTCGCGGAGGAAATACTCCTCGAAGGGCCGCTCGTTGACGGTGATGGTACCGGTTCCCTTGCGCATCCTGACCCTGGCCTTGGCGGACTTGCGGCGACCCGTGGCGGCGAGGACCCGGTCGCCCAGGTCGGGGATCTTGATATCCGGCTGGGTCTCCAGGATGGTGGAATCGTTCATGACTTGGGCTCCTTCGCCGGCTTCGGGGTCCCGCCGGGGCCTCGGGTCCCGCCGGGGCCTCGAGTCCCGAAGGCCAGCGGCTCCGGGCACTGGGCCTCGTGTCGGTGCCCCGGCCCGCGGTAGACCTTGAGCTTCGAGAACATGTGCCGCCCCAGGGAGGTCTTGGGCAGCATGCGGCGCACCGCCAGCTTGACCACCTCCTCGGGCCTCCGGTCGCGCATCTCCGCGAAGGGCGTCTCGATCAGGTGGCCCACGAAGCCCGTGTGGTGCCGGTAGACCTTCTTGTGCTCCTTGCCGCCGGTCACGTTCACCTTCTCGGCGTTCACCACGACCACGAAATCGCCCGTGTCCAGGTAGGGGGTGTAGGTGGGCCGATGCTTGCCCATGAGGATCCGCGCGATGCGCGTGGCCATGCGGCCCAGGATCTCCTGGGAGGCGTCCACCAGGTACCACCGGCGCTGGACGTCTTGCGGCTTGACGACGAAGGACTTCATGGGACGCAGGCTCCGGGCAGAAAAGGGCGAGGATCCTAGCAACCGGGGTGGGGGGTGTCAATTCGGATCGCGCTGGCTATTCGCCCGTCTCGCCGGCGGGGGGACCGCCATCCCGGGCCGGGTCGTGATCGAAGGGCAGCTCCACCACGTAGCGCCTCCAGTCCGCCTCGAAGGCGCGCATCTTCTCGCGGCCCCCGAAGAGGGCCTCCACCTGATCGGGGGTGATGGGACCGCCGCGGGCGCTGAAGAAGAGCTGGCTGAAGAGGAGCTGGTTCCGCCTGCGACGTCTCGCGTCCTCGTTGTAGTAGACGATCATGTAGATGAGCGACCAGGCCTCTCCGTACTGCTTGCCCGAGAACTCCCACTGAGGCATCCGGATGAGCTTCTCCAGCGGCGTGGAGTCGCCGGCCTCGATGGAGGCCTTGACGCCCTCCAGGCGATCGTGCGGCACGCCCCCGATGTGGACCCGCTCGCCGTCGAACCACGCGCTCTCGAAGAACGTGGCATAGCCCTCGATCAGCCAGACCGGGGCGTTCCACAGGTTCCCCAGGGCCAGGTCCTGGAACTGATGGCAGCCCTCGTGGACCAGCGTGTTGCGCGTGTTCCAGTCGGGCCGATCGTAGCCGTGGTAGGCGACGATCCGCTTGAAGCTCGGACTGTAGAAGCCGCCGTAGGTCTCGGGCACGTCCTCTCGCTCCATGAATTCCCGGTGGCTGCCGTAGATCCAGATGTCGCACTTCTTCCGGGCCACCTGGGCCACCCGCTGGCGCATGACCCGATCGGCGTCCACGTCGAAGACCCGCACGTACTTCAAGAAGTAGGCGTCCAGGAGCGCGCCGTAGTAGCGGATCTGGTCCGGCCGGACGTTGCTACGGATCCGGTAGAAGCGCGACTCGAGCACGTGGGCTGCCCCCCACTCGACCTGGCCCGCGGCGTCGCCCATCACCCCCCGGTCCTGGGCCTCGCGCCGCGCCCTGGGGTCGAGCGGCTCCTCGACCACCGTCTCGCCGGAGGCCGCCGGTTCGTCGGTGGAAGGCCCGGTCCGACCGCCCCCCTCGGCGGGCTCGCCGCCGCCTCCCGCGGCCGTCTCGCCCGCCCCCGGCGTCTCCCAGGGCGCCGGACCGTCCCGGGACGCGGAGACCTCCTCCCCGTCGTCGCCCGCCCCCGCCCCTGGGCCTGCTCGATCTGGGCGA
>JACQVX010000284.1 GCA_016209495.1 Planctomycetota bacterium
GGCATCCGCGACCTGAACCAGCTCGTGGACCTGGGCTTCCTGGAGCGGGTGGGGGGGGGCAAGTCCTCCCGTTACCGCCTGCGTTCCGGGGCCAGCCGCCTGCCCCGCGGGGCCGGAGCCAAGTGAGAAGGCCCCGGCGCGATGCGGCCGGGCGCCGCGCCGGCCCCCTGGGCCTCCTCCTCCTCGCCCTGGCGGGCTGCCGGGGGACGCCCGGCGCGCGCCCCAGCGGCGAGGGCGCGCCGATCCCGGCGCACCCGGACGCCCTGCGGCCCCCGCCGCTCGTGGTCCGCCTCCCCGAGCCCGAGCGCACGGTCCTGGAGGGCGGTGCGACCGTCCTCCTCCTGGAAGACCACACCCTCCCCCTGGTGCACCTCCGGCTCCTGGTGCGGGCCGGGTCGGTCCTGGACCCGCCGGGCCAGGGGGGCCTGGCGGCCCTGACGGCCCGTGCCGTCCGGGCCTGCGGCGCGGGCTACAGCGGTCCGGCGGCGGTGGACGAGGCCCTGGACGCCATGGCCTGCGAGGTCGTCGCCTCGTCGGATCGGGACTGGGCCTCCCTCACCCTGGATTGCCTGGCGGAGGACTTCCCCCGGGGGCTCTCCCACCTCTCGGAGATGGTGCACCGCCCCTTCCTGGACGTGCCCCGCTTCGAGCTGGAGCGCTCCGTCACGGTGCAGGAGCTGCGGCAGTCCCTCGAGGACCCGGCCACCGTGGCCGCGCAGCTCTTCCGGCGCGCCGTCTACGGAGAGCACCCCTACGGCCGACCCGCGCGGGGGACCCCCGCGGAGGTGGCCCGGCTCACGCCGGGGGATTGCCGAGCCTTCCACCGCAAGCACTGGGGTCCCAGCGGGGCCGTGGTAGGGGTGGCGGGCCACTTCGACCGGGAAAGGACCCTCGCGGACCTCCGGAGAGTCTTCGGCGCCGCCTGGTCCGCCCCCGAGCGTCCAGACCCCGTGGTGCCCCCGGTCCAGGAGCTCGGGGGGGGCTGGGGTGCCCCCCCCTATGTCCCCCCCGGGCGCCCCGAGGCCCGGGTCCTGGCTGTGGACCGGCCTGGCCTCTCCCAGAGCACCATCCTCATGGGCCACCTGGGAGGCCGACACCTGGACGAGGACCGCCTGGCCCTCGAACTCGCCAACGAGGTCCTCGGCGGGGGGACGTTCACCTCCCGGCTGGGCCTGCGCGTGCGCAGCGATGAGGGTCTGGCCTACTGGGTGGCCTCCTGGCTGGAGCCCCAGGTGGAGCGTGGGGTCTTCCTGGCCATGCTCCAGACCCGGCGCTCCCAGACCCGGCGTGCCCTGCAGATCGCCGTGGGGGAGGTCCGCCGCATGGTCCTGGAGGCCCCGACCCCGGAGGAGGTGGCCCGGGCGCGGGAGACGCGCCTCAACGCCTTCGCCTCGGCGGGCGCCCCCGTCGACCGCGCCATCGAACGGCTGGCCTCCCTGGTCTTCCACGGTCTCCCGCCGGACCAGCTCGCCCGGGAGAGGGCCGCCCTGGCGTCCCTGGGGGTGGAGGAGGTGGGCCGGGCCGCCGCTTCGCGATGGCACCCCGATGGTCTCACGGTCGTCGTCGTCGGGCTCCCGGACGAAGGCCTCGACGCCCTGGGGGGCTTCGGTCCCGTGGAACGGGTCAGCGACCCGCTGGAGGAGGCCGGCGACGCGGAGACGGAGGCCGGTGAGTGAGCCTCGCCCGGCGGGGGCACCGCACACTCCTCGCCCGGGGCATCCGCATCGTGGTCCTGCTGGGGCTCGTGTTCACCGCCGCCACCTACCTGGGGGACCTGGACTGGCGCCTGGAGCGCTTCTGCCATTTCCGTCTCCAGTACGCGGCAGGCCTCGCGGGGCTCGCCCCCCTGGCGTGGTGGGCCCTCGGGAGGTGGTGGGGCCTGGCCACCCTTGCCGCGGCCCTGGCGAACGTGGCCTACCTGGCACCCTACCTCCCGCCCTCGGGGGCCCAGGCCCATGCGGGCCTGCCGCGACTCCGGCTGCTCTCCTGCAACGTCTACGTCGCGAACGCCACGCCGCGACGCGTCGTGGACCTCATCGAACGAGAGGACCCGGACGTGGTGGTCCTCCTGGAGCCCTTGCAGTCCTGGGAAGAGAGGCTCCGGCCGATCACCTCACGCTATCCGGCGGTGGCCATGGATCTGCGGGACGACTGCTTCGGGCTCTACGCGGCGACCCGCCTCCCCGGCTTCCACGCGGAGTTGCGGTCGGCCGAACGCCAGGGCCTGCCAGTGGTCACCCTGAGGGGGCGCTGGCAGGGGCGGGCCCTGACGGTCCATGCGGTCCACGCGCCGCCGCCCTCGAGCGCGGGGCACCTGGAGCTGCGCAACGAGACCTATCGCACCCTGGCCCGCTGGGCCCGCGAGGACGCGGGCGACACGGTGGTGGCCGGGGACCTGAACGCGGCCCCCTGGTCGCCGGACCTGGGGCGGCTCCTCCGGGATTCCGGCCTCCGGGATACGCGCCGCGGCCGGGGGATCTTCCCGACGTGGCCCGTGGGCTTTCTCCCCCTGGCCCTGCCTCTGGACTACTGCCTCCTGGGCTCCGGCCTGGCGGCGGCGAGCTTCCGCGTCCTCGAGGACGTGGGCTCGGACCACTACCCCATCCTGGTGGAACTCGGCCGCGCCCGCGGGCCGTAGGCTAACCGTCCCCCTCGGTCAGGGGGCCCGTGTCGATGGCGCCCCGCAGCTCCAGCAGGGTCGCAGCCGCGGCGGCCTGCTCCGCCTCCTTCTTCGAGCGCCCCTGGCCCATGCAGAGCGCCCGCTCGCCGATCATGGCCACCACCTCGAAGACCTTGACGTGGTCTGGCCCTTCCTCCCGGGTGACCCGGTAGGTGGGGGTGGCGTTGAACTGCCTCTGGGAGAGGTGCTGGAGCATGGACTTCCAGTTCTTGCGGTGGTGGTCCGAGACCACCGCCTCCACGTGGCGGCTCAGACAGGCGAGGACGAAGCGCCGGGCCTCGCCGAGCCCGCTGTCCAGGTAGATGGCCCCCACCACCGCCTCGAAGATGTTGGCGTCCAGGGAACGAGGGAAAGCCTCCTCCGGGGTGTGCAGCATCCCCTTCCCGACCCGGTAGAACCGCGAGAGCTTCAATCTGCGGGACTCGTCCGCCAGGGTCTGGGCGGAGACCACCACGCTCTTGACCTTGGTGAGGTCGCCCTCGTCATACTCCGGGTAGGAGCGATAGAGGAACTCGCCCACGAGCATCCCCACCACCGAATCGCCCAGGAACTCCAGGCGTTCGTTGCACGGCTGGGTCTCGCTCTTGGAGGAGGCGTGGGTGAGGGCCCGGTCCAGGAGCCCCGGGTCCCGGAAGCTGTAGCCCAGCGCGGCCTGGCAGGCAGCGAGTTCCGCGACGGTCATGCCCTGCGGTTTCCACGGGCGCGGGTTGGGGGGCGCTGGGTCCGCCCCGCGGCGGGCCCGGCGTCACACAACACGGGCCATTCCTTGTGAGACCGAGTATAGCTGTCCGGGCGCCCGGTGATCAACGAGCGCCCTTTTCCTTGCGCCCCCGGGGGCGCTCGATAGAATGAGCCCCCCCGTCCCGGGACCGGGGCGAGATTCGAGAAGGGGGCCTCATGGCGGCGGAGATCAACAAGCAGGCGCCGGAGTTCACGGCGAAGGGCATCGTCGGGGGAGAGGTGAAGGAGGTCCGTCTCACGGACTACAAGGACAGGTGGGTGGTCCTCGTCTTCTATCCCCTGGACTTCACCCCGGTATGCCAGACAGAGGTCCCCGAGTTCTCGGAGCGCACCGCCGATTTCGCTCGACTCAATGCCCAGGTCCTCGGGATCAGCACGGATTCCTGGTACGCCCACCGGGAGTGGATCCGGGGGGCCTTCGGCGGCCAGTTGAACTACCCCTTGGTGAGCGACCTCAAGAAGACCATCACCGATGACTACGGGGTGAGGCACGAGGGGCTGGGGGTGAGCTATCGAGCCACGGTCATCATCGACCCCGCGGGCAAGGTGCGCTACAAGCAGGTCGGGGACCTGTCGGTGGGCCGCAACGTGGACGAGGTCCTTCGCGTGCTCGCCGCCTTCCAGACCGAGAAGGCGTGCCCCGTGAATTGGAGGCCAGGCGAGGCGACCCTGTAGGGGCCCGGGGTGTCGGGTATCATCCTCTACGGGAAGGAGAGCTGCGGGACCTGCAAGAAGGTCCGCCGCTACCTCACGGACCGCGGGATCATCTTCGAGACCCGGGACATCTCCACCCAGCCTCCGCCCCGCGACCTCCTGGAAAGGGTCATCGCGGAGGCCGACCTGAAGCATTTCCTCAACACCCGCTCGGCGACCTACCGGGAGAAGGGCCTCGCCCAGAACCTCCCCCCCAAGGAGGAGGCGATCCGCATGATGCTGGAGGACACGAACCTCATCAAGCGGCCCGTCCTTGTCAGCGCCAACGGGGTCGCCTTCGGCTACGACCCCAAGGGGATTCAGAGGGTCATCGCCTGATTGCTCGGGGGGGCGGCCTCTACGGCCCCCTCTCTCTTCCGTGCACACCCAACGCGGGGGAACTCCGCAGGGTTGGGGTGGCCCTGTTCCTGTGGCGTGAATACCGTATCGCGCTCCGAATCAGCGGGTTGTCCCTAGCCGTTCACATATGTGAAACTCCGGCGCCGAGATTGCGGTTCCATGGGGCACACAGGAGGGACACCATGGACGGTAGGAATCGCTGGCATCGCGGAATGGCTGCTCTCGTGACTGCGGCCCTCGCTGCCGCCGGCTGTCAGGGGAAGTCGAAGGACGTGCTGGTCGCGGCGCCTGCGGGGACGACGGCGGCCTCCTCCACGACCCAGAGTGGGGTCTTCACTGCGCGTTTCGAGGCCACCGACATGGCAGGGACCGTGCGCCAAGCCTATGCACCGGGGGACCGGGTGCGGTTCGCCCTCAGCCTGACGAACCACTCCGCCCAGGTCCAGACCCTCTCCTTCTCCACGTTCCAGGACCGGGAGTTCCGGGTCCTTGGGGCGGGCGGTCTAGTCTGGTCATACGGTCGCGCCCACCCGCAGCCCGCGGCGCCGCGCCAGATCAGCTTCCTGGCGGGTCAGACCCAGGTCCTGGACACGGAGTGGGACCTGAAGGACCTCCAGGGCCAGGCAGTGGCCCCGGGGACCTACGCCGTGGAGGCGGAGGTCCCGGCCACAGGGGCCTCGGCCGCGTCCCTCCCCCGGGTTGCCCCCATCTCGGTGGTGGTGCAGTCCGCCGCGAGCGCGGGGGCCCTGAGCGCCACCTTCCTGGCCAAGGACGCCTCGGGACGGCCCTCCACCACCTTCCTCGTGGGGGACCGCATCGCCCTGGAGGTGACGTTGAGCAACGGTGGGGTCTCCCCGGTGACCCTGAACTTCGCCACCTCCCAGACCCACGAGTTCCGGGTCCTCACCCCCGGGGGCGGGGAGCTGTGGCGCTCCTCGTACGGGAAGGTCTACACCCAGGGCTTCACCCAGAAGACCATCCCCGCCGGCCAGACCGTGGTTTTCACCGAGGCCTGGGACGGGCGCGACAATCAGGGGGTGCAGGTCCAGGGCGGGACCTACCGCATCGAGGCGGCCCTGACCGTCACGCAGCTCCTCGGACCCGTGGCCCTGCCCTCCCTCACGCCACTGCCCATCACCCTCTCGGGGCAGGTGACTGCCACCGGCGACTTCGCCTCCCGGCTGGAGGTCTTGGACGCGAGCGGGCGGGCCGTGACCTCCATGGCCCCAGGGCTGCCGGTCTCCCTGGACCTGGTGCTCACCAACACCACCTCGTCCATCCAGACCCTCTTCTTCGTCTCCTCTAAGATGTACGACTTCGTGGTCCACGACGCCTCGTTCCGCGAGGTGTGGCGCTACTCCACCGGCCGCCCGAGCGGGCCGGCCTTCGTGGTGCGGGCCGTGGGCCCCGGGGCCAGCCTCCGGCTGCGCGCGGCCTGGGACGGGACCGACAGCGCCGGGCTCGCACTCACGCCCGGGATCTACCGGCTCTCGGGCGAGGTCTTCCCCAGCCCCCTGGGGAGCGCCTCCGTGGCCGCCTCAGCGCCCACGGCCATCGATATCCAGGGCGCCCCGGGCTCCAACCCATCCGGCGCGTTCCGGCTCAGCCTGGGCATGAAGGACGGCGCCGGGCAGGCCACTAGCTCCATGCGCTCCGGCGACACGGTGCGCCTGTCCCTCGGGGTCACGAACACCAGCGGCCTGCCCCAGACCCTGAGCTTCCCCTCGGGCCAGCAGTTCGACTTCGTCGTGCGGGACGTCTCGGGCGAGGTCTGGCGCTGGTCCCGCGGTCGCGCCTTCACGATGGCCTTCACGACCATGGGCTTCCTCCCCGGCCAGGCCCGGGACCTCGAGGTGGCGTGGGACGGCCGGGACAGCGCCGGGATGCTTGTGCGCCCGGGGCTCTACACGCTCACGGAGGACTATTTCACCCGCAATCCCCTGGTGGGGTCGGTGGGGTCCGTAGCCTTCACGGTGCGGTAGGCCTCGCCTCGCGATTTCCCCCCTTGCGATGGAACGGGGCCGCCCCTCCCGAGGGCCGGCCCCGTTCACCGTACATCTTTTCGCTTGACGAGTTCACGAACGTGAGTCATCCTTGCCCCGTTCGGTGGACGGAAGGGGGAGTTTCATGTCGTCAGAGGCCCTGATTGGGTGTTTCCCGCGTATTCGGTGCGACGAGATCGGAGGGGCGATGGAGGAGATCGTCCGCGCCATGGACGAGTCTCGGCGCGACGAGAAGCCCATCTATGATCGTCTGGACTGGGACCGCTACCAGTCCGCCTGCCTGAACTGATTGCTCGGGGGGGAACCGAGGACAGTTCCCCCCCGATGTCCCCCCCTCTGATGGTTTGCTCGGGGGGGAACCGAGGACAGTTCCCCCCCGATGTCCCCCCCTCTGATGGTTTGCTCGGGGGGGAACCGAGGACAGTACCCCAGCGGCTAGTCCACGAGCAGCTCGCCGTCATGGTCGGCGGCGAGACCCCCCATGAATCGCATGGCCGCCCCGTCGGCGAGATCGGGCGGGAGCCCCGTCAGGCCTCCCTCGACGGGCCGGGGCCGTCCCTCGGGGTCGCCCCCGAGGAAGGCCACCGCGTGGATCCGGGCGCCGACCGGGCGATTGGTCTCGCGCACCGCCGCCAGGATCCGGCCCGGTCGAACGGCGCGGGCCACGACGTCTCTCGTTCCGCTCGGGACAGCGGAGGGCAAGCCGTCCGAGAGCAGGAAGACCGTGTCCACCCCGGGTTGCCTCAGGGCCGCCACCAGGGCGTCGAGGGTGTTGGTGCCCGTCCCGGAGCGGGCCACCTGGCGTGCCAGGAACTCCAGCGCCGAGGCCTGGTGGGTCGCAACGGCCGGGCGGGGCTCCGTGCTCCAGGCGACCGGGCGATCCGCGAAGGCGATGACATTGAAACGTGTCGCCGGGTCGAGTCGTCCGATGGCGCTCGCGACCTCGGAGCGGGCCCGCGCCAGCCGGCCGGCGCTGCCCATGCTCTCCGAGCAGTCCAGCAGGAAGACCGCCGCGTTGGTGTCGAGGGGAAGGCCGTAGAGTCCCGCCTCGACGGTAACCCCGCGCGGTTGCCGGGTGGCGACCAGTTCCGGCCCCTCCCCGGGCGGGGCCACGGCCGAGCTGCGCTCCCACCACCCCGTCCAGTCTGCCGTGGAGAGGAGGCTCTGGCCCGTCACGGCCTGAAGGGTGGCCAGGGAGGCGCCTGCCAGGCGCCGATCCGGGGAGTCCAGGGTCGCGACCAGGCGCGGTATGGCACCGGGCACCGGGGAGGCGGCCAGGGCCCGGGCGGCCGATGCCCTCACCGGGGCCGAGCGGTCATCGAGCATCCGGACCAGGAGTCCCGCGCCCTCCGGATCGCCCAGGAAGCCCAGCCCCCGCGCGGCCGCGCGGCGCACGCCGGTCTCTCGGTGCCGCGCCCCGGCCCGCAGGGCCCCAAGGCCTCGGGGGTCGCGCATCTCGCCCGTCGCCACGAGCATCTCGCCCGTCACCGTCGCGTCCCGCTCCCGGCGCAGGGCCGCGAGCAAGGGTCCCACGGCGGCGGGGGCCACGAGGATCCCCCCGCGTCCCAGCCCACGCGCCACGGCGGCGCGGACCGCCGCGCCACGGTGGGCGAGCCCAGCGACCGCCACGGCCCGCACTACCTCGGGCTCCCGCAGCAAGGCCAGGCCCTCCTCGGCGGCGTCCCGCAGGTCGGCGGCGGATGTCACGTTGGGGGCGACGGCGGCGTCGGAGGTCTCGGCCGTCACGGCCGCGTAGAGGGCGTCGGCGGCCTGGCGGTCCCCGCGCAGGCCCAGGGCTCGCGCGGCGGCCACGCGCTGGAGGTAGTCCTCCTCGCCGTGGGGCCCCTCGACCAGGACCCGCGCCAGGTAGGCCCCGGCCGCCTCCAGGTCCACCTGCCCGATGGCGGCCAGGATGGGAGGCCGCTCCGGGAGGGCCGCCGCCTCGTGGCGAGCCACCAGGACTCGCAGACGCCCGTGCGGATCGTCCGCGGGTCCCGGCAGGCGAGGCGGGGCGGGGTCGCGGGTGCCCGTCGTGGCCAGGCGGGTCCCCTCCGACCCCTCCCCGGGGTCCTCGGCGGGGACCGCGGGGATTCCCGGGCGCGCCTCGTCCTCGTCGGGCGAGACGGGGACCAGGGCCCTGGGTCCAAGGGGGGGGTGGGCCAGGGGAGACGAGGGTGTCGGGGCAGGGGGTCCCCCGGCTACCGGGTGATGATCCGGTGTGGGGGGGAACCCGGGACCATCGCGTCCGGGCGTCCCTGTCCCCCCCCGCGCGACAGGCTGGACCCCGGCAGGTCCTGCGGGAGAAACCACGGGGGCGCTCCGCCAGGGCCAACCGCCGAAGGAGAGCGCGACCAGCAGGGCCGCCGCAGCGGCGCCCGCGACGGGCCACCATCGGGGCCGCGGCCTGGCCAACGGCAAGCGGCGTGTGGAACGCCGCGGGCGGAGTCGCGCCGACGGGGTGCGGACCGGCCGTTCGCCTTCGCCGAGGCGATCCGTCAGGGCCGCCTCCACCACCCGACGGGTGAAATCGGGGGAGGGGGACGCGGGCGGGTCCGCTGCCAGGACTTGCCGCATCGCGACCAGCCGTTCCAGGGCGGCCTTGCAGGCGGCGCAGGCCTCCAGGTGACGGTCCAGCCCGTCGCCCAGGCCCTCCTCCAGGGCCCCGTCGAGTCGCGCCGACATCTGCTCGCGCGCGCGGCTACAGCGCAACGGCTCGTCCTCCCCTCACACCGACGGCAGCCGGGGCTCCATGGCCCGGCCGAAGCGCTCCCGGGCGCGGCTCAGCCGGCTGCGGATCGTCCCCAGACGGCACCCCAGGACCTCCGCGGCCTCCTGGTAGCTGAGCCCCTGCATGTCGCACAGGACCAGCACCGCGCGGAAGGGCTCCGGGACCTCCGCGAGCGCCTCCCGCACCACCCGGGCCGTCTCCCCCCGGCTGGCCGCGACCTCCGGGGCCTCCTCGCGTCCCTCCAGTCGTGCGCGCCGTTCCTCGCCACCCCCCGGGGCCGGGGCATCCAGGGACAGGGGCGCACGCCGGCGGCGGTTGCGGATCTCGTTGAGGGCCAGGTGCGTCGCGATGGTGTAGAGCCATGTGGAGAACCGGGCGACGCTCCTGTAATCCCTCGCCTTGCGGAAGACCCGCACGAAGGTCTCCTGCGCGAGGTCCTCGGCCGCGGTGGCGTCTCCCACCATCCGGTCCAGGTAGGAAACCAGGGCGCGCTGGTGGCGCCGCACCACCAGTCCGAGGTTGCGCCGGAGGGCGCCGTCGTCCGCGTCCCGGCAGGCCTCGAGAAGGACCTCGTCGGACCGGGCGTCACCGTCGCTGGCGTCTCCGCGGGACGCTTCCTCCACCCTCATCCCACACCCGGCGCGGCCGGGAGTTCCGGTGCCGCGAATGATAGCACGGCGAAACGAAGGAGCCCGCCAGGGGTGGCTGCGAACCAACCGCCCCCGGCGGGCCTCCGGAAAGCGTTCGCTCCTCGCGAGGGGCTAGGCCCCCGCCGGGTGCACCTCGATGCGTACGGTCGTGGTGTCGCCTACCCGGTGCAGGGTCAGCTTGCAGGCCTCCCGGTCGTTCTCGAAGAACATCTCCCGGCGCTGCTCCCCCACGGTCCGGACCGCTCGCCAGCCCGTGGCGGGCATCTGGAGGCGATAGAAGTCGGTGACGCGGTCCAGGTCCACCTCGCCGCGGTAGGTGAGGTCGCAGGACCGGAAGGGGCCCTGGTAGGCGTAGGATTCCGCGGGGAGGTAGCGGAGTCCCGCGGGGACGGGCATGTCGGGAAAGGCCATGTGGGGCTGGGCGTGCTCGAAGGCCGGCACCACATGGATGGTGCCGCCGTAGCATCCCGCCGCGAGCCCGAGTGCGGCCAAGGCCGCCGTCGTGAGGCGCGTGCGCATGGGAAGTCCTCTCTGGATGGGGTCCTGTGGATGGGGGGGATCGGGGGATCTTGGTTCAGAAGTGGACGTCGGCGGCGACGTAGCGCTTGCCCTTGCCGTCCGACCAGATGGAGATCTTGCGATAGCCCTGGCTCAGGTGGTCCGTGATGATGCGATAGACCTTCTTGTTGATGGGGAAGAGTACCCTTCGGACGTTCTCGGGCATTCCCCGGAGTCCGTCGGCCACGAGCCCCACGGCCTGCTCCTCGTTGATGGCTCGGCTCTGCAAGAGCCCGTGCACGAACTCGATATGGTTCAGGGTCAGGCGCGAAAGCTGGAAACCCTTGGGCATGGCTTTCCTCCCCTCGGCGCTGGAACCCGGGGGCCCTCGCTATACCCCGGATATCGGTCGGAAGCGGGGAACGCCTTGAGGACTTGGGCCGGGCAAGCGCCCGCCAATACCCTCTATATAGTAGGCGATAGCCCTATCTCACACAACATATACGATCGACTGACTCGATTGTCAATTGACAATCGGAGGGGGTGGGATAGGGTGGGTCACGAGATGGAAACCATCCCGTCGGGTCTACCCACCATCTGGTACATGGGCCACAAGGCCCGGGTCCTGGACCGGATCGCGTCCGCCTGCGAGGGGCTGGTGGGAGCCGGCGCCACGGTCTGCGACCTCTTCTCGGGGAGCGGCACCGTCGCCCACGCCCTGGCGGCGGACCACCGCGTGGCGGCCGCCGACGCGCAGGCCTACGCGGAGGTCCTGGCCCGGTGCCTCATCGAGCCGAAGCCATTCCACCCGGTAGAGCTGGACCCGGAGCGGGACCTGGGAGCGAGACGCCGGCAGGTCGAGACCGCCCTGGAGGCGGCCTTCGAGGAGGCCCTGCGGGAGGAGGCCCGGTTCCTCGGGGGGCCGATGGACGCCGACCGGTTCGAGGAATACCGGCGCTACTGCGAGGCCACTCCCCACGTCAACGGCGTCTTGCCCCCGGCCGACCTCATCCCGGCGAGCTTCCGCCCCGCGCGGTCCCTCTATGGCCCGCCGTGGGGAGAGGGCCCGCCCCGTCTATTCAGCACCTACTTCGCCAACGCCTACTTCGGCCTGGCCCAGTGCGTGGAACTGGACGCCCTGCGCGCCGCCATCGCTCAGGTCGGCGAGCCGGCGCGGCGGGCCGTCTACCTGGCCTGTCTCCTGGCGGCGGCCAGCGCCTCCACCTCGGGGACGAACCACTTCGCCGAGTTCCGTCGCATGGAGACCCCCGCCGCCGCGCGGCAGGTGGTCGGGCGGAGGCGCTCGTCCATCCGGGGCCGCTTCGCGGTCGAGCTCGCCCGGCTGGCCCAGACGTGGTCGGCGCCCCGCCACGAGAATGCGGCCTACCGGGCCGAATGGCGCGACCTCCTCGGGGATCGGGAGGGGCGTTTCCCCCTGGTCCAGGAGGCGGAGCTGTTCTACCTCGACCCCCCCTACTCGCCGGCCAATTACTCGCGCTACTACCACGTCCTGGAGACCTGCGTCCTCTACGACTACCCCCAATGCCTGCACCGGGGCCGCTACCGCCAGGACCGGCTCCAGTCGGCGTTTTGCTCCCCCCGGCGGGCCACGGGCGAGATGGAGGCCCTCCTGGGGCAGCTCGCCCCCCGCGGGGCCCGGGCCCTGATCTCCTATGCCGAGAGCCCCACCGCCCTCATCGGCCGCGAGGACCTCGTGGCGGCCTGCGAGCGCCACTACCGCACGGTGAGGGTCGAGGAACTGCCCCTCGCCCACTCCAAGCAGGGTCGCCCGTCCGCCCTGAGGGTGAAGGAACTGCTCTTGTCCTGCGAAGGCTCGCGCTGAGGGGGGGGCGGTGCGCTACCTCGGCAACAAGACGAAGCTCCTGGACGCCATCGCGGAGTTCACCCGCGAACGCGGCGTGCCCGTGGGGACCGTCTGCGACCCCTTCTCGGGGACGGCGGCGGTGGCGCGGCACTTCCGCGCCCTGGGGTGGCGCGTCCTGGCGGCCGACCACATGATGTGCGCCTACGTCCTGGCGCGTTCCGCCCTGGGGACGGCGGGCTATCCCCGGCTGGGCGCCCTCGCCCCCTCGCTGGACGGGGCGGCCCCGGCGGCCGGGCTGCCGGCGGAATCCGTGGATCTCGCCCGGGCGGTCCACTGGCTGAACGTGCACGCCCCGCCGCGCGAGGGGCTCTGCACGCGGCAGTTCTCGCCGGCGGGCTCGGCGGGCCGGCGTTTCTTCACCGAGGAGAACGCGCGTCGCATCGACGGGGCCCACGCCACCCTCCTGGAGTGGCGCGCGGCGGGGCTCGTGGAGGAGGGCGCATTCCACGTCCTCCTGGCGGCCCTCCTGGAGTCGGGCGACCGGGTGGCCAACACCTCCGGGGTCTACGCCGCCTACCTGAAGGACTGGCAGCCCAACGCCCTCGCCCCCCTGGAGCTCCGGGTCCCTCGGCTCCTGGCCGACGAGCGGCCCCACCGGGCGGCCTGTGAGGAGGCGGAGCGCTTCGTCGCGCTCTCTGCCCCCCACTACGAGCTGCTCTACCTGGACCCGCCCTACAACCACCGGCAGTACGCCGCCTACTACCACGTCCCGGAGGTCCTGGCGCGCCTCCACACGGTGGTGGACCCCGCGGCCCTGGAGGGGTCCCTCTACGGGGCCGTGGGCCTGGCGCCCTGGACCGAGCGGCGCTCGGAGTTCTGCGTCCGCCTGCGGCGCGGGGGGGTGATGCGGGCCGAGGCGGCCTTCGCGCGGCTTCTGGGGGCGGCGCGCGCGGACCACGTCGTCGTGAGCTACAACGAGGAGGGCCTGGTCTCCCGGTCGGCCTGGGAGCTGCTGCTCCGGGAGGCCTTCGGGGCCCGGGAGATCGTCTTCCGGGCACTGGGCTACCGGCGCTACCGCAGCGACGCCGACGGTGACCGGCGCGCCTATCAACGCCTCGCGGGGCGAGGCCGGGACGAGGTGCGGGAGTGGCTCTTTCACGCACGGCGGTAGTGAGGGCGCGGGGGGTAGAATCCCCCGGATGGCCCCCCTTCGAAGCGCCGTCGTCCTGGCGGGAGGGACGAGCCGCCGCATGGGCACCGACAAGGCCCTCGTCCCGCTCGGCGGGGTGAGCCTCATCGGGCGCGTCCTGGCCGTCCTGGACCCGATCTTCGACGAGGTGCTCGTCTCCACGGCGCGCCCGGGCCAGCGCCGCGGCCTCGCCCGGCGGACCGTAGAGGACCTCCTGCCCGGGGGCGGTGCCCTGGTGGGGGTCTACAGCACCCTCTCGGTCGCCACGTACCCCTGGCTCTTCGCCGTGGGCTGCGACATGCCGCTGGTCCGAGCCGCGCTCGTGGAGCGGCTCTGGTCCCTCCGGCGGGGCGCCGACGCGGTGGTCCCCGAGACCGGGCGCGGGCTGGAGCCGCTCTGCGCCTTCTACTCGCGCCGGTGCCTGGGGGCCATGGCGCGGGGACTGGCCGCCGGCGAGCGCGGTTTCGCCCACTTCCTGGGGGAGGTGCGCCTGCGCCGGGTGGGGCCTGAGGTGTGGGGGGAGGTGGACCCCCGCGGCGAGTCCTTCCTCAACGCCAACACCCCCCGGGACCTGGAGGCCCTGCGCCGCCGGGTCGCTCGTCGCGCCGTCTCCTTGCGGCGACCTGGGACCCCGACGTGACCCGGCCCGCGCTGAGCGCGGCGCGCCGCGAGTTCATCGACCTCCAGCGCGACCTTGCGCGGCGCATCAAGGCGGAGATCCAGGACTCCATCGGGAAGACCGGCGCGGAGCTGGAGCGCTACCAGCGGGAGTACCACCGGGGGCTCGCCCGTTCCTGGACCCCCTCGGACCTCGACGCACTGCGGGCGGCCCTGCGGGGCGCCGACGTGATCTACTGCGGCGACTACCACACCCTGCCCCAGGCCCAGAAGACGGCGCTCCGGCTCCTGGAGGAGGTCTCGGGGCGGCGGCCAGTGACCCTCGCCCTGGAGGTGGTCTACGATCGGGACCAGGGGGCCCTGGACCGCTACATGGCCGGCGAGCTGCCGGAGGCGGACTTCCTGGCCGCCATCGACTACGAGCGCACCTGGGGTTTCCCCTGGGTCCAGTACCGCCCCCTCTTCGAGTGGGCCCTCCGGGAGGGGGCGCGGGTGGTGGGGATCAACTCCGACCCGGCGGGCAAGAGGGGGCACCTGAAGCGGCGCGACCGGGTGGCGGCCGAGGTCCTGGCCCGGGAGGTGATCGAGCGCCCCGAGCGGCGCCTCTTCGTCCTGGACGGGGACCTGCACGTGGCCCGGGAGCACCTGCCGGCCCTCGTCCGTGCGAGCCTCCGCCGCCGCCGGCGCGCGGGTCGATTCGTCGTGGTCTTCCAGAACAGCGAGGCCATCTACTGGGAACTGGCCGAGCAGGGGCTGGAGCAGACCGTGGACGTGGTGCGGCTGGACGAGGAGACCTGGTGCGTCCTCTCCGCCACGCCCATGGTCAAGCTGGGGTCCTACCTCATCTGGCAGGAGAACGACGAGGAGCTCCACCCGCGGGTCCGGGAGGCCTGGAGGCGCGACCCGGAGGACCGCTACGACTACCCGGACCAGTTCCACGGCTTCGTGCGCGCCATCGCCGCGTTCCTGGACATCCGGGAGACCCTGGACACCTTCACGGTCTTCACCGCCGAGGACCTGGAATTCCTCGACTGGCTGCGGCACCAGCGCGGGTTCAGCGAGCGTGAGGTGGCGGACGTGAAGGCCCAGGTGGAGCGGGCCGAGTCCTACTTCATCCCGCGCGGCCACGTGGTCTACCTGGGCAACCTCTCGGTGAACCACGCCGCCGAGGAGGCGGCCCACTACGTCAATACCGTCTGCGCAGGGCACAAGGAGGGGCCCCTGAGCCGCCAGGTGGACTTCTACTACCGGGCCATGAAGGAGGCCCTGGGCTACTTCGGCTCCAAGGTCATCAACCACAAGCGCGCGTGCACCTCCGTCGCGGGCTTCGAGGGCTTCCTCCGGGAGGTGGCCCGCAGGCGCCACCGGGACTCGCAGGAGGCCCTGATGGTGCGCGTCGCCCGCGCCGTGCTGCGGCACAAGGCCATGGAGGCGGCCGTCCTGGCGGGGGCCCCGGCCCGCCGCTCCCTGCGGTCGGTCTACGAGCTGGACCCGGGGGCCTACGGGGGCGCGGCCCACGCCCTGGGGTACATCCTGGGGGACGCCCTCTACGCGGCCGTGATGGACGGCTCCGTGGAGCGGGAGGAGGTGCGGCGGCTCTACTACGAACCCTTCGAGGCGGAGGGGAGCGAGTTCGTCGCCTACATGGACTGGGCGCGGCGGCTCGCCTCGCGCAGCACTCGCACGTTGCCGCGGCGCTCCGTGTAGCCCACCTCGTCCAGGTGCTCGAGGATCGGGATGACGTACTTGCGCGTGGAGCCCAGGGCGTCCTTGAAGTCCGCGGCGGAGACCTCGCCGCGGCGCGCCACCTCCTCGGCCACCCGGGCCCTGGCCTCCTCCAGCCGCGCCGCGTGCAGGAGGACCCCGTCCTTCAGCCTCACCAGGGTCCCGGCCTCGAGGAGCATCTCCACCAGGGCCGCGGCCCCCTCCTGGGGGACCGAGAGCCGCTCGCCCAGCTCCTCCAGCCTGGGCGTGATGAAGCCCGTCTCCAGGTAGAGGGCCACGAGTCGGTCCGAGAGGGCCTGCTGTGCCGGGGTGAGCCGCGGGGCGCGCCCCGCCTCGCGCAGCCTGTCCCCCTCGCAGTCGAGGGCCCCCGCCGAGCGGAGGGCCTCCGCGGCCCGCCCCACCAGGTCCGGGTCCGCGCGCAGCCTCGCGGCCAGGGCGCTCCGTTCGGCCCACAGGCGGAGCGGGTGCTCCTCGTGGAAGGCCGCCAGCTCCCGCGCCAGGGCGCGCTGGAGGTCCTCCAGGGCGGCCCGCGCATGGAGCCGGAGCGGCCGCACGAGGCGCAACACGCGGCCCTCGGCCTCCAGGGCCGCGAGGTGCGTGCCCAGTTCGGCGGCGTCCATGGCCAGCTCGCGCCGGACCCCCTCCTCCGTGGCCGCCGCCGGGGCGGCGCCCTCCACGGCGCACTCCACCAGGGCGCGCCGGTCCTGGAGGGCCGCCAGCCGGCGCCGCAGGCGCTCCAGGACCCTGGGGCGGTCCCTCTTGAGGCGGTGCCGCGAGACGCCCAGGACCACGCCCCCCCCCACGGTGAGCATGGGGGAGTGGAGCCGGAGGACGAACCGGTCCCCGGGCGCCACCACCGTGGGCTCCCGGAGGCGGAGCTGGGCGTAGACCGTCTGGCCCGGGACCGTCCGTGGCCCCTCCAGGAGGGCCAGCTCCCCCAGGGCCTCCACCGTCCCGGCGTGGAAGCGCACCGTCTCCAGGTGCTCCAGGGGCCGGCGGCCTCCGCCCAGGCAGGACAGCCGCACCTCCAGTAGGCTCGCCGGCTCCAGGGCCCCCGGCTCGCAGGCGACCATGCCTCGCTGGACCACCTTGTAGTCGAGGTCCGCGCAGTTGAGGGCCGTGGAGTGTCCCGCCCGCGCCATGGCCGCCCCGTGGCGGTAGGCCTGGATGCCCCGCACCCGCCCGCGGCCTCCGCCGGGCAGGACCTCCACCGTCTGACCCACCTCGATGGAACCCGAGAGGGGGACCCCCGTGACGACGGTCCCGTGGCCCCGGGCCGAGAAGACCCGCTGGATGGGCATGCGGAAGACGCCCCCGGCGTCCCGGGGCGTGGCCGCCTCCAGGGCGGCCTCCAGGGCGGACCGCAGCTCCGCGAGGCCCTGGCCCGTCAGCGCGCTCACCCGCAGGATGGGCGCGCCCTCGAGGAAGCTCCCCTCCAGGAAGCCCCGGAGGTCCTCCTCCACCAGTTCGACGAGGTCCGGCTCGGCCATGTCCACCTTGTTCAGGGCCACGAGGCCGCGCCGGATGCCCAGGATCTGCATGATCTCCACGTGCTCGCGGGTCTGGGGCATCACCCCGTCGTCGGCGGCCACCACCAGGAGGGCCACGTCGATGGAGGTGGCCCCCGCGACCATGTTCTTGACGAAGCGCTCGTGGCCGGGGACGTCGATGATGCCCGCCGTGCGGCCGTCGCGGGTCTCGAGGGGGGCGAAGCCCAGGTCGATGGTCATGCCTCGCTCCTGCTCCTCCTTGAGCCGGTCGGGGTCCACCCCGGTGAGGGCGCGCACGAGGCTGCTCTTTCCGTGGTCGATGTGACCCGCGGTCCCGATGATGAGGTGGTGGAGCGCCGCCCCGGCGGGGCCGCCCTCCGGTCGCTCGCCCATGCGGCGGCCCATGCTAGGTTCGCCCGGAAGGGGTGTCAACGCTGGCGCCCGGGGCCGGCTAGAATGGCGGGCGCGTGCAGCCCTACCCCCTACGCTTCGAGCCCATCTACAAGCCCAAGCCCTGGGGCGGCCGGCGCATGGCCGAGGTACTGGGGAAGCCCATCCCGGAAGGGCCCATCGGGGAGTCCTGGGAGGTGGCGGATTGCGGGGGGGACTCGACCCGGGTGTCGGCCGGTCCGCGGGCGGGGCAGGGCCTCCACGAGCTGGTGCAGGAGGACGCGGCCGCCCTCCTGGGGGCCACGGCGGCCGAGCGCGCCGGGGGCCTGTTCCCGCTAATTCTGAAATTCCTGGACGTGAAGGAGCCCCTGAGCATTCAGGTCCATCCGAACGACGCGGCCGCCCTGCGCCTTGAGGGTCCCGGGGCCCGAGGCAAGACCGAGGCCTGGTCCGTGGTCGCCGCGGGGCCCGAGGCACGGGTCTACCGGGGCCTCCGTGGCGACGTGGACCGCGGAGCCCTGGCGGCGGCCGCCCGGGAGGGCCGCGTGGCCGCCTGCCTGCGTTCCTTCCGCCCCGCGGTCGGCGACACCATCTTCGTGGGCGCGGGGACGGTCCACTCCGCGGCGGACGTCCTCCTGGTGGAGGTGCAGCAGTCCTCGGACCTGACCTACCGGCTCCACGACTGGGGGAGGGAGGCCGCCTCGGCGCCGCGGGAGCTGCACGTGGCCAAGGCCCTGGAGGTCATCGATTGGTCGCCGCCGTTCCTGGACAAGGTCCCCTCGACGCACATGGCCGGCCCCCCCTTCGCGCGCCGGCGGCTCTGCGGCGGGGCCCACTTCGTCCTGGAGCGCTGGGAGGTCTCGCCGGGCCGCCACGTGGGACCGGCGGAGGCGGACCGCTGCTGGCTCCTGGCCTTCCTGGGCGCCCGAGGGGCGGTGGAGGGGGGCGGCGAGGCCACACCCTTCGAGGGGGGCGCCACGGTGCTCGTCCCGGCGGGTCTCCCCTTCCACATCGCGGTGGAGCCGGGGGCCGACGCGACGGTCATCGCCTCCTTCCCCCGTGTCTAGGGCGAGGACCGTGGGGCCGGGGCGGGCCTCCACCGCCGCCGCCAACCTCCTCCGGCTCCGCGTGGTGCGAGAGGTCCTGGCCGCCGGCCGCGCCCGCGGGGTCGAGCCGATCCTCCTCAAGGGGGCGGCCCTGATCCTGGGCCCCTACGCGGGGGACCTCTCGCTACGCCCCATGACCGACGTGGACCTCCTGGTCCCGCCGGGGGGCATGGCGGCCCTGGAGGCGGCCCTCCAGGAGATGGGCTTCCGGGCCGCCGGGCGCTCCGGGGAGGCCGCCTATCGCCGGAGCGACCCTGGCCTCTGCCACTACCTGGACCTGCACGAGGGGCTCTGGTACCTGGGACCGCGGTCCCTGGAGGCGGTCCTGGCCCGCGCCGTCCGTCTCCCCGGGGGGGCGCTGGGCCTGGCCCCCGCCGACGAGGTCCTCTACCTCGCGGCCCACGCGGTGGTGCGCCACGCCCGGCTCCGGGGCCCGTGGCGGGAGGACCTGCGCCGGGTGCTGGCGTCCCACGGGCCGACCCTGGATTGGGGCCTCCTCCGAGGGGAGGCGCGCCGGTTGAACCTGGCCCCGGCCCTGGCCCTGGCCCTCCGGGACGCCGGGGACGCGGGACGGCGGGCACTGGCGCGGCTGGGTTGGCCCGCCTCCGGGCACCCCCCGGGGCCCCGGTGGCTCGCGAGGCTGCTGGACCTCGCCCTCTCCCGCGAGGGCCCCGAGGGGACGGGCCACCTCCTGCAGGCCGCGGTGGGGGTGGACGGCGACCGGTTCCGCTACCTGGCGCGGCAGCTCTTCCCGGGGGGCCGCTTCCTGGAGCGGCGCTACGGCCGCCGTGGGGCCGTCTCGCTCGCCGCCGCGGCGGTCCTGCGGCCCGTGGCCGAGGCGGGCCACGCCGCCCGGCTGGCCTGGAGGTGGGCCCGGGCGACTCACTCGCCCAGGGAGGCGATGGCCCGCTGAAGGGCGCCGCGCACCGAGGCGTCCGTCTCCCGCGCCAGACAGTGGCGCAGGAAGGGCACGAGCTCGGGTCCCCCGGCGAGGCCCAGGGCCGAGGCCGCCGCCTGGCGCACCCCCGGGCCGGGGTCTCCGGAGAGGGCCTCCCGCAGCGTCGCCACGGCCGCGGGGTGGCCCGGGGCCGCCTCCGCCAGGGCCCGCGCCGCGGCGCGCCGGAGGCCCGCGTCCGGGTCGGAGCCCAGGACGCCCGTCAAGACCTCCACCACCCCCGGCGCCGGGTGCGCCCCCAGGGCCGAGAGGAGGGCGAGGCGGTCCTCCACGGCCGGGCGGGAGCGGAACTCGTCCAGGAGGAAAGGCCCCCAGCGTCCCGGCCCGTCGCCTCCCCGCTCCCGGGCGATGAGGCGCAGCGCCAGCCGCCGGAGTCCCGCGTCCGGGCTCCCCGCCACCCCCTCCAGGTGCCAGGCCGCCTCGGCCCCGGGCACGGCGGCCAGGAGACGCAGGGCCGCCTCCTTCCGCGCCGGGGGGGCCGCGGAGGCGAGGACCGCCGCCAGGGCCGGGAGGGCCTCCTCCCGGTACTCCTCGCGGACGCGGTGCGCAGCCTCCTCCATGCGCGCGGCCGTGCCCCCCAGTTCGGCGGGGGTGGAACCGGCCTCGCCCGCCGCGACCGCCCCCAGCAGGGACGCCAGCTCCCGGCGCACCCGGTCGCGGGTCCGGTCCAGGGCCTGCTCCTCGCGCCAGGCACCGACGATGAGTGCCGCCAGGGCGAGGACGCTCGCCACGGCGAGGGCGAGGAGGATTCCGGCGAGCCGGTGCACGGAAGTACCCTAGGGGCCTCGCGCCCGGGATGCAAGCCCGGCGGGGCGGCGGTTTGACCGCCCCGTGGCTCGCCTGCTAGCATCCCGGCCCGCCATGCAGAGGACGCTGGAGGTCGCGGGGACGTTCGTCGCACTCCTGGTGGAGGACGGCGAGCTGGACCGGGAACTGGCCCGCCGGCTGGGGGGGTTCGCGCGCTCGGGCCCGTCGGGCCGCCCGGACCTGGCCCTGGAGGTCGTGCTGGACCCCACCCTGGGGGAGCCTGGCCGGGGCGGCCTGGCCTGGGGGAGGGAGGAGGGCGGGTCCCTCCGCGTGGAGGGGGAGGGCCTCGAGGCCCGCATCGACCTGGAGGCGGGCCGGGGCCGGGCCCACCTGGGGGCGGCCTCGGGCCGGGCCGTGGCCCTGGGGGACGTGACGGAGAACCTCCTCCGGGGCCTTGTGGCCCGCCTCCTCTGGGACCGGGGGCGGGTCCTCTTGCATGCCGCGGCCCTGGTGGGGCCCGATGGGTACTCCCGTGTCCTGGTGGCCCCCTCCGGGGGCGGAAAGTCCACGGCGGCCCGGGTGGCGGCGGGGGCAGGCTGGCCGAACCTGGGGGACGACCTGGTCGCCATCGGGCCCGAGGCGGACGGCGTCCGGGTCCACGCCACGCCCTTCAGCGGGGGGGAGCGGCCAGCGGGGCCGCGGGTGGCCCC
This sequence comes from Planctomycetota bacterium, assembly GCA_016209495.1. Taxonomy (GTDB): domain Bacteria; phylum Planctomycetota; class JACQVX01; order JACQVX01; family JACQVX01; genus JACQVX01. The sequence continues at coordinate 21,109 of JACQVX010000284.1, forward strand.
GGTCGCGGGCCTCTATCTCCTGGAGAAGGCCCCCGCCCCCGAGCGCCTGCCGGTCGACCTGGCCCAGGCCGTGGCGGCCCTGGTGGCGGCGACCCCCTTCGTGGAGGTCTCGGCGGCGGACCGGGTCCTGGCCTTCCACGAGGGGCTCGTCCGCCGGCTCCCGGTGGCGAGGCTCCGGCTGGCGGCCGAGCCCAGTTTCCACCTCCTCCTCGCCCCCCCGCCCCCCCAGCCCCCC
>JACQVX010000281.1 GCA_016209495.1 Planctomycetota bacterium
GTCGGCGTCGGGGTGGGCACCGGCGTCGGGGTGGGGATGGGCGTGGGGACAGGCGTGGGCGTCGGGGTCGGTGTTGGGGTCGGCGTGGGCACGCTCGCCGCGGCCGGCTGGACGTCCACGGTGACCTCGCTGGAGTAGATGGGGCTTCCGTCCGCGATGGCCTCGGCCTTCACGAAGACCGTCCCCGCGCTGGCGATGGTCAGGTCGTCCGTGTAGCTCCCCGCCGTCCCGGACAGGGTCTTGCCCGTCCTCGTGTATACGCCCGCGGCGGTGCCGTAGCGGACGCGGGTCTCGCTCACCACCTGGGCGCCCTGGATCTCCCACTCCACGCTGAAGGGGACGTCCACCGTCGCCGAGGCCGGCGAGGAGGTGATGTCCATGATCGCCTGGCCCGGAACGGGGGTCGGGGTGGGGACGGGTGTGGGCGTAGGGGTCGGCGTCGGGACGGGCGTCGGGGTCACGCCGGCCACCGGCAGGACGTCCACGGTCAGCTCGGGCGTCACCACCGTCTGGCCGTCCGCCAGGGTATCCACCACGAAGAAGATGGTCCCGGCGTTCCGGATCGTGAGGCGGTTCCTGTAGGTCCCGGCCGCCCCGCTGTGCTTGGGGGCCAGGTTCGGGTAGCTGCCCGTGGCGGTGCCCCACTTCACGTGGGTGTGGGTGACCACCTGGGCGTTCTGCACCTCCCACTCGATCTCGAACTGCTTGCCCACCTCGGCGGAGGCGGGGACCTTGATCACGTCCACCGTCACGTTGCCCAGGACGGTGAACTGGACCGCGTTGGAATCGATGCCGTTGACCCGGACCTTCACCGGGCCCGTGGTGGCGCCGGCGGGGACGTCGACGGCCAGCGAGCTGGCCGTCACGTTCCGGGCCAGGGCCGGCGTCCCGTTGAAGTCCACGTCGTTGGTGAGCGTGGGATCGAAGCCGCTCCCCTCGATGGTCACCGCGGTCCCCACGGCGCCCTGGGCCGGGTTGATCCGGGTAATGGAGGGGCCCGCCTGGCCCGTGCGGACCGAGAAGGGCAGTCCGTTGGAGGCCACGCCCTGCACGGTGACCACCACGTCGCCCGTCGCGGCGCCCTGGGGCACGTCCACCTCCAGGAGGCTCGCGGAGGCGGTCCGGACCACTGCCGGCACGCCGCTGAAGGTCACCAGGTCGTTGGCCGGGTTGGCGTCGAAGCCGCTACCGCGGACCTCCACCTTGTCCCCGGCGACGCCCGCGGCCGGGGTGAGCGAGGTCAGGACCGGGGCCTGCACCCCGGCATGGACCCCCTGGGGGTCGAAGAGCTCGCACTGGGCGATGGGCTGAGCGTTGAGGTCCATCCCGCCCGCCACCAGGACCTGTCCCCCGTTGAGGAGGGTCGCCGTGTGGCTCGCGCGCGCCACCGTCAGGTTGCCGGCGGGGGCGAAGGTGCTCCCGCCCCAAACCTCGGCCTCCTTCAGGGCCCGAGCGCCATCGGAGCCGCCGGCCACCAGGACCTCGCCCGAGTGGAGCAGCGTGGCGGTGTGGTCGGCCCTGGGGGTGGCCATCTTCGCGGTCAGGGTGGAGAAGGTGCGCGCCGTGGGGCTGTATCGCTCCGCTGTGTCCACGACGGGCGCCAGGGTGGAGCGGCCGCCGGTCACGAGCACCTCGCCGGTGATGAGCAGCGTGGTCTCGCCGGAGGCCCGGTTCGTGGCCATGGGACCCGCCGCCCGGAAGGAGCGGGTGCGCACGTCGAAGACCTCGGCCCCCGCCGGGCTGGCCGCGGCCGAGCCAGGCTGCATGTCCTTCACACCGCCCTGCAGAAGGACCTCGCTGCCCAGGGCGATCGCCTCGCCGACGAACCGGTCCTCCACCATGGCGGTGGGCAGGGCCACCATGGAGTTGGCGGACACGTCATAGACCTCGGCGGACGCCAGGGAGCGCCCCTGGTGGAGCCCGCCGGCGAGGAGGACGTAGTCCCTCCCGCCGTCCTGGAAGGCGACGGCCATGTGTCCAGCCCTCGCGCCGCCCAGCTTCGGGCCGGCCGAGAAGCTCCCGGTGGAGAGGTCGTAGAGCTCCGTGGAGTCCAGCGCGGGGGTCCCGACGGACGACGCACCGCCGGCCACCAGGACCTTGCCGTTGGGGAGGGGCGTGGCCGTGTGGAGGACGCGCGGCGCGGCCATATTGCCCGTCGTGCGGGTGAAGCGCCCCGTGGTGGCATCGAATACCTCGGCGCTGTCCGTGGCCGCCATGCGATCCTTGAGGCCACCGATGATGATGACGTCGCCATTCCCGAGGAGGGTGGCGGTGTGGCTGGCCCGGGCCTCCTGCAGGTCGCCGATGACGGCGAACGAGCCCGTGGTCTGGGAGGGGGGCGGGGTCCCCGGCTGGGTGGTGCTGCCCGAGGTCACCGTGGACGACGGCATCGGCACGACGCGGGTGGAGGCACTCTTGCGCCCGCAACCCGCCACGGCCAGGCTCGCCACGGCCACAACGGCCACCAGCACTCGACCCGGATTCGACCACGATATGCTCGACATGGACCCCTCCCGTCGATTCCCTCGATGCCCGCGCTCGCCGTTCCCCATGAGAGCGCGGTGCCGACTCGCTACGCACGAATGTGAAATGGTTTGGACGACTCCCCGCCTCTCGTGTTCTGTCATGAAGGATTTCACCGAAAGGAATTCAGCCCCAGGGGGGGACTGCGGGGGGGCCGCCGAGGCCGCCCCCCCGAGCGATCAGACTAGAAGGAGCTGGGCGTGGGCGACTAGCCAGCCGAAGGGGCTTTCCACAGGCTTCTCGATGAGGATGCCGGGCCGTCCCTTCAGGCTGCGGTGGATCGCCATGGCCCGCCCGCGGTCCGCGAAGACCGTGATGTCGAAGCCGCACTCCCCGCAGCGGCGGTCCTCCCGGGCGAGGGCCCCATCGCAGCGAGGACAGCAATGCGCGCGGGCGCCCACGCTCAGCACGCCTCGGCGAGGACGCGGGCGAGACGGCCGGAGGACATGATGGCGCCGAGGGCGTCGGACTCCGTCCCATGCACCTCGAGCCCGTCCACGTCCACCCCCTCCCGCTCCAGGTCGTGGAGCAGGGGAAAGAAGCCCTCGATGAACGCGACCCTCAGGCCGGCGCGGAGCAGGTCCCCGACGACGGAGACCCCGAGGCTGTCCATGGAGTAGCACTCGCGGAGGTCCAGCACCAGTCCGCCGATGCCGTTCTGGAGGAAGGCGTCGAGGGCGGCACGGAAACGCAGGGCCATGGACCCCCTCAGCTTCCCCTGGAGCCGCACGACAAGCGTGTCCCGGTCCAGTTGCTCGAACTTGCATTTCATGGTCGCTCCCTCCCCATGGCCCAGGCCGGCCACGCCCTTGGCGGGGCAGGGTGCATACCGCCCCCCGCCCGGAGTCAAACCACGCAGGAAGAGGCCCTTGACCCCAGAACGAGCTGACAGGGGATCTTTCAGGCGACGGGGACAGAAAGGAGTCGTGACAAAGGAGGGGTTTCAGGGACGGGGGCGACGCCGGGTCCCGGGGGGGGGCGCGAGGCGGATGCCGAGGCACTTCTCCACCTTGGACCGCATGGTGTCGATGGCGATGGGCTTGGTCACATAGTCTATCGCCCCCAGATCCACCACCCTCCGGACGTCGTCCAGGCCATCCTTGGCGCTGAAGACTATCACGCGCGCGGCCGCCGTACGCGGGTCGGCGCGCATCTGCTCCAGGACCTGGAAGCCATCCATCTCCGGCATCATGAGGTCCAGGAGGACCAGGTCGGGTGGCTGGCGTCGGGCCATGGCCAGGCCCTCGGCGCCGCCGCAGGCGGTGACCACGTCCAGGGCGGGGTCCTTGAGGTAGATCCGGGCCAGGTCCAGGTGGTCCGGGTTGTCGTCGATGATCAGGACCGTGTAACTGGTGGGGTCGCTCATCACGCGCTCGCAACCTCCGGTTGCTCGTTCACGTCGGCTCCATCCCGTGGTTCACTTCCCATTCTTGAATTCCTGGGCCCGGATCCCGTACTTCCTCATGAACTGGTGCAGCGACTGGCGCTTCATCCCGCTGGCCTCGGCCGCGTGGGAGACGTTGCCGCCGTGGGTCTCCAGGGCCTTGCGAAGGTAGGCGATGGTGAACTGGTCCCGCGCCGAGGCGAAGGGCAGGTCGAAGTATTCCAGGAGGGCCCCGTCCGCGCCGGTGGGGGCGCCCTCGTCGTCGAAGCGCACCAGCTCGTCGTCGATCACCTCTCCGGAGGAGAGGACCACCACCTTCTCCACGAAGTTCTTAAGCTCCCGGATGTTCCCCGGCCACCCATAGCGCAGCACCTTCGCCATGGCCTGCCGCGAGAACCGCCTCTTCTCGCCGCCATCCCGCCGGACCACGTCGTCCAGGAAGTGGTCCACCAGGAGGGGGATGTCCTCCAGCCGATCCCTCAGGGGAGGCAGGTCGATGCGGATGACGTGCATGCGGTAGAAGAGGTCCTCCCGGAAGGCCCCCTCGCGAACCAGGTCCCGGAGGTCCTTGTTGCTCGCCGTGATGAGCCTCACGTCCACCTTGCGGATGGACTTCCCCCCGACGGGGCGGATCTCCCCCTCCTGGAGGACCCGCAGGAGCTTCTTCTGCATCTCGACGCTCATCTCCCCCACCTCGTCCAGGAATAGGGCGCCGCCGTCGGCCACCTCGAAGAGCCCCTTCTTGTCCGAGTCCGCGCCGGTGAAGGCGCCCTTCACGTGGCCAAAGAGCTCCGCCTCCAGCAGGGTCTCGGGCATGGCGGCGCAGTTCTCGGCCACGAAGGGCCGTTCCTTCCTCGGCCCGTTGTAGTGGATGGCCTTTGCCACCAGCTCCTTCCCCGTCCCGCTCTCGCCGTGGATGAAGATCGGCTGCTGGGAGTCCACGATCCGGTCCAGGAGCCGGAAGACCTCCTGCATGGCCGCGCCCTTCCCGACGATGTTGTCGTAGGCGTAGCGCTGCTCGAGGGCGCGGACGCTCTCCTGGTAAGCCCGCTGCACCTTCTGCAGGTTCTCCGCCTGCTCCTTGTAGACCCGCGAGTTCCGCAGGGGCCCGGCGATACGGGAGGCGAAGGCCACGAGGAGGTTCAGCTCCCGCTCGCCCAGGGAGCGCAGGAAGGGGTTGGCGTCCACGTAGACCACCGCGATGGTTCGCCCCTGGTGGAGGACCGGGACGCAGACGATGGACTTGGGCCCCAGGTCGATGAGGCTCTGGGCCTTGCGGAAGCGGTCGTCGTCCACGGAGCTGCGCACCAGGGCCGGCTCCCCGCGGCTCGCCACCTGGCGGATGATGGAGTGAGAGACCTCGAACTCCGGGGACTCCACCTCCTGGCTGTCGATGCCCCGGGCGCTGGCGCACACCAGCCGCTCCCCGTCCACCAGCATGAGGAAGCCCCGCTCCGCGCCGGTGACCTCGACGATCATGCTCACGATGAGGTCCACCAGCTTGTCCAGGTCCAGCTCCGTGCTCACCATGCTGGTGATGAGGCGCAGGGTGTCCCGTCCCTCGCGGCTGAGGATGAGCCTGTCGATGTCGTCGCCGGAGGCCGCCGCGGACTCCGACTCGTAGACCCCCACCCGGTCGTGGGAGGCCAGGCGGCCGGCCTCCAGGGCACGCTCCAGGCGCCGGGTCACCGCCTCCCAGTCGTCCCGCTCGTCCAGGGAACCGACGATGCCTACCGTGAGGGTGGGCTCGATGCTCCCCTCCCCCGTGCGGAAGCTGCGCGCCGCCATCCGGCTCTGGACCCGCCGCGCGATGGTGAGGGCCCCGGCCTCCCCCGTCTCCACCAGGACGACCCCGAACCGGTCGTCCCGGAGTCGGCCCGTCACGTCGATGGCCCGGACGCAACCGGAGATGTCGTCCGCCGTCGCCCGCACCACCTCCAGCGCCGTGGCCCCGGGGTGCCGCGCCCGGATCACGGCCAGGTTGTCGATGTGCACCGCCAGGAGCGAGAGGTCCTTCCCGTAGCGGGCCGCCCGGCGGACCTCCTCCTGCAGGCGTCCCTCGAAGTAGGTGCCCCCGTAACAGCCCGTCTGGGGGTCGCGGATGGCGTCCCGGTAGAGCCGCGCGTTCTGGAGGGCGATCCCCGCCTGCTCCGCGAAGTGGGAGGCGATGGTGGCGGCACGCTCGGTGAAGACCCCGCGCTCCGCGTTGTTGTCCAGGTAGATCACGCCCTCCACGCGCCCCGCCAACCGCAGGGGCAGACAGAGGACGCTGAGCACCCCGAGGTCCGCGACGCTCTTCGCCTCTCGGAAGTCGCCCTCCCCGCGGGCGTCCATGAGGAGGATGGGCTCCCCGCTGGCCAGCACGCGACGGGCGATGGTGCGTGAGACCCGGTGGTCCGTGGTCTCCCGGTCGCCCCGCGGGGCGTTCCGCGTGACGACGACCCTCCAGTCCTCCTCCGCCGTCTCGGGCCCCGCCAGGATCATGTAGCCGCGCCGCGCCCCGGTGAGGTCCGCCACCCCGTCCACGATGGCCTCCAGGACCTGCTCGTGGTCCAGGGTCGCGTTCAGTGCGCGGTTGATGGCCAGCAGCCGTTCCAGCTCCTCGGGACGCAGGGGTACGGCCCCGGGGCGCCTCACCAGGGCCCCGCCCAGCTCGGCGTCCAGCTCCCCATGGGTCGTGGCGCCGAACGCGAGGGGGGCTGTCGCGGCCGGCCCGTCGGCCCGAGGAGCCGCCGGCAGGGCCGGGGATTCCCGCGCCATGGCCAGGACGTCCGTCTCGAGGGCCTGCCGTTCCGGGTGTTTCAGGTAGCGCCTCCGGGTGCCCTCCGGGAGCCGCTCCGCCAAGGCCTGCACCTCCTTCCCCGCGGCCCGCAGGTGCTCCGCGGCCCCCGGGCGATCCCCCCGGAGGCGGGCGAGCCGCGCCGCGAGGTGGTGGGCCCTCCACACCAGCTCCGGCTCGCCCAGGCGCAGGGCCAGCCGGAGGGCCTCCTCCGCCGGCTCTCGCGCCTCCTCCGGGTGGTCCGACTCCAGGGCGATGCGCGCCGCCACCGCCAGGGCGCGAGCCACCACCGGGTCCAGGCCCAGGGCGCGGGCCAGCTCGAGGGCCTCCCGGGCCGCCGGCTCCGCCTCCTCGCGGCGTCCCACGGACCGGGCGACCTCCGCCAGGTGGGCCAGGCTCTCCGAGCGCCCCTTGCGGTTGCCCGTGGCCTCCGCTACCCCCACGGCCCCGCGAAGGGCTGCCAGGGCCGCCTCTGCCTCGCCCCGGGCCATCAGGGCCTGCCCCCGCGTGTCGCCGATGGCCTTCTCCAGTGCGCGGGCGCCCAGCTCGGCCACCGCGCGCTCGGCCCGATCGCACTCGGCGAGGGCCTCATCCAGATCCCCGGCGAGGAGGGCCCAGGAGGCCATGTTGCAACGGGCGCAGGCCGCGAGGTAGCGATCCTGGGCGCGCTCGGCCCCCTCCATGGCACGGCGGGTGAACTCGGCCGCGGCCCCGTAGTCCCCGGTCACCATGGCAATGGACCCCAGGTTCAGGCTCGCGAGGGCCAGGCCCCGCTCGTCCAGGCGGCCCCGCGCCACGGCCAGCCCCTCCTGGTAATGGCGCCGCGCCCGTTCGTAGTCGCCCCGGTCCCAGTAGACGTTCCCCAGGTTGTGGAGCGCCTTCTCGCGGCCCAGGGGGTCGCCTAGACGCCGTGAGATGGCGAGGCCTCGGGTGTGGCACTCCACCGCCTGCTCGTACTCGGACATGTCCCAGTGGACCAGTCCCAGGTTGTTGTAGGCCGCGGCCAGCCCCGGCAAGTCCCCGGTGCGCTCCCCCAGGGCGATGCCGCGCCGGTGGTACTCGACGGCCTTCGGGTAGTCGCCCACGTCGTGGTATGCGGTGCCCAGGGCGTTGAATACCTTGGCCAGTTCGCGCTCGTGCGGTCCCCCCTCCAGGCGTCCGCGGGCCTCCTCGAGCACCTGGACCGCCCTCCCGTAGTCCCCCTGGCGGATGAAGGTCCAGCCCTGGCTGTTGTCCAGGCGCGCCAGCTCCACGCCGTCGGCCAGGACGCCCAGGCCGGCACGGGCCTCGTCGAACTCCCGCGCCGCCTCGGCGAAGCGCCCCCGCCGGGCGTGGGCGTCGCCCAGGCGCCGGTGCAGGGCGGCGGCCCGGGAGGGGTCCGGAGCCCCGGCGCCGGCGCCCAGGGCCTCGCCCCAGAGGCGCACCGCCGCGTCCAGGTGGCCCGAGACCTCCTCCACGTCTCCCAGCTCGGCCAGGGCCTCCTCGCGAGTCGTGGGCGAGGGGGCCCCATCGAGACAGGCCCTGTAGAAGGACCGCGCCCGCGCCAGCTCGTGGAGCCGCCGCGCGCGGCGCGCCGCCTCCAGGGCGTGGCCCGAGGCGGCCGCCGGTTCCCCCCCCCGGAGGGCGTGGTAGGCCACCTCCTCCACGCGTTCGGCGGCCCCGGGGCCGTCCAGGATGCGGCGGACGATGGCCCGGTGCAGGCCGGTGCGCGCCACCTCCGGGAGCGCCGCCAGCGCCGCCTCCCGCACGGCGGGGTGCGACAGGCGCAGGCCCCCGTCCTCGGAGCGGAACGCCAGCCCCCTCCGCTCCAGGGAGGTCAGGGCCGGATAGGCCTCCCCGGACACGACCGCGGAGGTGGCCGCCACGTCCGCGGCGGTCGAACGGTCGCCCCAGGCGGCCAGGGACGCCAGCACCGCGCGCTCGGGCCCGCTCAACGATCGCAGGCGGCGCTCCATCAGGTCCTTCACCGAGGCGGGGGTCGCGAGGGCCGACCGGAGACCCGCGCGCTCGTGCCAGCGGCCCTCCTCGCAGACCAGCGTGCCCTCCTCCACGAGGGACTTCATGGTCTCCTCGATGAAGAGGGGATTGCCCCCGGAGGCCGCGTGGAGCCTGGGGGCCAGCTCGTGGCCGCCGTCCAGGGGGAGCATGCTGGCGGCGAGCTCCTCCACCTCCGCGACCCCGAGCCGCCCCGGCTCCAGCCGTGCCACCGAGTCCAGGCCCCGCAGCAAGGACGCCACCGTCTCGGCGGGCCGCCCCGCGACCTCGGAGTCGTCCAGGGTGACCACGGTGAGGAGTCGGTCCGGGAAGGGCGATACGGCGCGGTCCAGACCCGCGCCCTCGGGGGTAGCCGCCCCCGCCGCCAGGCGGCATACCAGCGCCAGGGTGCCCTCGTCGGCCCAGGCCAGGTCGTGCAGGACCACCACCAGGGGGTGGCGGGCCGCCACCGCCGAGAGCACCCCGACCGCGGCCTCGACCCTGCGGTGGCGCTCCACCTCCCCGGCGCCGGCAGCCTCCGCGTCGTGCGCGGCCGCCTCGCTGCCCCAGCGCGCCAGGGCAGGCACGGCCTCCGCCAGGACCGGCCCGTGGGCCGCCAGGGCGGCGGCGACCTCCGGTTCCTCCCGGTGCAAGGCTTCGAGTTCCTCCAGGACCCGCGCCCAGGGGGCGAAGCTGGCCCCATCGGGCCCGCAGGTGGCCTCCACGACCCTCAGACCGGAAGTCTGGGCGCGCTGGCGAAGCTCCCTCACCAGCCTCCTCTTCCCGATGCCGGCCTCGCCGGAGATGAGGACGAGGGGGTTCGCCGGGCGCCCCGCCTGGAGGCCCGCCAGGAGCCCCTCGACGCGCTCCCATTCCCGGCGGCGACCTACCAGCCGGCCCGACAGGATGTAGCCCTCCCGCGTGGCCACGGTCTCCACCTCGTAGCGCGTCCCTGTCCGGCGGTTGATCTCCCGCACCACCTCCGCGGCGGAACCCTGCCGCTCCGCCGGGACCTTGGCGAGCAGACGCAGGACCACGGGCCCCAGGCGGGCCGGCAGGCCGTCCGTCCCCGGCCCCAGCGGGGGCGGCTCGGCGTCCAGGTGGGACCGGACGACGTCCATGGAGGAGCCCCCGCCGAACGGGTGCCGGCGGGTCAGCACCTCGTAGAGGGTGACGCCCAGGGAGTAGAGGTCCGCGCGGCGGTCCACCGGGTCCCCGCGGAACTTCTCGGGGGCCATGTACTGCACGGTGCCCCGTACGCGGCGCCCCAGGGTCGAGGAGGGACGCGTGGCCAGGCCGAAGTCGATGAGCTTGACCTGCCCCGCGCCGGTGACCAGTACGTTGGCCGGCTTGACGTCGTGATGAACCAGCCCCCGGGAGTGGACGTACTCGAGCCCGCGGCAGAGCTGCACCACTAGGTCCAGGATCTCCCCCTGGGAGGCGGTGGCGCACGCCGCGTAGAGGTCGTGCCCGTCCACGAACTCGGAGGTGAAGTAGCGCTCCCCGGTGGACGCCTCGGAGCCGAAATCGTAGATCTCCGCCACGTTCGGGTGGTGGAGCGAGGCCAGGGTGAGGAACTCGTGGGCGAACCAGTCCTCCCCGCCCGCCGGGATCGCCTCCGGGCGCAGGGTCTTCAGGGCGAGCCTGCGCTCCGAGCGCCTGAGGTCCGCGACCAGGAAGACGCGCCCCATGCCACCCTGGCCCAGGGGCCGGATCACTCGGTAACGGCCGTCGATGCAATCCACGGCCGGCAGGATAGCCATGGCGCCGGCCCGTCGCAAGCCGCACGGCCACGGCGCACCTTGAAGCGGGCCCCGTGGCCGGATAGCCTGCCCGCCCCACCCCGGAGGACCCGCCCCATGGACAAGAGCCTCGAGGCTTCCCTCCTCGCCCTGGCCCTGCTCGCCCCGGGCTGCCAGCAGGGACCGCGCCTCCGCGAGATGCGTCTGGAGCTGCCCGGCTACGCGGCCCTGGACGCCCGGCGCGCGGACCTCTCCCGCCAGAGGGCCGAGCTGGATGCCCGCTCCCACCTGGCGGACGGCCTCCACGGCCGTACCTTCGAGGTTGGGGAAGACGGGGCCCGCACCCTGAGCGCCACCTCCGCCACCCTGGTAGGGGCCCAGGTCCTGGGGGCGGGGCGGGAGGGCGAGGGCGCGACGGCCCTGATCCGGGTCCAGGCCACGGCCACGTTGCACCTGCCGGAGGACGACCCCCGGTGGGGGCTCCGGGATTCGGCGGGCGCGTTCCGGGGGGTCGGCAGTTCGGACGTGGGCTCCTTCGACGAGGCCTACCGCGCCGCCTTCGCGCGTTCCCTCTCGGACGCGGTGCGGCAGGCGCGAGAGGCGGCGGGGGCGGCGGCGGCGGACCGCGGCCGGGCCTGGCTCGAAGGCATAGATGAGGTGGGCCGCGACGGCGACGGGGTGCGGGTGGCGGCCCGGTGGCGGGTGCGCCTGGGGGACTAGGCCTCGCCCTACGCGGCCCCCCAGGACCCGGCGGCCTGGAAGGCGCCGCGGAAGAAGGCCGCCAGCCGCAGGAAGAGGACGCGCCGGTTGCGGCGCCTCTGGATCCCGTGCCCCTCGTCCGGGAAGACCAGCAGCTCGTAGGGCACCCCCGCGTGGTCCAGGGCCTCGGTGACGGCGCGCACGTTCTCGGAGGTCACGTTCGGGTCCTGGAGGCCCTGCACGATCAGGAGTCGGCACCGTATGCCGGCCACCCGGTGCACCGGCGAACGGTCGCGATACCGTTCCGGCACCTCCTCCGGGTTCCCTCCCATCATCTCCTCGCTGTAGCGCCGGAGGTCCGGCCGCGTGGTCCGGTAGTCCAGCGCCAGGTCGGTCATCCCGCAGATGGGGGCCGCCGCCGCGACCAGCTCGGGGGGGCAGCGCACCGCCAGGCACCAGGCCGAGTAGCCGCCGTACGAGGTCCCCGTCACCCCCACCCTCCCGGGGCGGGCGACGCCGGCGTCCAGGAGGGCGCGGATGCCCGCGACGATGTCGTCCTGCTCCCGGCCCCCCCAGCCCGCCTGCTTGATCGAGTCGCGGAAGGCCAGGCCGAAGCCGGTACTCCCGCGGTAATTGGGCCGGAGGACGTGGAAGCCCCGGGCGCACAGGAACTGCACCCGGGGGTCCAGCTCCTCGTCCGCGTGGCGCGTGGGTCCGCCGTGCACGAGCACCACCGTCCCCACCGCCGCCCCCCGCGCCCTGTGCAGCCAGCCCTGGATGGGCAGGCCGTCCACGGAGCGCCAGCGGAAGTCCTCGGCGGGGGACAGGGCCTCGCTGCCCGAGAGGCCCCAGTGGCGACGCACCCTCGTCAGGCTCCGATCGCGGCCTGCCGGCCCGTCCAGGCGGCAGAGCACCAGGTCGGTGGGTTCCCGCGCGGCCGCCTTCAGGGCCACCCACCGGCCGTCCGGCGCGGGGGCCAGAGGCCGCCAGTTCCCCTCGGGCATCCGTGGGAGATATCTCTCCCCGCCTCCCGCCAGGTCCACGAGGGAGACGTGGGCCCGGGCCTCGCGCAGCTCCACCACCACGGCGGCGCCAGAGCGCGGGGCGACGTAGGCCTCCTCCACCTCCCGCCCTGGGCCATCCACGAGCCAGGTGATGGCGCCCCCGGCCAGCCACCACAGGCCCACGCGCCGGCGGCCCTCCGACTCGGCCACGAAGATCGCCCCCCGGCCGTCCGGGAGCCAGCCTCCCCGCACCTTGGCCGTATCGCCCAGGTCCACCGCCGTTCGGTCGCCCCGGCCGTCGATGCGCACGACCCAGAGCTGCCGGCCCGCCGGGTGGCGGTCGTTGCGGTGGTACAGGACGTGGCGGCCCGTGGGGCTCAGCTCCGGCGCCGGGTTGCCCGGGCGCTCCGTCCGGGCCAGGACGCGCCGCTCCCCGGAGACCAGGTCGTGGCGATAGACCCACGTGGGCTCGATGGGGGAGCCCGAGGCGGCGTCGAAGTTGGCGCCGTAGATCAGCCAGCGGTCGTTGGGGTGCAGGTCCCCCCCGCGGAGGAAGTGGTTCGGCCGCTCGCCGGTGAGCGGGACCATCTCCCGCGGACGGTCCAGGTGGATGCGGAAGAGCTGCGCCCGCTCGTCCCCCTGCAGCTCCGCGCGCACGACGACGGAGGCACCGTCCGGGGCCCAGGACTCGAGACGGACCGCCGCGGGACCCTCGGAGAGGCGTATGGGGTCTCGCGACCCGTCCGTGGGGACCGAGTAGACCCTCGCGGCGGGGCCGGCGCCGTACCAGGTCCATGCCACGTGGCGGGCGTCCGGCGAGACCTGCGCGCCGTCCAGGAGCGGCAGCGCCAGCAGGGCCTCCAGTTCCTCGCCCGGACCCATGGTCCCCTCCACCGATGCCGGAGGGCGCGAGACCGCCCTCGGGCGGGGGGAGTCTAAGGGCACAGACCGCGGCGGTCCAGGGCTACACGAGCCCGCTGGAGATCCCGTCCGCCGCGGGGAGGTAGGCCCGGCGCAGGTAGTCGAGGACCATCCGGTTGGAGCTGAAGCGCCAGCCCAGGGTGACGATGGCCTGTTTCATGCGTTGCACCCATTCGGTGGGGACCCCGTCGGGGCCGCGGTGGTAGAACTCGGGCACGACCTGGGTCTCGAGGACCCGGTAGAGCTCCTCCGCGTCCCGGCGCCACTGGACCTGGGGGTCCGCATGAGAGCCGCCGCGCCCGATGGCGAAGCCGTTGCGCCCGTCGTAGGCCTCGGCCCACCAGCCGTCCAGGACGGAGACGTTGAGGACCCCGTTGAGGAGGGCCTTGATCCCGCTCGTCCCGCAGGCCTCGTGGGGACGCACCGGGGTGTTCAACCAGACGTCCACCCCCTGGACCAGGAGGCGGGCGATGTTCATGTCGTAGCCCTCCAGGTAGACCACCCGCCCCTCGAAGCGCGGGTCCCGGCCGAGCTGGAAGATCCGCTGGATGTACTGCTTCCCGCCCTGGTCGTGAGGGTGGGCGAGGCCCGCGAAGACGACCTGCACCGGGCGCTCCACCTTGCCCACCATGCGGGCCAGGCGGTCCACGTCGTCCAGGAGCAGCGTGGCCCGCTTGTAGGTGGCGAAGCGCCGGGCGAAGCCGATGGTGAGGACCTCCGGGTCGAGGACGGTGCGGAGCCGGGCCATGGAGGCCTCGGGATCCGATCTGCGCGCGGCCTGCTCGGCGAGCCGTTCGCGGGCGAAGCGCACCAGCCGCCGTTTGAGCACCTGGTGGGTCTCCCACAGCTCCCCCGGGTCCAGGGCCTCCAGGCCGGCCCACTCCTCCGGGCGGTAGCTTCGACGGGCCCAGTCCCGCCCCGCGTGCCTCTCGTAGAGGAGGTGCATGGGCCTGGCCAGCCAGGAGGGGACGTGCACGCCGTTGGTGATGTGTCCGATGGGGACCTCGAGGCCCCGGCCCCCGCCGTAGAGCCTCCGCCACATACGCCGGGAGACGTGGCCGTGCAGCGACGAGACCGCATTGGCCCGGTCCGAGAGGCGCATGGCCAGGACCGTCATGCAGAAGGCCTCGCCCCGGTCGGCGGGGTCCACCCGGCCTAGCCCCAGGAACTCCTCGGGCCCCAGGCCCAGGGCCTTGCGCAGGCCCCCGAGGACCTCCTCCACCAGCTCCGGCTCGAAGCGGTCGTGGCCCGCCTCCACGGGGGTGTGGGTCGTGAAGACCGCCTGCCGGGAGACGCGGTCCCGGGCAGTCGGAAAATCCACCCCCTCGTCCTCCATCTGCGCACGGCAGCTCTCCAGCAGGGCGAAGGCCGTGTGGCCCTCGTTGAGGTGCAGCACACCCGGACAGATCCCCAACCTCCGCAGGGCCCGGACGCCCCCGACCCCGAGGACCAGTTCCTGCCGGATCCTAGTCCGGTGGTCACCGCCGTACAGGCGGCTCGTGATCTCCCGGTCCTGGGCCGAGTTTCCCTCCACGTCCGTGTCCAGGAGAAGCAGGTCCGAGCGCCCCACCCGCACCCTCCAGAGGGCGACCTGCAGCGCGCCGGCCGCCGTCTCCAGGGCCACGGTGATGGGCTCGCCGTGGTCGTCCCGCAACAGCTCCAGGGGCATGTCCGGGTTCTTGACCTCGGGGTAGGTCTCCTGCTGCCAGCCCTCCCGGTCCAGCCACTGGCGGAAGTAGCCCCGGGAGTAGTAGAGCCCCACCGCCACCAGGGGGACCCCCAGGTCGGAGGCGCTCTTCACGTGGTCTCCGGCCAGGACCCCCAGACCCCCGGAGTAGATGGGCACCGCCTCGTGCAGGGCGAACTCGGCGCTGAAATAGGCCACCGGGCGCACCCGGAGCGGACCCAGGTGCACCCCCCCGTCCCCCGGCGCGGAGCCCATGTATTCCGCCAGCCGACGGAAGGCGTGGTGGACCCGGCTCTCCAGCCCCAGCTCCTCGGCCCTCCGCACCAGGACCTCCCCCGGGGTGTCCCGGAGCAGGGCCGTCGGGTTGTGGTTCACCTCCTGCCATAGTCGAGGGTCCAGGTCTCGAAAGATGGAACGGACGTCGGGTCTCCAGGTCCACCAGAGGTTCCGGCCCAGCTCGTTCAGCTTCTCGCGGATCTCCATCTCCGGGGTCATGGGGCCGAGAGCATAGTCGGGGGGCCATCGATTGCAAGGAGGCCTTGACCGTGGCACAAGGACCCTTCATGAGACCGGCCGTGGCGATCGCCCTGGCGGGCCCGGCCGCCAGCGCCGCCCTCCACCTCGGTTCCATCCGCCCCCTGGGCCTCTGGCCGCTGGCCTGGGTCGCCCTGGTCCCCTGGTTCCTGTCCCTGCGCCACGCGGGGCCCCTGTCGGCGGCCGCGGGCGGTTTCCTGGGCGGCGTCCTCTGGATGGGCCTGGGGATGTCCTGGCTGCGCCACGTGGGTTGGCCCGCCCTGGCGGGGACCGCCCTGGTGACGGGCCTGTGGACGGCCCTCTTCGGGCTCCTGGCCCGGCGGGCGTGCCGGCCGGGCGCCCTGCTGCCTCCGGGGCTGGCGCTCCCCTGCCTCTGGGTCGGCGTCGAGTGGCTGCGCGCCACCCCCTTCTTCACGGCCTGCCCCTGGATGCAGCTCGGTCACAGCCAGGCCCGGCTCCCGCTTCTCGTCCAGGTGGCGGACCTGGGCGGCGTCTACCTGGTGGGGCTCCTGGTGGCCTGCGGGAGCGGCATCGCGGTCGCGGCGCTGCGGCCGCTTCCGCCCGGGCCGGCGGCGCGGCCCGGGCGTATGCCGGGAGGCGCGCGGGGACCGCTGGCCCTGGGGCTCGCCCTGGGGGCGGCCCTGGCCTACGGGGCCTGGAGGCCGGGGACGGTGGCCCTGGAGGCCGGGCCCACGGTGGGGGCGGTCCAGTGCAACGTCCCCCAGGACCTGAAGGAGTCCGGGGAGAGCCGGGACGCCTGGGCCATCTACCACGAGCTGGTGGACCTGACCCGTAAGCTGCCCGCGGGCCGCCACGACCTGGTGGTCTGGCCCGAGACCATGGTCCACCCCGAGCTTCTGGACTTCCCGGAGGTCCGCTCGGAGCTGGCGGCGCTGGTCCGCGAACGCGGGCCCCTGCTCCTGGGCGCATTCCACCGCGAGCGCCGCGGCGAGGGCGAGGTCTACCACAACTCCGCCGTCCTGGTGGGCGGGGAGGGCCAGGCGACGTGGCGCTACGACAAGGCGCGGCTCATGCCCGCGGCCGAGTACATCCCCCTGGCGGGCACCCCTCTCTTTCGCTTCCTGAAATGGTGGGTCCCGGAGGGATTCGTGGTCTTCGAGCCCGGACCCGGGGCCCGGGTCCTGGAGGTCTCGGGCCGGCGATACGCCCCGTCCATCTGCTACGACCTGAACTTCGGCCCCTTCGGCCGCGAGGCCGTCGCGGCCGGGGCCGAGGTCCTGGTCTGCATCTCGAACGACGCCTGGTTCCAGGACTCCAGCGAGCTGGAGCTGGCGCGGGACATGGCCGTCTTCCGGGCCGTCGAGACCCGCCGCGCCATCGCCCGGGTGGTCAACACGGGCATCTCCGCCGCCTACGACCCCCTGGGCCGGGTCACGGTCCTCGCGGACGCCTCGGGCCGGAGCGTCCAGGTCGCGGCCAGCGGGCGCTTCGAGCTGCTCACCAGCCGCGGGCGCACCGTCTATGCGGTGGTGGGGGACGCCTTCGCCATGGCCTGTCTCGTGGCGGGCCTCGCCGCGGCCTTCGCGCGGCGGCGGCCGGGCTGATCAGTCCGGGGCGCCGACCAGGATAGTGGCGTTGTGGCCGCCGAAGCCGAAGGAGTTGCTCAGGGCCCGGCGGATGGAGCCCGGCCGCGCCTCGTTGGGGACGTAATCCAGGTCGCACTCCGGGTCCGGGTTCGCGTAGTTGATGGTGGGCGGGATCAGGCCATGGCGCATGGCCAGGCACACGGCCACCAGCTCGGCCCCGCCCGAGGCCCCGAGGAGGTGGCCTATCTGGCTCTTGGTGCTCGAGACCGCCAGCCGGCGGGCGTGTCCCCCGAAGACCTGCTTGATGGCCCGCGTCTCCGTCTTGTCGTTGTAGGGTGTGGAGGTCCCGTGGGCGTTGATGTAGTCCACCTCGTCGGGGGAGACCCCGCCGTCCTCCAGGGCCAGGTTCATGGCGCGGGCCGCGCCCTCGCCGGTCTCCTCCGGGGCCGTGATGTGGTGGGAGTCGTCCGTCGCCCCGAATCCCAGGACCTCCGCGTAGACCTGGGCGTCGCGCCGCCGGGCGTGGGCGAGCTCCTCGAAGACCAGGACCCCCGCCCCCTCGCCCATGACGAAGCCGTCCCGCTCCCTGTCGAAGGGCCGCGAGGCCCGCTGGGGGTCGTCGTTCCTCGTGGAGAGCGCCTTCATGTTCTGGAATCCCGCCACGCCGATCTGGGTGATGGTGGCCTCCGAACCCCCGGTGAGGAGGACGTCGGCCCGGCCCTCGCGGATGGTCTGGAAGGCGTCCCCCATGGCGTGGTTGGCGGAGGCGCAGGCCGAGGCCGTGACGTAGTTCGGCCCCTTCAGGCCGAAGCGGATGGCGATGTTCCCCGAGGAGGCGTTGGACATGAGCTTGGGGATGAGGAAGGGCGAGACCCGGGACTGGCCACGGTGGACGAGCACCCCCACCTGCTCCTCCAGCTCCGTCAGCCCCCCAATGCCCGTCCCCAGGATGGCCCCGTGGCGCGCGGCATCCCCGCGCGAGAGGTCCAGGCCCGCGTCGGCCACCGCCATGATCGCCGCCGCCATGGCGTAATGGACGAAGGGGTCCAGGCGCCGGACCTCCTTGCGGTCCAGGAACTCGCCGGGGTCGAAGCCCTTCAGTTCCGCGGCGATCCGGACGTCCCAGCCCTCGGTGTCGAACCGGGTGATGGGGCCCGCGCCGCTCAGGGCGCCCGCGATGCCGCGCCAGTAGTCGTCGGTCCCCCGGCCGATGGGGGTGAGGCCGGCCACGCCGGTGATGACGACGCGGCGCCGCTCGGGGTGGTGGGGGGGCCCCATGGCCATGGACCCGCCGCGGGGCGCGGCTAGGCCTCCTTGGGCGCCCCCGCCGCGTGCTCCTCGATGTACTTGATGGCGTCCCCCACGGTCTGGATCTTCTCCGCGTCCTCGTCGGGGATGTTGA
>JACQVX010000286.1 GCA_016209495.1 Planctomycetota bacterium
GGCGTAGACGGTGGAGGAGGCGCTCGGGTCGATCACGAGGGCCCGGACGAACATGGCCAGGAGCCAGGTGTAGGCCGCCGACCAGCTGGCCCCGCCGTCTGTGGTCTTGTAGAGGAAGTTCGCGTGGGTCGCGGCGTAGAGGGTGGAGGGGGCGCTCGGATCGATCGCGAGGGTCCGGACGGCGGTCCCGAGCTCCGCGCCGCTCGCCCCGGACCAGCTTTCCCCGCCGTTTGTCGTCTTGAAGACGCCACCGTCGGTCCCGGCGTAGAGGGTGGAGGGGGCGCTCGGATCGATCGCGAGGGTCCGGACGGCGGTCCTCAACGACGCCGCACCGACGGTCTTGTTCGCCTCCGACCAGCGTATCGAGCCGGTTGTCGTCTTGAAGACGCCGATGCTGGTCCCGGCGTAGAGGGTGGAGGGGGCGCTCGGATCGATCACGAGGGCCCAGACAGCGGTGCTCGAGAGCCCGGCCTTCGCCTCCGACCAGCTTTCCCCGCCGTCGGTCGTCTTGAAGACGCCGCGACCGCCGGTCCCAGCGTAGAGCGTCAGGGGGGATGTAGGGGACATCGCCAGCGCCTGAACCTCCCCCACCGGGAGCCCCTCGTTCACTTCCCGCCACGTACCGGGGGTCCCGCCCCCGGCTCCTTCTTCGCCCCCGGCTCCCCCGCCACCCTCCGCGAGGATCGCCCCGACGAGGATCACGCCGACGAGGATCGTCGCCGCCGGCTCCCACCTACGAGCCATCCTTGTCACCTCCTGCATCGAGAGTGTTCCTTGGAAATGACCGGCGACCCGCGGCCGCGCCGCTGCCAAGGCGACCACTACCGCCGACCGCTACCGCCGGTGTGAAACGGCTCACCTCCCGTCCCGCGGGTCCCCCTCACCCACGAGCTCCTTCTCGGGCGTGATGTCGTAGAAGACGACCGTGCTCCAGCCGTAGAAAGCCGCGCAGGTCTTCGAGTCGGGGGAGATGGCGACCTTCTTGCACTCCCCGGACAGCCGCGTGCGGAAGAACGTCTGCTTCCGCTCCACGTCCCAGAGACCGAAGTCGCGTTCCCACATGACCAGGATGCGGCCGTCGGGGGTGACCTCCCGGATACTCGCGTAGAAGGACGCTCGGACGAAGCCTTCGGGGGTTTCATCGCCTGACCGGATCGCCGGGTTGGGATAGATGTCCGGATCGTACGGGCGATCAGGATACCAGATCGCGATCTCCCAATTCCTCTCGGGACTTTTGGCCACCGTCCCGATGGCGAAGCGACCGTCCCGCGGAAAACAAAAGCCCGGAACTGTACCGAAATACTTGTTCGAATCTGGACCCCGGTACGAGCGCGTGTGGCGGCCGCTCTCCACATCATAGAAGCGGGCTTCGCCCGTCAAACGAAAGTCCTCATCGGTCCAGGCATCGTTCTTTGGACGAATTCTCTGGTGTTCAAAGACGATGGTCTCCCGGGAATCAGAGCTGAACAACACATCTCCGATACTGAACCCCTTGCCTCGATCCGTGTGGACTCGGCGAACGAAGCGCCAGCTCGGGACCTCGTACAGAAACGAATACTCGCGGTGGATGTCCGCGACCTGCGCCGCCAGCCACTTCCCATCCGGCGAGAACGTGAGATAGACGCCAGGCCCCCCATGGGGGTACATGCTCATATCGACGCCGTCGAGGACGAACTCGGTCAGGGGCTTCAGGTCGGGGAAGCCGTAGACGCGAACTCCTCCATTGCCCCCGAGCGCGAGGCACTCCCCGCTCGGGTGGATCGAGAGGCTGTCCCCACCAGGCATGTCGCCATTGGAATGGGAGTCGAAGAGTGCCGTATGCGCATCGACGATCTCGATACCCCCGGGCCCGGTGATCACCAGGTATCTCCCATCGGGGGTGTACTCCATGTCATAGGCCCCGGTGTCGATCACCTGCGTCCTGTAGGCCCAGAGGATGCGTTCGCGAAAGTCGTTGAGCTGGGGCCCGGGGCCTGGGTGCAGGTAGTAGAGCCTCCCCTGTCTATCGCGTATCACCCCGTGGTCCTCGTACCACCACTTGTGCAGGGCCTGACAGCCGGCCACGACCAGGCCCAACCCGCAGGCCAGGACCGGCCCCAGGAGCACCCACCAAGCCCTCGCGCGGCGCATGGCCATTAGCCCACGCTCACCGTGTAGGTCTTCGCCACCGGGTTGAGCTGGTTGCCATGCACGTCCCGCGGCTCGGCGACGATGAAGACGAAGCGGAACTTGCAGCGTGGAGGCGGATATTGCCAGTCGGGGGTCGCCGGGAAGCTCACCGCCCCCGGGTTCGCCGCGGTGAAGCCCTGGCCGTCGGGGTCCCAGGAGACCACCTCCAGTCGCACGAAGCCCCCGTTGCTCACCCCGTCCCTGTCGAGCTGCCGCACCCAGACCAGCGGGTCCACCATGGCGATGTCTATCTGGAACCTCGCCTTCAGCCGGAGCGCCCCCTTCGCCACCTCCAGGGTCGTGAAACCGGTGCAAAGCGGGCTTGGCACACCCAAGAATTCCCGATCCGGCACCACCGGATCCAGCACCACGGGCGAGGTCCAGAGGGGGTTGGTGAGCGCGAAGGGATGCCCCGCCACGAAGGTCATGGGAGACGGGGCCGTGAAGGCCCCGAGGTAGACCGCGTTGGTCCCCGCCGACCGGAGCGCAAAAAGCTCCGCCCCCAGCTCCCCGTCGGTCCCCGGGGAGAGGCGCTGCACGCCGGGCCACCCCGGCGTCGGGCCCGCCTCGATCCCGAAGAGGGTCGTGGTCTCGACCGCCCCCCCGAAGTCCGCCGTGTTCTTCCAGCGGTGGCGCACCACGGGGAGCCCCGAGACCTCGTAGAGCAGGGTGCGCCCTCCGTCGAAATCCCCCGCGCCTCCCATGCGTCCGTCCGGGTCGCTGGCGGCCTTCGGGTCGGTCTGGGTATCCACCCATACGAGCGGGTCGCTCAGGAAGCGCAGCTCCGCGTCGATGCTGAAGTCCGCCAAGGGGCCGTTCGTCACCACGGCCTGTCCCCGGTCGAAGCCCCTCCGGCCCCCCTCGAGGACATGGGTGCGAAGTCGCCCGAAGGCGTTGTCCGTGTAGCCGTTCTCCGGGAGCGGGAGCCTCGAGAGATGGGTGGCCGTCACCGCCGTGGCGTAGTTGAAGTCCCCGTGGGCGTCGGTGCCCGCCAGGAGGTAGAGCTTCCGGATGAAGTGCTCCTCGGGCCTCTCGTCGAAGGCGTAGTCCAGGCCCTCCCGCACCAGGGTCGCCCAGCGGGCCAGTCCGTCCTCGAAGGGCGCGTACGGGGCCGGCACCGACTCCCAACCCCCCCGGTAGACATTCTCCGATGGATGGGTGGACGATCCAGGGTAGCGGCCGCGCGCCACGAAGGGGTTGAGCCGGCGGAACTGGTGGCCCGTCAGGCCGATCTCCTGGTGGAGGATCTCCTCGTTCCAGAATTGATGCCCCTTGAAGATGAACCCCGCGGGCCCTGTCCCCGCGGTCGCGAGACGTCGCACCCCGTGGGCCTCCGTCTTGAATGGGGGCAGCCTCGTCGCCCGGCGTTCCTCGTCCTTGTCCCAGAGGAAGCCCTCCACGTACGGGTGCGCCGCGAACATCGCCCCGGGTCCCCCCGTCTGGATCCGGTCCAGGACCTCCAGGGTCCCCACGGCGTCCCGGGGCCCGAGTCCCTCCTGGGTGAGGACGTTCGGGTTGTCCGGGAAGAAGGGGTAGTAGAGGCTGAAGGGCAAGAAAAGCCCCGTGCCGAGCCGTCCCCCGTGCCAGGGGCCCGGGAAGGCCACGGGGTGCTCGTAGACCAGGGCGTGGTGGCCCAGCGATAGCCCCACCAGCAACTCCTGGGCGTTCGTTCCAGTGAAGGGCCCCCGGAGCGTGAGCTCCTGAGCGGCGGTCTCGGTGCCAAAGAACCCCCGCAGGACCCCGTATTCCTCGGCGGGTGTCCAGGGTTTGCCCGTGGCCGGGTTGTCGCGCACGTAGGGCCCCACTTCCGGCATGTCGCGGTCCGTGAGAAAGACGTTGTGATCGGTGCTGACGATGAGGCCCCCGCTTCTGATGGCGTTCCGGTCGATCGTGTCGATCATCCCCACGGAAAAGGCGCACCAGTCCACCATGCGCAGCGGCCCGCCGTAGGCCTTCCGGGGGGCGAGGAGCCCGAGATCGTTGGTGTACTCGCTCATGGTGTGGAAGTGGGCGTCGTAGTCCCGGGCGGTGGGGGTATCCGCAAACTGCGGCAGCTCCGCCGTCCCGTTCGCCACCCGCAGGACCTTGCGGAAGTCGAAGAACCGCCTCACGTAGCCCCCCCCCGTGAACGGGTCCCGGTGTCGCTTCTCGTAGACATACAACTCCGGGGAAGTCACCTGCGTCACCAGGTAGTAGTGGCCGTCGGTGTGCAGGGCGAGGCTGGTCCTTGGGAAAAGCAGGATCCGGTGCCAGCCGGCCGCGGTGAGCTTGGCGTGGGCGATGCCCGACGTCTCGGTGGGGCCAGGCGACGGGAGAGGCTTGAGCCGATCGCCGTTCTCGTCCTCTATCTCGGTCGTGAAATCCCGCCCCGCGATGATTCCCGGGCTAGCACCGCCCCGGACGTCGTATAGCACCTGTCCCACCGGCAGGTCGTCCCCCGCCCGCCACCCGTCCTGGAAGCGAAACTCGTCCGGTCCCCCGGCGAGGACGGCGACCGTCACCCGATCGAGCGTGAGCTCGGCCGAGGGGTCCGCGGCCTTGCGATCGCCCGGGGAGGAAGACCACTGCCAGGGGATCTCCGGCACGAAGACCGAGACCGGCAGCACCGCCGCCGAGGGCCGGCGCCTCCAGGGGGCATCGGTCAAGACCTCCGGCTCGTTCCCCACGTCCTGATACTGGAGCTCCGCGAGCTGGGCGCTCGCGAGGTGCAGCCGGTAGCGCAGGTGGCCCGTCTCCACCTCGCCGCCGGAGACCGCCACCGCGACCCGGATATGGAGCACCCGCCTCCCCGTCTCGGCCGGCGCGTGGGGCACCGAGACCGTGTGCGTGAGGGTCGAGCCGGCGGCGAGCGTGAGGCGCTCCTCCACCTCGGGGTCGCCGGCGAGCTGGCTACGGATCACGAGCCCCTGGGGGGTCGCCTCCCGGTTCTCCAGGCCCAGCGCCACCGAGACCGCCGTCCCGTCGTAGGGAAGCTCCTGCAGCCTCCCCCGGACCACCCCCGCCTGGGGCACCCCCGCCGGGGGCACCCCCGCCGGGGGCACCCCCGCGCCCGGCGGGGGGGCGGGAGGGGGGCTGGTAGGGGCCGTGCGATTCACCGCGGCGTCCACCGAGAGGAGCCGCGCGGGGAAGACCTCGGCGAAACCCGCCACGCCCACCGGCTCCCCGTGCGCCATGAGCCTGGAGCGCACCTCCCCGGGGGCGAGCCCGGGTTCGTTCGCCCACACCAGCGCCGCCGCCCCCGCCGCCAGGGCCGCCGAGGCGCTGGCGTTCCCCGTCGGCCCGTAGCCTCCAGCGCTCCGGGCCGCGTGCAAGGGCGCCGGGGCGAAAAGATCGAGTCGCTCCTCCACGTTCGCCCCCATGGCGGGCTCACCCGTAGGGTCGCTGAGCCCCACCGCCAGCACCCCGTCGATGGCCGCGGGGTAGAGGACGTGGTTCCCCCCGTTCGTCCCGGCGGGGGCCACGACGAGCGAGCCCAGAGCCTGGGCGTATCGCACCGCCTCCACGAGCTCGGGGCTCGACACCAGGGAGCCGAAGCCCACGTAGATGACGCGCGAACGCCGGTCCGCCGCCTCCCGGATCCCTTGCGCAAGGAGCGAGTGCTCCACCAGCGGCAACTCCCCCACCAGCCGCACCGGGAGGATCCTCGCCGCCGGGGCCACACCCCGCACCCCGCCCGCGACCCCCTGGCCCGCAATGAGGCTGGCCATGGCCGTGCCGTGGCCGCGGGTGTCCGTGCGGCCGTCGCCCCCGGCCGGGCTCGTGAGATCCACGCCCGCCAGCACCACCCCCGCGAGATCCGGGTGCGTGGCGTCCACCCCCGTGTCCACCACCGCCACCAGGACCTCGCCGTGGCAGGCATCCTGCACACCCCGCGTGAGCCCTATGGCCAGGGCCATCCCTCCGGCCAGGAGCGCGGCCTCGGGGGCGGCGCCGCCGTAGGCGTAGCCCCCGGGGAGCCTGGAGGCCCCGTTCGCGTTGGTCACCACCACGTCCACGGGGCCTGCCGCCCCGGAGGGCGTGAGGGCCGAAAGCTCCGAGTCCGAGACCACCGTGACGAGCGTGGCCGCGACACCCCCGAAGCTCACCGTGTTCGGCCCGGCGTGGTTCGCAAGGAAGCCCACGCCCGTGATGCTCACGAGCGTCCCCCCCGCCTCCGGACCGAAGATGGGCAGGACCGACGTCAAGAGCACGTCGTGGCAGCGGGGATTCGTCCCGCGGGCGAACTCCGCCCCGTCCGCGAAGCCGTCCCCGTCCGTGTCGGCCCTGAGGGGATCCGTCCCGTGCACCCGGAGCTCGTCCACGTCCAGGAGCCCGTCCCCGTCGGTATCGAGGAGCCGCACGAAGACCGTCACCCCCGCCGAGAGGGCCGCGGGGGTACCCGTCCCCACGCGCACCCCCAGCACCCGCTCCCCGGTGAAAAGCCCCCGCGTGTAGCTCGCCGCCTCGAAGCGGAACAGACCCCGAGCGTCGCTCGTGGCCGTGGCCACCTCCTGGCCGCTGTCGAAGAGCGTCACGGCCTGTCCGGGGTCCGTCTTCCCCACCACGAGCGGCCGGTCGTCCAGGAGCACCGCCCCCGAAAGCGGGCTCAGGATGGCGGGCGGAGGCCCCACGGCAGGGAAGGCCGCGCCGACGAAGCCACCCCTGAGGACCAGGCCCCCGCCCCGCATCTCGCCCGCCGCGGGCTCCCCCACGACCGCCTCCAGCCGGTGCGTCCCGTCGGTGCTGCCGCCGCTCGGCGTCGTCCCCGAGACGAAATGCGCCTGGGCGAGGCGTATCCCCAGGCGCACGGTCCCCACGTCCGTCGTCCCGCCCGCCACGGAGGACACGGGGCTGCTACGCGTGAGCACGATGAGAGAGTCCACCACCCCCTTCACCAGCACCACCACCTCGGCCACCGCCGGGACATCGGCGATCTCGAACCCCCCCGTCGCGGGGTCAGGCTTGGTGGCCCTCCCCAGGACGAAGCACGAGAGCTCCCCCCAGCGGGGGTCGCCGAAGGGCACGGCGCCCCCCGCGCCGTCGAGGAGCTCCACCCTCCCCCGCACCGTGGTCTTCGCCGTCACCGCCTGCGGGATGAAGAAGATCGAGTGGAGACCCGTCACGGCAAGCGGCGCCGATACCGCCTGCGTCCCATCCGTCGACACCATCGCCTCGCCGAGCACCACCCAACCCCCCCGGTGCGGCACGAGCTGGTAGAGCGGGAACCGCTCCCCGCTCGCCGCCCCCGGCGGGGCCGGGAGCGAGAGCGTGGCCCCGTCCGGGAGCCACGTCCCCGTGGGGCCTATCTCGTAGGCGAATTCGCTGAACACCCCCTCGGGGAAAGGCAGCGGGATCTGCCCCGCCGGGACCCGCGCGATGGAGAGCTCCGAGGGCGCCCCCTCCGGGAGGAGCACCCTGGAGCCGGCCTCCAGCGAGAGCGCCACCCCAGGGAAGCTCCCGCTCGTCGCCGCCACCGGCGCGAGGAGCTCCCCCGAGAGCGGCGCGATCCCCAGCGCCGTGCGGTCGCGCGCATCGAGGGGCGAGAGGAACACCGGCCTCGGGAGCCCCGTCACCCCCTCCCTCGCCACCTCCACCGGCACCGCAAGGTCCGCATGGGCCCCGAGCGCGCTACCTGCAATCTCCACCACCTGCCGCCCCGCCGGCACCGCGGGGAAGAAGACCACCCCCGTCGGCGTCGTCACGGTCGATAGCCCCGAGCCCGCGAGCCGCACCGGCACCCCCGCCGCAGTCTGCACCGGGCTCCCGTGAGCCGGTCCCCCCACGAGCACCCGACCCACCAGCGGCCTCGGACCCACCAGGAGCTCCCCGGTAGGCGAACTCCCCGAGCGATTCCCCGCGCGGTCGGTCGCGACCAGGTTCACCCGATGGCGGCCGGGGGAAAGGGGGGGCGTCTCCAGGGCCACCTCGCCCCCGGCCGCCACCCCGCGCCCCGCGGGGGCGTCATCGATGAAGAGATCCACCTCCGTCCCCGGCTCCGCCACCCCACGCACCGTCGCGAAGGAACCCACCACGACCTCCTCGAAGATGGGGAAGACGAGCCGAGGGCAGGCGGGGGGGGTGGTGTCGATGACGATCACCACCGGGGTGGAGCGGCGCTCCGCCTGTGTGCCTGGATCGGTGACCACTACCACGGTGTGAGGTCCATCGGCCAGGTCTGCGGCGGGCTGCAGCGTGTAGGCTCCATCCGAGCCGGCGGTGACCCCGCCGATAGACGCGCCGTCCACGAGGACCGTGAGCGGCCGGCCGGGCGGTGCCACGCCCGCGAACTCGGCTCTAGGGTCGCCGACCGCCGAGCCGTCCACGAGGGAGCTCAGGACCGGTAGCTCGCTCGCGACGAGCCGGAAGCCCGCCGCCGGGAGTGAGTCGGCCTGCACCGTCACCACCACCTCCCCAGGCTCGTGGGGGGCGGCGAGCCCGAACGCGATCTCGCCCGTGGGCCCCGACCTGCCGGTGGACCCCGGCGACGCCCCCTCCGTCACCACCACCGTCACCCCCGGCACGCCGTTGCCGACGGCGTCCTCTACCCGCACCACCAGCGTCCCGGGCGAGGTGCCCACCACCAGCGACCGGTCCTCGCCCCCCGAGACGAGGACCAGGCGCCTCGGCGCCCCCGGCACCACCTGGATGCCCTCCACTCGCCCGGCGAGCCCGGGCGAACCCAGCACCACGCCCTCGATGGCATGGGTGCCCGCGGTGGCGAAGACCGCCAGCCGCTCCAGCACCACCCGCCCCGCGTCGGAGAGGTCGTAGGGGATGTGCAGGCCGTCGAGGAGCGAGCGCGCATCCGTGCTGGAGAGACGGACGACGCCGGTGAACTCCGGGTCGGTGCTGCCATCGGAGCGCTGGAGGCGCACCGTCAGGTCATGGAAGGAGGCCGCCGGGATGGGCCCCGCGGCCGCGGGGAAGTCGAAGGCGATGCCGACGGCCGGCTCCGTGGCGACGGTGTAGGTGACGCCAACGCTCGCGCGATTCCCCACCCGGTCGGCCAGGGAGAGCACCACGCGGTTCTCCCCCAGGAGGAGGGCCGCCAGTCCCCCCAGGGCCGCCGTCGCACCCTCGGGGCCGGTCGTGAAGAGGGCCGTGCGGTCGAGCCCCCCCACCAGCGCGCGGAAGCTCCCGGGGTCCACCCCCGAGGGGGCGTCGCCCGGGTCGCTCCAGCGCACCTCCAGGCCGAGGCTGCGCGAGGGTAGAGGCTGCGCCGGGTCCGGGGAGGGCAAGAGCACCGGAGGTGTGCGGTCCGAGACCACCTCCGCGAGGACCGGGGCGCTGCGGTTTCCCGCGCGGTCGCGGGCCGCGACCTCGAAGCGGTTGGCCCCATCCGCGAGGGCCACGGTGCGCTGCCAGCGGTCCGGGGGAACGAGGATCACCCCCTCGGCGCCGCCGTCCACGAGGATCTCGATATCCGCCGCGTCTGCCAGGGCGAATCGGCCCCGGAGGACAGCGCTCGCCGCCGCGGTGGGGCTCTCCACGGGACCCACGGTGGGAGGCGCCGGCGGCGTGGCGTCCACCACGAAGACCTGCTCCACCACCGTGCGGTTGGCCGCCCGGTCCGGCACCTCCAGGGTATAGGTGTGGGCCCCGTCGGACAGAGGCGCCGGGGGCCGGAAGACCACCCCGCCGGCCGTCGTCGTCGCATCGGTGCCGAGGTCGCCGCCGTCGAGGAGCAGACGCACCCCGGTCACGTCCACCCCGGAGAGCCCATCCGAGTACGCGGCCTCGAAGGGAGGAAAGGGATCGGCCAGGAGGGCCCCCTGGGGCGGAGCGACCACCGTGATCTCGGGAGGGACCGTATCCACCAGGAGGGTCCGCGAGGCGACCGCCCGGTTCCCCGAACAATCCGCCACGGAGGCCCGGATCTCGATCGCGGGGCCGTCGGGGAGCGCCACGGTGGTGTTGGGGACGAGCGTCGCTCCGGTCGCGGTGAGCGCGAAGGCGAAGCGGACGTCCACGCCGTTCATGAAGACCTCGGCCGAAACGGCTTCGATGCCGCCGGTGGCGTCGCTCCAGGCGATGACGACGTCCGGGGTGGGGTCGTTCGTGATGGTCCCCTCCGGGGGCTGGACCACGGCCGCCTCGGGGGCCACCGTATCGTAGGTGAAGCGCACGGAGGCGGTCGCGCGGTGGGCCGCGCGGTCCGAGACCTCTAGCTCCAGGAGGACCGAGGTCGATTGGGGAAGGACCGGCTCCAGGTCCCCGAGGCGCACGGTCGCGGAGTCGGGGCCCACGGCGAAAAGGGCCGTCACGTCCACGCCCTCCACCCGGGCCCGGAACGCGGCGGGGTCCACGCCCGTGACGGCATCCTCGTAGACCGCCTCCACGCGGTCGGAGGCCCCGGTGCAGGCCCCCGGGAGGGGCCGCAGGATGGCGAGCCCCGGGGCCGTCGCGTCCGGCACGAAGCCCACCAGCTCCAACTCGAAGCGAGTCCCCGCCCCCGAGAGGATCGTGACGTCCAGGACGTTCGTCCCGCCCACCGCCACGGGCACGACGAGCGTGTCCACGGTGGCGGAGAGGTCGCTGGGGCGCACGACCTCCACCCCGTTGAGCCGGACGCGCGCGGCGGTGACCCGCTCGATGCCCTCCCCGTTCGCCAGGACGAGGTCGAAACGGCCGCGCGTCTCCGGGACCGAGAAGCTCGCGGTCTCGGTGGTCGCCGGCATGCTTCCGGTGAAGGCCTGCCGGAAGAAGCTCCCCAGGCCCGCCCGCTCACGCAGCTCGGGGGGGAGGAGGACCTCCGGGACCTCGCCCTCGAGGTCCAGGGTCCAGAAGCCCCCGGGATTCGAGGAGACCTCGACCCCGAGCTCGTTCGCGGCGAGGACCGTGACCTCCCGCCGCAGGCGCACGACCTCTTGATGGAAGTCGCTCGGGCGGAAGACCTCGACGCCGTTCAGGGTGATGGTCCCGCTCGATAGCCGCCCCCCCGAGCCGTCCCCGTTGGCCACGGTGAGGAAGTAGCGGCCCGCGGTCGCCGGGGCGGTGAAGGTCCGGGTGTGGCTGTTGGGGCCCTTCTTCGTGCGGGTGAAGGTCTCCGGGCCGTAGAGGACGATGCGGCTGGTGGCCTCGGGCGCTGCCTCCAGCCGGGCGGCAAGGAGCAGGACCGCGAGACACGCTGCGGCCAGGGAGCGCACGCTACCGCCCTGCCCCCCGCTCCAGGGCGCGCAGCCACCCCCGCTCCCGCGCGCCCGCGCGAGCGCGAAACTCGGCGAGGGCCCGCTCGGACTCGGGGCCCTTCGCCGCCACGAGGGCCGCCAGGGCGTTGAGGCGGACGAGGTCGCTCGTCCCCTCGGCGTCCAGGAGGGCCGCAATCGCAACGATGCCGCCCTCGCGCTCCTTCAAGACACGACACGCCGCAAGCTGTGAGGCGGGGTCGGCCGAGCGGAGGCGTGCAACAAGCTCTTCCTGGGAAATCTCGTCCGGATGGGTGAGCGCTTGGCCGAGGAATTCTGCACTCGTCGTGGATGCTCCGGGACCCAAGACGTCCGGGCCGCTCCGCCCGGTGCACGCCACGACCGACACCACGAGTGCAGCAAGGACGGCAAACCGCATCAGGGCCCCGCCTACTGCAAGGTCACGAGGACATCGATCATCCCCGTGACCGCCCCGGTGCCCTCGTCCTCGAGCGAACCCAGGGACTTGCCCAGCACCGTGCCCACCCGCGGGTCGTCGTCGCGCATGGCGTGGCCGGGCGTGCCGGAGGTGACGAGGAGGTCCCCGGGGCGGATGGGCCCGCCCTCGGTAGTGACCTTGCAAGGGACGATGCCCACCACGGCCAGGGGCACCTGCTGGCGCAGGTCGAGGCCGAAACGCAAGTCCCCCGTGGTTGCATGCAACGGCCGGTCGAGGACGAGCTCCGTGTCGCCGTCGGCGGTCAAGGACACCACGGCCACCGCGTAGACCTGACCGGCCAGGGAGACGTGCGTGCCCGGCGGGTACGTCGCCCTCCGATCCAGGCCGAGGAAACGGATCAGGCCGGTCCGGATGCCGAGGTACTCGTGGGGTCCGGCGGACCATGGGGCGGCCTCCAGTGTGCCCGAAACGGGCTCCCACTGGCCGAAGGGGCCGCCCCTCGTCCCCAGCACCCCCGGGTCCAGGGAGACCACACCGGCCACGTTCCTCGCGCGGGGACCGCCCGAAAGGGCGAAGCGGCCACCCTCGACGACCCCCAGGACGTCCCCGGCGGCGTAGTCGGTCCGGGCCCCCTGCACGTCGACGCGCTCGGCGAAGTCCTGGCGCTCCATGATCGTCCCGGTCGCCTTGATGTTACCCGCGACATGGAGGGTCGCCTGGGGGGTGAGAGTGCGCACCCCGATGGCGCCATCTTGGGCCGAGCCCTCGGGCACCATCCAGAAGAAGGTCGCGCTGCCGCCGGCGCGAAGCAACAGGGGAACGGCTGAGGATGGAGTAGAAAAGATGGAGCTGAATTGGTCGTTGCCCGAGGTGGTGATGAACCGCGTGGCGAGGGTGCCGCTCTTGTAGGCCGAGAAGAAGGTCGTCTGGTTGGGGTCGTCGGTGAACCCGCCGGAGAGGAGATCGAATCTCTGGTCGTCCGCTCGGACCGTGATCTGGTCGCTGCCGAGAGTGCGGAACACGATCCCTGCGCCGCGATTCGTTGTTGTGCCGAGCGTCAGCAGAGGCTGGCCTTGTGCACCGGCCTTGAACTGCATGGAGGCGTCCGCGTCCTGAACGTGCAATCGGGCGGCCGGATCGGCAACCCCGATCCCGACCCCGCCGTCGTCCCGGACCACCACCCGGGCACCACCGCTCGACTCGATGTGCAGTCGGCCCCCGGTGTTGATGAACTGGTTCCATGTGACAGTGCCCGCCTCGAGCCGCAGCCCATCGGCGGGGGTGTTTCCTTGCCCCTGGTGTATCGTCAACCGCGCGCCGGGGGCGCTCGTCCCGATCCCGACCGCGCCCGTGGTGGCCGACGCCTGCACGAACTCGTTTGCACTCCTCCCGGCAAGCAGCGCCGCGTTCATCGCGAAGGGCGAGCTCACCACCTCCACCCGCCCGATCTCGGCCTGACCCGTCACACCAAACCCGATGAACCGGGTTGTGCCGTCGAAGACCGACTGGGTGGGGTCCCCGATCACGTTGCTGAGGAGACCCGACCCCACCATCTGTCGGTCGAGACCCGTCGTCTGGCCTAGAACAACGCTGAAGACTCCGAGGTCGAGTTGTACTACGACCTCCTCGCCCCAGACGGCGGTTGTGGCTGTGGGCGAGGCGTAGATCTTGAAAACGAGGTGATGGGTCCCCGCCACGGGGTCGCCCTTGTCGTCCGTGATGCGGCCCTGGAAGCGGATCCGCTGGCCGCTGGCCGTCTGGGCGACGGCGGAAACGGGGAGGAGAATCGCAACGAGCGCGAGGAGGACGGAGAGATGGCTTTGGAGCAGTTGGCGTCTCATCGGTCGGCCTCCGGGACGAGGGTGCGGTGGGGGGGACACGGTATCGTCCCTTGACCGATGGCGACCCAGAGCGGTTCGCCTCATGCCCCCCCTCCCTGGCCCACGAATTCACGTTGCGTGAACTTGTGGGCCTGAACCAACGTGCGCGGCCAGACCGCGCCGCGAGGACGCACGGCACATCACCTCAGGCAGGTGGTGGGCGTCCTTCGGAGTCTCTTCCTTGATACGGCTAGGCCCGCCAAGCACCCCGGGCGTGACGAATCCCCCGCTCGGCGGGTCGGAGTGCCAATCTATCGTTGGCGGTTCCGGCCGTCAAAGTCTTCACGCCCGTGATTCCATCGCGCGCCTGGCTGCCTAGAGCCGGCGCCGGAATAGCCCGCAGCCTTTCCGGCGATGCGGGTGCGGTAGAAGGGTGTATGCCTATCCGGTTAGGGTCCGTAACAAAACAACCTATCCGGAAGCGCCGCTCGGGCGGCGCCTTTTTTCGGGCCAAATCGTGTAGTTCCACTCTCCGTGGAAGTCGCTCAGCTCGATGCGGATCGATGCCATTTGCTCGTCCGTCACCTCGACGCCTGCCGGGTAGTTCTTCTGATCGAGTTCGCAGCGGATCTTCAGTCCCGTGCTCGTCTGGGTGCCGCCGATCAAGCTCACGACGGTGGCGTGGGTGAGCAGAGGACGCCCGCGCCAGTTCTGGCTGATGAAGCTGAACATCCGGTGCTCTATCTTGTTCCACTTGCGCGTCCCCGGCGGGAGGTGGCACACCGAGATCTCCAGTCCGGTCCGGTTGGCCAGTTTCTGGAGTTCCCACTTCCAGAGTCGGTTGCGCGACCCATTGCTCCCGCCCCCGTCGGCGGTCACCAGCAGGGTCCGCGCGGCCGGGTAGGTGCGTCGGCCCATGTGCCTCCACCAGCGTCCGATGCTCGCCGCGGCGAAGGCCGCCGTGTCGTGGCGGATGCCTACGCTGACCCACCCCGGATCGCGGGCCAAGTCGTAGACGCCGTACGGCGAGACCTTGCCGAGTTCCTCGATCATGAAGTCGTGGACTCGGACCCTCTCAGGATGCCCCTTCGGACGCCACTCCCACCCGCCGTTCTTGAAGTCCCCGACCCACTCCTTCTTCTTCGTGTCTATCGAGATCACAGGCTCGCCCGCGGCCATCTGCGAGGTCGCGCAGCGGTTGATGTACTGGCACTGCCCATCTCGATCCGGGTGCGAAGCCCCTTCGCGGGTCTTGCGGTGGGCCTGGAGGCTGTAGCCCAACTCGTGCAGCAACGCGGCAACCATGCGGTGGCTCGTCGAGAGCCCGGCCTCAAACAGCGTCTTGGCCAGGCGGCGCGTGCTCAGTAAGGTCCATCGCAACAGGCTCTGCAGATCGCAGCTCGTCCACGGCTCGACCAACCGCGACAACGCCGCCGCTACAGGGCGCGTCTCGGCGCGGAGACGGCGGCGCCGGGCCTGGACTTGAAGCGCCTCGAACGGCGCGGGTGGGACCTGGACGCGCGACTCCGCCGGGCTATGCAGGACAGGTGGGGGATGGACGACCCCGACCTCGCGGCGCTGGCCGCCGAGGAGATGGCCCGGCTCGCCGCCGAGCGCAAGGTGGCGGTCGCGGCCCTCGACGAAGCGAAGCGCACGACGGACCGCGCGGCCGACCTCGACGTGGCGGCGACGGCGGCCTACGAGTCGGTCCTTGCCCTCAAGGCCCACCTGGAGGCCAGCACCGTCGAAGCGATTAGGCGCGCCGTGGCCGCGGTGGTAGAGCGCGTGTCTCTCCGCTTCGAGGACAACCCGGCGGGGCGTAGGCCCAAGCGGCGCCTACAGTACGGCGAAGTCGCCGTGAGGACATTGGTCCCCACGGCGACTTTCCCCGCCCTTGGTAGCGGGGGGGGGCGTCTTCGCCCCCCGCCGAAGGGGGGGACATCGGGGGGGAACTGTCCGCGGTTCCCCCCCGAGCCATCGGAGCCCCTCCCCCCCGCCGAGGGGGGGACATCGGGGGGGAACTGTCCGCGGTTCCCCCC
>JACQVX010000287.1 GCA_016209495.1 Planctomycetota bacterium
CCCCCGTGCCGCTCGGAGATGAGGAGGGCTTCCGCCCCGCTCGCCGCCTCCAGGACCGTGTGGCCCGAGGCCCGGAGGATGCGGCTCCCGAGCCCCCGGAGCATCTGATCGTCGTCCACCAGGAGGATGGTCTCCGCCCCCGCGCGGGGGGCCCTGGGCCCGACGGCCAGGGGGGCCCTGCCCGCGACCTCGTCCCCGGGGGCGGCGGGGAACCAGACGTGGAAGGTGGCCCCCTCCCCGGGGGCGCTCACCGCCTCGATGTGGCCCCCGTGCTGCTTGACGATCCCGTAGACCGTGGAGAGCCCCAGGCCGGTGCCCTTCCCCTTCTCCTTCGTGGTGAAGAAGGGCTCGAAGATGCGCATCCGGGTCTGGTCGTCCATCCCCTCGCCCGTGTCCGAGACCGAGAGCCGCACGTAGTCCCCCGGCGGCAGGTCCGCCACGTCGAGCGCCGCCAGCGACACGTTCTCCAGCCGGATGAGGAGCCGCCCCCCCCGCGGCATGGCGTCCCGGGCGTTGACCGCCAGGTTCATGACCACCTGCTCCACCTGGCCCGGGTCCGCGCGCACGGGCCATGGCTCGCCCGCCGCGCGGGAGTCGATCGCGATGTCCTCCCCGAGGAGCCGCCCCAGGAGCCCCTCCACCTCGAAGACCACCTCCCTCAGGTCCACCGGGCGCGGCTGGATGAACTGCCGGCGGCTGAAGGCCAGGAGCTGGCGCGTCAGCCCTGCCGCCCGGCGGGCCGCCTTGAGGACCTCCTCCAGGTCCGCGCGGATGGGGTCGCGCTCGTCCACCCCGTCCTGGATCAGCTCCCCGTAGGCCATGATGACGCCCAGGAGGTTGTTGAAGTCGTGGGCCACTCCGCCGGCCAGCCGGCCTATGGCCTCCATCTTCTGGGCCTGCCGCAGCTCCTCCTCCATGCGCCGCCGGTCCGTCAGGTCCCGGATGGTCGCCAGCCGGTGCCGCTCGCCCTGATAGCCCACCTCCGAGACCTTCATCTCCCCCACCCGGGCGCCCGGCGGCCAGGGCACCTCGATCTCGACGCTCTCTCCCAGGACCAGGGGATAGGGGAAGGGCGTCCCCAGCATGACCTCCCGGGGACGGCCGAAGAAGGCGGCGGCCGCGGCGTTGACGCGCACCAGGCGGCCCGCGCCGTCCACCAGGAGGACCGCGTCCATGTGAGCCTCGATGAGGCCCTCCAGGTCGGCCTCCCGGGCGCGGACCGCCGCCAGGGTCTCGCTGAGGAGCAGCCGCCGGTGGCGCTCCACCGCGTGGCGCACCGCCCGCCAGAGGCCGCGGGGGTCCACCGCGTCCTTGGGGAGGCAGTCCTGGGCCCCGAGGCGAACGGCCCGCCACCCCAGGTCCTCGTCGCTCGCCCCGGTGAGGACCACCAGGGGGACGTCGGGGCAGGCAGAGCGCAGCCTCTCCACCGCCTCCAGGCCCCCGGCGTCCGGGAGGTGCAGGTCCAGGAGGACGCATTCCAGGCCCCCCCCGCGGAGCCTGGACGCCGCCTCGGCGAGGGACCGGGCCCAGCTCAGCTCGCAGGCGCCCAGGGCCGGCCCGTCCAGGTATTCCCGGACCAGGTCCGCGTCCCCCGGGTCGTCCTCCACCATGAGGACCCGCATCACGGGCTCGGCAACCGACGCCGCCGTGCCGCCCGCGCCCCCGACGTCCAGCCGCCGGGGCTCAGGTCGATCCATCCCCATGGGGCCCTCCCCCGCCGCGCGCTACCGCGGCGGGCACGGATGGCCCCTGGGTGGATTCACTGCTGCCGCCAGCGCGAACCTGGGTGCTGTGCTCATCGGGCCCCCGCCGCCATGGCCACAGGCCTCTGCTCAAGCGCGGCGATCCGACGCCTCAGCTCGCCGATCTCGGCGCCCTGGTCCTTGCCGCCGTCTGACGTGAAGTCGGGGTTCCTGAGCCACCAGTCCATCCCCATCTCCCGAGCCTTGTCCACCGAGGCGATCATGAGCCGGACCTGGATGGTCAGGAGCTCGATGTCCACGAGCTTCACCTTGATGTCGCCGGCGATGACGATGCCCTTGTCGAGGACGCGCTCGAGAATGTCGGCGAGGCCGCTGCTCTCCGTCGCGTGCGTCAGCCTCGACCGTGACGGCTCCATCGCACCTCTCCTCCTCGGTCGCCTTCGTCGAACAGGTTCCCCAACGGACCGAGGTCGATGTTGAGGTTGTCGATCTCGAAGTGCACCTTCAGCTCTTCCATCTGCTGCTCGAGACGCATCAGCGTCACCCCGAGGCGTTCGACCTGCTCCGCGGTGAGACTCCCACCTTCGATACGCCGCAGGGCCTGCTTCTCCATGAGCTGACGAACGAGCTCGACTAGAGACAGGACGAGCTGAGTCAGCCCGCGCTCGACCTTCTCCGGCTCGAGGTTGATGCGACGAGGCAACTTGGAACGCGGCGACTCGGCCGGCTCCTCGAATGCCTCCAGGTCCGCGGGTCTTCCTCGAATCTCGCCGTAGCGCATGGGTCAGTGCCCCGTTCGCTGCGATGCGGCCAGCCCTTGGCTGGGCCGTGCCCGATCCACCTCGTCGCGGGCACAACGTCGTCCAGAATCCCAGTTGCGCATGGTCTCGACGGAGGTAGCGACGAGGTTCAGACCGAGGTAGAGGAGGTCGATGTCTGCGACGGAGATGATGACGTCGCCCGCGATCACGGCGCCCTTGTTGAGCACGCGGTCCAGGGTCTCGCACAGGCTCACACGGCGGTGGCGAGAAACCAGGCTTCGCCGCGAGGCGGACTTTCGAGCGCGGCTCGGACGCTGGGGCGTACTAGCGACCTCCACGACCACTCCCTCGCTTCTTCCGCCTCTTGTGCCCCTCGATGTCCTCTAGCCGTTGCACGAGCGCGGCCTCGCGACGCGCGAACTCCTCCTCGCTGAGGGTGCCCGCCTCGAGTCTCATGTAGATGTCGGTCAGCTCCGCCTTGACCGCGTCCTCGTCGTGGAGCTCCTGCTCAGCCCGGTCGGCGACCTCCCTGAAGACCAGGAACAGCCCTCGAAACGGCGCGGAGAAGAGCCCCATGGTTCCATCCTCACGCCTCCGCAGACTGGAGGTCCAGTGCGACGTCGACGAAGGCGAACGGGGCCCAGGGCCCGCTGTAGTCGAAGAGATACTGGGTCGAGAACGTCCCGGCGACCTGGTAGACGCACTCCTCGAAGGGCTTGAGGCCGCCGCGATCCACGAGGAAGGCGAGGTCCATCACCACCTTCTCGCCCTTGGGCGGGTTCACCTTCATGTCGCTCGTGCAGGGATGGAACACCTCGGTGACGCGGTCGGTCTGCTCCTCGCGCTCCCTGTTCCGCCGCTCCTCGAACGTCCGCCCGAGCTCGATCTTCTCGGCCTTGGACGGCGCGCACGACCGCCCGAAGACCTGGTCGCGATAGGCCCGAAGCTCGGCATCGGCGCCGACGAAGTACTCGAAGATGTTGTCGACGTCCCAGTTCACCTTCAGGTCCATCTCGACCTTGCCGTCCACCCGATCGAGCTGCGCCCCGATGGCCTCGCGGTTGGACCGCAGCGTCTTCGCGACATCGTTCCTGCTCCGGGCGACGTGACCGAACGTCATCGGGACGATGGTCGTGGTCTTCATGACCTCGCGGATGACCCTGTGGTGGGGATCGAGGTTCCTTCGAAGCGGCAAGACCTTCTCACGACCCGCAAACTCGCTCACGACCGCCCCCAGCGACTCCACGCGCAGCGTGTAGACCCGACCGGGTCTGCCATCGTGCTCGAGCCCGATGCAGCCGAAGTCCATGTCCTCCGGGGCCCGAACCAATCCGTAGAGGTAGCGTCCCGTCCGCGGCACGCCTACGTTGTCTCGTGACCGGCCTGAGAGGCCGCCGTCGCTGGCGCGAGGGGCTCGGGGCCCCCCCCGCG
Organism: Planctomycetota bacterium; assembly: GCA_016209495.1. Classification (GTDB taxonomy): domain Bacteria; phylum Planctomycetota; class JACQVX01; order JACQVX01; family JACQVX01; genus JACQVX01. The sequence continues at coordinate 3,896 of JACQVX010000287.1, forward strand.
ATCCGTCGAGCAGGGAGCCACCGCGGCTCCCACCAGTCTCATCGCCTTCAGCCTGCCTTCCTTGAGAGCGACATCGAGGACCGTGCGACAGGCCACGCACCGGACCTCGCCGGCGTAGTCCTCGTACGCCTCGCCAAGGTCCACCGAGTGACCACATTCGAGGCATCTCAATCGGATCGTCATGGCCTCATCATCCGTACCGAAGCGCACGCCGCTTCTTGATTTCGGGGAGCGTCGCCTCGGGCGTCGTCGGCTTGTCGGAACCGTCGCGCGAGACGCCCAGCGCCTCCTGATGCGTCTGGATCGACGCGTCGATCTCGATGAGGCGCGCGTCGATGCTGGCGATGCGGTTCAACCCTGCCTGTCGTTCCCGTGTGCGCCGCGTCTTCTCGAGCTCCAGGGAGGCAATCTGGAACTGCTGCACATGCCGCTCGTTCGAGTGGACTCCGGTGCCGCGAACGGCGGCGAGCGTCTTGATTTGAGAGACCCCTCTGGCGCGGATCGTCATGGCTAGCTAGGCTCCTTGCCCTGCGGTTGTGCGCATTGGGTCGGTTGCGCGGTGGCCATTCGCGGGCCGTCGCGACTCCTTGATGCGCCTGGCGACGACGTCGTCCACCGTGGTCTGGACGCCCCTGCTGCCATCCCGGACCACCTTGGCCGTGAGCGACCCGAGGACGTCGCGACACACGTCGGTGAACGTCGAATCTCCAGCCCGGGCCCGCGCGCCCTGCTGGACCGTCACGCGCGCGATCATGATCGATGCCCGCAGGCTCGGCCCCTGCTTGGCGATTCCGAGCGTGCGCAACTCCCGCACTATGTCGACGATCACCCTTGCCTCCCCGAGCGGAATGCTGGACTTCGCGCGCGTGATCTGCACCTCTGTGTCGCGGTCGTAGTAGGCCACCTTGATGGTGATGAGACGGTCCATCAGGGCGTCCTGCGTGCGGTGAACCCCCGCGTACTCCTCCGGGTTCGACGTGAAGACGGCTCGCAACTCGGGATGCACCTCCAGGTAGCCGTCTCCCTGCGCGCCCCGCTTGGGGAGCGTCAGGAGGTGCTCCTCCAGGACCGAGAGCAGCGCGTTGTTCGCCTCGGGACGCGAGCGCGTGAACTCGTCGTAGACGAGGGTGTCCCCGCTCCTGCAGGCCACGGTAAGTCGGTTGTCGGCCCAGAGCGTGCTCATGCTCTCCTCGGTCTTGACCACGGAGTGGACGAAGTTGTCGATGAGCTTGCTCTTGCGGTAGCCGTAATCGCTCCCGACGAGGTCGCTCGGGCCGAACTCGTCGTCGCCGTGCATCCACACGACCGGGCGTCCCCGGAGGGCGGCCACGTGAAGCGCCAGCGTTGTCTTTCCGGCGCCGGCGGGGCCGGAGAAGTGAACGGGGTAGCCAGCCTTGAGGTAGGCCAGTGCGCGTTCCGTCACGCACCGCACGTGGGGGGTCAGGACGAAGTTCTCGCCGGCCTCCACCGTGATGCCCGGGGGAGCCGGCGCCCCTTCGAGCGCTACCACAGCCTGCCCGTTGCCGTTGCCGTTGCCGTTGCCGTTGCCGTTGTCAACCATTCTCTCCTCCCTCCATTTCGTCGGACCGGTACCACCCCCCGGGAGCGACGCGTCGATCACTCCCGGGGAAGCGGAACCATTTCCCACCGGACCGTGTTACGTGGCGGTGGGCGCAGCCGCGGTCGCCGTCAGGCCGATCGCCTCCGCGTACTTCAGATACGTCTCGACCGACGCGATGACCACTCGGGCCTCAACGGCCAGGAGCTCGATGCCGACCAGCGAGACCTTCGCCCACGCGTCGATGACGATTCCCTTGTCGAGGATCCGGTCCACGACCTCCGCCAGGCTCGACGAGTCCGTCGAATTCATCACCTTTGCCATTTTCGATCACCTCCTTCTCTTGCTCGTCACCGGTCGCCCCAATGCGACCTGTAGGAGGCAAGGCGCAAGGCGAGTGCCAGGCGGGCGCCCGGCCGGCCCTCGGACGACGACGCCGCAGGTGGCCGAGAACGCGAGGCCTCTCCTGATCGACCATCGCAACGTCTGCCCGTCTCCGCGTGACCCGGGAACCGCCGCCGTGCGCCGAGTGCCAGGACGAGGGAGGCGATGCCCGCTCAGGGTGTTCGCGGTGGTGGATGACGGCCGGGGCCTGCTCGACTGCGGGCCTTGGCATTCGAGGCCTCCCAGACACGAATGCCGGCCTCGATCACCTCGATCATGCGGCCGTTCTTGAACGGCTTCTCGACGTAGGCGAAGACCTTCTCGGCCACCGCCTGCCCCCGCACGGCGGCGCTGCCGTAGGAGGTCATCAGGATGGACCTCAGCGCGGGAAGCTTCGAGGTCATCTCGGTGATGAGGGCGATGCCGTTGGAGTCGGGCAATCGGTAGTCGACGACCGCGACCTGGCAATCGAAGTCGTCGATCGCCTTGCGGGCCCGCGCCCGGCACTGCGCCGTGCGCACCACGTGGCCGCGCTCCGACAGCAGCTTGGACAAGATCCAGCACATGTCCTCCTGGTCGTCCACGACCAGGATCCGACCCCTGGGCATCTCCATAGCCGTCTCCCTAGCCGTCCATGACGCGTCCGGTCTCCAGCCCGTATCTGCGGAGCTTGGTCCGCAGCGTCTTTGGATCCACGCTCAGGAGCTTCGCCATCTGGGCCCTCTTCATGCACCCACGACGCAGGAGCGCCGTGAGCAGGGAGCGCTCGGCCTGCTCCACCGCCTCGGCGCCAAGCGCCTTGAGATCGATCTCGGAGGCACGGAAGCCGAGCTCGATCTCCACCTTCAGCCGCTCTCCCTCTCCATTGGAGGAGACGGACGAGGTCGCGGAGGCGTGGCCTGTTTGACCACGGATCTGCGGCGGGAGGTCTTCTGCGAGCACTACGTCCGTCGACAGGATGATCGCGGACTTGATGGCGTTTTCGAGCTCGCGCACGTTCCCGGGCCATTCGTAACCCTCGATGGCCTCAAGCGCGCCATCGGAGATGCCACGCGTCCCGGTACCGAATCGCTCCGCGTATAGCGCCACGAAGTACCGCGCGATGCGCCCGATGTCTCCGTTGCGCTCGCGAAGCGGCGGGATGCCTATGGTCATCTCCTGGAGGCGGTAGTAGAGGTCCTGCCGGAACTCACCAGCCGCGATCACACCCTTCAGGTTTACGTTCGTCGCCGACACCACCCGACTGTCGAGCTTGATGGTCTCCCGGCCGCCGACGCGCTCCATGCGCCGCTCCTGCAGCACCCGGAGAAGCTTCGCCTGGAACGCCGCGGGCAAGTTCCCGATCTCATCGAGGAAGAGTGTCCCTCCTTGCGCCAACTCGAGGCGGCCGATCCGCGACGAGGTGGCGCCAGTGAAGGCGCCCCTCTCGTGACCGAAGAGCTCGCTCTCGATGAGGTTCTCGGCGAGCGTCGAGCAGTCCACGGCGACGAAAGGGCCGTTCCGACGCTTGCTCGCCGCGTGGATCGTACGCGCAAAGAGCTCCTTTCCCGTCCCGGTCTCTCCCACGAGCAGGATGTTGATGTCCGGCACGGCGAACCTCAGGGCCAGGTCCATGGCCTTGCGGAATGCGAGACTCTCGCCGACCAGCGTCGGGGCATCTCCGCATGCCGACCGGCGAATCGCGAGCAACACCTCGATGTCGGACAGGAGGGCCTGGTTGTTGAAAGGCTTCGAGACGAAGTCGGTCGCTCCGGCCTTCATGGCGTGGACGGCTGCCTGCACGTTCCCGAACGCCGTCATCATGACGATGGGGACGCTGGGGGTGATCGACCTCAGACGACGCAGCGTCTCGATGCCGTCGATGCCACCGGCACCGAGACACATGTCCAGAAGCACGAGGTCCGGCCGAAGCTCGTTCGCCGCCTGGATCGCGCCTTCGCCGGAGGAGGCGCACTCTGCACTGTGGCCCCGGTCGTCCAGGAGCCTGGCGATGAGCGCGCACATCTCCCGCTCATCGTCGACGATCAGGATGTGCGCCATCGTCTCCCTCCTGCCATGGATCCAGCGGTAGCGTCAACGTGACCTGGACACCGCCCGCGGCCCGGTTCTCGACCTCGAGACCTCCGCCGTGCTCCTTGGCGATCTGCCGCGACAGGTACAGCCCGAGGCCCGTTCCTCCACCCTTGGTCGTGCGGAACGGCCTGAAGAGATGCGGCAACACCTCTGGCGGAATCGATGGGCCGTCGTTCGCGATCACGATGACCCCAGCCTGTTCGCCCGTCGCCATGCGGGTGCGCACATCGAGCGTGCGGCCGCCTCCGGTCATCGCGTCCAGGGCGTTCTTCACGATGTTCAGGATGATCTGCTTGATGCCACGAGGATCGACCCAGGCGCGCGGGAGCGACGGGTCGAACGACACTGCGACGGTGACCTCGCGCCGCGCGCACTCCGCAGCGGTGAACCGCAGGACCTCGGAGACGATCTCGCTCAGGTCCGCGTGTTCCAACCGAGGCTTCTTCACGGCCGCGACGTCGAGCATGCCGCGAAGAAGCCCGTTCATCCGCTCGACGTTCGCGAGCGCGGTCCCGGTGAAGTCGTTGGCGGGATCGTTCACGGCGACGAACCGCTGATGCAGGTACTGAAGGCTCGAGCTGATGATGGAGAGGGGATTCCCGAGCTCGTGAGCCACGCCCGCGACCATCTGAGCGAGCGCGGACGCCGGCACGCCCGCGACGGGTGTGTGGTCGTCGTCCTGGGAGCGCATGACGTGATCGATGATCCACGCGGGGCACTGGGGCAGGAGCACCTTGGCGTTGATCAGGATGCCGAAGACCTCCAGTAGGCCTGCCCGCACAGCCTCCGAGAGATCGGCTCGTCGGTAGCCGCAGATGACCGTGGCAGAGGCCGACGTCGCGTGCAGAGAGTCGCAGCAGGCGCGCAAGGCCGGCCGGATCGGGGTGCTGTCCTCCGGCACGGGTGCTTCGATCCACGCGATGATCGGCCCGCCCGCGACCGAGGCCTCGGGAAGCGCGGAGCGGGCGATCTCGATCGACTCGCTCCAGGCGTCGCCTCCGGGCTCGCGCCGGCTGCTGTCGAGAGGACGAAACGTCCAGCACCCCACCGATCTCTCGAGGTGGTGCACGGCCGCCCTCGCCTCTCTGCAGACCGCCGCCGGGCCGAAGAAGACGAATCGTGCGCCAAGCGGCTGGCAGCGGCGAGAGATCGAAAGGAGCGCCTGCGCGAGTTCGCGTTCGTCCTGGTAGTGGAGGCCGATCACCCAATCCTCATTCCGCCGCTCGACCGTTCCGCTGGCCACTAGCGGTCCCCGCCCCGGTGAGGTCCTGGATCGCGATCAGGAACGTGTCCTTGGTGATCTCCAGGCGCGAGGGCCCCCTGCCGTCCCTCTGGGCCTCGATGAAGCTGCGCACGGCCAGGAGGGCCGCCCGGTGGCAGACCATCTCGATGTCCGCGCCTGTCATGCCATCGGTTCGCCTCGCAAGCTCGCTCACCGCCACTTCGGCCGAGACCGGCTTTCCCCTGAGGTGGACCCCGAAGATGGTCTCCCGTCCGTCGACGTCCGGCCTGGGCACCTCCAGGAGGAGGTCGAACCGGCCCGGCCGCAGGAGGGCGGGGTCGAGCATGTCCTTGCGGTTCGTCGCGGCGACCACGAGGACGCCCTTGAGATCCTCGACCCCGTCCATCTCGGTCAGGAGTTGGCTGATCACCCGCTGGGAGACTCCGGAGTCGCTGGCCCCCGCACTGCGCGTGGGTGCCAGTGCGTCGATCTCGTCAAAGAAGAGGATGCAGGGTGCAGCCTGGCGCGCCTTCTTGAAGACCTCGCGGACCCCCCGCTCGCTCTCCCCGACGTACTTCGACAGGAGCGCGGGCCCCTTGACGGCAATGAAGTTGACCCCGCTCTGGGACGCGACGGCCTTGGCCAGGAGCGTCTTGCCGGTCCCAGGGGGGCCATGCAGCAGGATGCCCTTCGCCGAGCGGACTCCGGCCTGCCTGAGCAAGTCCGCGTGCTCGAGCGGCCACTCCACGGCCTCGCGGAGCTCTCGCTTCACGCCGTCGAGGCCGCCCACATCCTCCCACTTCACGTCAGGGACCTCGACGAAGACCTCCCGCACCGCCGAGGGTTCGACCTCCGTGAGCGCCGACAGGAAGTGGTCCATCGTCACCTTGAGGGCGAGTAGGACCTCGTAGGGCAGCTCGGCGCTCGCGAAATCGACCTCCGGCATCACGGCCCGGAGGGTCGTCATCGCCGCCTCCCGGCAGAGTGCCTCCAGGTCTGCGCCGACGAAGCCGTGCGTGATCCCGGCCAGCCGGTCAAGGTCTACACCTTCGCCGAGCGGCATGCCCCGCGTATGGATCTCGAGGATTTCCTTGCGGGCGGTGGCGTCCGGGATTGCGAGCTCGATCTCGCGGTCGAACCGGCCCGGCCGCCGCAAGGCCGGGTCCAGGAGGTTCGGCAGGTTCGTGGCGCCGATGACGATGACCTGGCCTCGGGCCTCGAGCCCGTCCATGAGCGCAAGGAGCTGCGCGACCACTCGCTTCTCGACCTCGCCCTGGACGGTCACGCGCTAGGGGGCGATCGCGTCGATCTCGTCCAGGAAGAAGATGCAGGGCGAGTTCTTGCGCGCCTGGTCGAAGATCCCGCGCAGCTTGGCCTCGCTCTCCCCGTAGAACTTATGGATCACCTCCGGTCCGCTCACCGAGATGAAGGCGGCCTCGGTCTCGTGGGCGACGGCTCGCGCCAGCAGCGTCTTGCCGGTCCCGGGTGGTCCGTGAAGGAGCACGCCCTTAGGCGCGTCGATCCCCAGCCGCTCGAAGAGCTGCGGGTAGCCCAGCGGCAGCTCGATCATCTCCCTGACGCGCCGGATCTCCTTCCGCATGCCTCCGATGTCCTCGTAGGAGATGCCGGCCGCCTCCGTCCCC
>JACQVX010000282.1 GCA_016209495.1 Planctomycetota bacterium
CGCCAGGGTGTGCCGATGGGCCAGGTCCAGGAGCAGGCCCACGTTGGCCAGACCCAGGTCCACGTCCAGGAGCAGCACCCGGCGCCCCATCTCGGCGGCCGCGACGGCCAGGTTCACGGCGATGTTGGTCTTGCCGACCCCGCCCTTGCCGCTGGTGACCGCCACCACACGGGCCCGGGGAACTAGCCGCCGGAGGCCCTGGGCCTGGTCCGCGAGCGCCGCATCGCCCGCCGCGGCGCCCATCATACGCCCTCCGGGCGGAAGCCCGGCCGGGTTTCCCCCTCCTCGGGGTGGGCCCGGAGGACAAGCCCCGCGACCCGGTCCGCAGCCGCGGGCTCGATGTCCGCGGGGACCTCCTGGCCCGTGGTCAGGTACGAGAGACTCGCGGGGACCGACTCGATCATGTCCAGGAGCGTCCCGTGGACCACGGCCTCGTCCAGCTTCGTGACGATGAGGCGGTTGGCCCGGAGCCGGCCGTAGCGCCCCAGGACCGGTCCCAGGTCGCGGCGGGCGGTGGTGGCGCTCACCACCAGGTGCGTCTCCTGGGGCCCTGCCGCCTCCAGGTAGGCCGCCAGCTCGTTGAGCTTGAGGTCGTCCCGCGGGCTGCGGCCCGCCGTGTCCACCAGGATCACCGCCCGGTCGGCCAGCTCGGCGATGGCCCTCCGGAGCTCGTGGGGGTTCGTCACGGCGCGCAGGGGGACCCCGATGATGTCGGCGTAGGTCCTCAATTGTTCCACGGCGGCGATGCGGTAGTTGTCCACCGTCACCAGGCCCACCGGGACCCCGGCGATGGCCAGGCGGCCCGCCAGCTTGGCGATCGTGGTCGTCTTCCCTACCCCCGTGGGGCCGATGAGCGCCACCACGTAGGCCCCCCGGGCGTGGCCCACCGGGATGGGCCCCGCCACCCGCACCCGCTCGGAGACGAGGCGGTGGACCCGTTCCTGGACGCACGCGGGGTCCCGGAGCTCGGCGCCGCAGAGTTCCTCGTTGACCCGGACCACGACCTCCCGGGCCAGGTCCTCCCGCACCTCCGCCTCCCGGAGGCGGGCATAGGCGTCCTGGAGGGTGGCGGGGAAGTCCCCCAGGCGCTCCCCCCGCTGGTGGCGCGCCAGTTCCGCGACCAGGCCCCGGAGCCCCGCCACCTCGCGGAGGATGGCCCGGAGCTGCAGGTCGTCACCGCCACCGCCGCGGGGGAGCGGCGGGGCCGCGATGGCCGTGGCGGTGGCGCCCGCCCCCTCCCGGGGCGCCGGCGCCGCGGGCGCGGTCCCTGCCGGCGCGGGCTCCAACCCATACGCCCGCGACAGGCGGCGGCCCCGGCGCGCCGGGGCCTCGGCCCGGGCCTCTCCCCCCTCCAGGCCCGCGCGCCAGTCCTGGGCACGGATGGCCCTCACCTCCGCCACGGGGGCCGCCAGCCGCCCCAGGATCCCCCCGCGGCGCTCGACCCGGGTCTGCAGCACCACGGCGTCAGCGCCCAGGCTGGCCTTGGCCCTGGCCAGGGCCTCCTGCATGGTCGCGCCGGTGAACTCGTGGACCTCCATGTACCCTCCCAGTCAGGCCTGCCGGCTCGCTCAGCGGCCGCGGGCCGCCCCGGCCGTCGCCGGCGCGGCCGCCAGCTCCTCCAGGGCGGCCACCGCCATGGACTCGACCTGGATGCCCCGGACGACCTCGTTGTAGGACAGCACGGCGACGTTCGGGACGGCGCGCTCCATCATGCGCCGCACCTGCAGGCGGACCTGGGGGGCGCAGAGGATGACCGCCTGGTGGCCCGCGGAGACCAGGGTCTCCAGGGCCCGGGAGACCCGCTCCACCACCCGCTGGACGACCTCCGGGGCCAGGGCCAGGTAGGAGCCGCGGTCCGTGTGCTCCGTGGCGCCCCGGATCATCTCCTCCATGCGCGGGTCCAGGGTGATGCAGTAGATGCGGCCGTCCTCCTCCGCGTGGAGCTGGCAGATGGCGCGCCCCAATGCGTTGCGGCAGTACTCCACGAGGACCTCCGTGTCCTTGGTGCGGGGCGCGAACTCGGCCAGGGTCTGCACGATGGTCTCCAGGGACTTGACGGGCACCCGCTCGCGGAGCAGCCCGCCCAGGACCTTTTTCAGTTCCCCGGGCTCCACCACCTTCGGGACCACCTCGTTCACCAGGACCGGGGCCGTCTCCTTGAGGGTCGAGAGCAAGGTCTCCACGTCCTCCCGCGACAGGATCTCGTCCGCGTGGCCCTTGATGACCTCCGTCAGGTGCGTGGCGATGACGCTGGAGGCGTTCACCACGGTATAGCCCAGGGCCTCGGCCCTCTGCCTCTGGGGCTCGGCGATCCACACGGCCGGCAGGCCGAAGGCCGGCTCCCGGGTCTCGGTGCCCTCGATGCGCTCCGTGGCCACCCCGGCGTCCATGGCCAGGTACTGGTCCGCGTGGGCGACGCCCCGGGCCACGGGCACGCCCCGGATCTTGATGACGTAGTCGTTGGGCTTGAGTTGCATGTTGTCGCGGATGCGGATGGGCGGGACGACGAGCCCCAGGTCCAGGGCGAGCTGGCGGCGCAACAGGGTGATGCGCTCCAGGAGGTCGCCCCCCTGGCTGGCGTCCACGACGCGGATCAGGGCGTAGCCCACCTCCAGCTCCATGGGGTCGACGTGCAGGAGGGCCTGCACCTTCTCCGGCCCCTTGGGCTTCGCCTCGGCCTGGGCGGCCTCGTCCCGTCGCTTCTGGCGTTCCGTCCACTGGAGGGACCAGGCCAGTCCCAGGCACCCCACCCCCACCAGGCCCAGGGGGATGGTGGGCAACGGCGTCAGCGTGAGGAGGAGGAGGAAGGCGGCGGTGAGGTAGAGGGGGCGTGGCCTCCCGACCACCTGGCCCACCACGTCGACCCCCAGGTGGCTCTCGGAGGTCGTCCTCGTGACGATGAGGCCCGCGGCCACGGAGATCACCAGGGCGGGGATCTGGGAGACCAGGCCGTCCCCCACCGTGAGGGTGGTGAAGATGCGGATGGCCTCGGCGATCGTGAGCCCGTAGACCAGGCTCCCCAGGGAGAGGCCGCCGACGATGTTGATGAGGGTGATGATGATGCCCGCGATCGCGTCGCCGCGGACGAACTTGCTGGCCCCGTCCATGGCCCCGTAGAAGTCCGCCTCGTCGGTGATGCGCTTGCGGCGGGCGCGGGCCTCGCGCTCGTTGATCAGGCCCGCGTTCAGGTCCGCGTCGATGGCCATCTGCTTGCCCGGCATCCCGTCCAGGGTGAAGCGGGCGGCCACCTCGGAGACGCGCGTGGCGCCCTTGGTGATGACCACGAACTGGACGATGATCAGGATGGAGAAGATGACCATCCCGATGAGCGGGCTGTCCCCCGCCACGAAGGAGCCGAAGGCCTTCACCACGTGGCCCGCCGCCAGGTCCCCTTGGTCCTTCGCGTTCGTGAGGATCAGGCGGGTCGTGGCCACGTTCAGGGCGAGCCGGTAGACCGTGGTCACGAGCAGGATGGTGGGGAAGACGGAGAACTCCAGGGGTTCCTTGACGTAGATCGTGGTCATGAGGATGACCACCGCCAGGGTGATGTTCCCCACGAGCAGGAGGTCCATGAGGGAGGACGGGAGCGGCACGACGATGGCCGTGAGGACCCCGATGAAGCCCGCCACGAGGAGCAGGTCCGTGTTCCGGGTGATGAGCCCCAGGGCGCGCCTCAGCCGGGCGTCCATGACCGCCTCGGGCATCTAGTCCCTTCCTTCCCGGTGGCTCACGCCGTCTGCCTCCGGCCCTGGCCCAGCTCCCAGACGTAGGCCAGGACCTCCGCCACCGCCTGGTAGAGCTGCGGCGGGACCTCCTGACCCGGCTCGCAGGCGTCGTGGAGGGCTCGGGCCAGGGGCGGCTTCTCCACGATGGGAATCCGGTGCTCGAGGGCGAGGTCGCGGATCCGCAGGGCCACCAGGTCGCGCCCCTTGGCTACCACGACGGGGGCCTCCATGCGCTCGGGCTCGTAGGCCAGCGCCACGGCGTAGTGTGTCGGGTTGGTGACCACCACCTCCGCCTCCTTGACCCGGGCCATCATGCGTTTCATGACGAGCTGCCGGGCGAGCGCCCGGCGGCGCTCGCGGATCTTCGGGTCTCCCTCCATGCGCTTCAGCTCGTCCTTGACCTCCTCCTTGGACATGCGGATCTCCTGTTGGAACTGCCAGCGCTGGTAGGAGAGGTCCAGGAGGGCCAGGACGAGGACGGCCGCCGCGGCCTGCATCCCCACGTCCCAGATGGCGCGGTTCGTGTAGCCCAGGATCGCGCTCACCCCCGTGTCCATGAGCCCGAAGAGGTGGCCCAGCTCGCCGGACATCCCCGCCCAGAGCACCGCGGAGATGACCAGGATCTTCAAGATGCTGGCGGCCAGGCGCACCATGGCGCGCAGCGAGAAGATGCGGGTGAAGCCCTTGATCGGGTCCAGTTTCGCGATGTCCGGCATCAGGGGATCCACGGCGAAGACGAAGCCCACCTGCAGGAGATTGACCAGGAGCGCGGCGACGAAGAGCACCAGGGCGAAGGGGAGGACCATGCGGGTCAGGAGGGCGAGCCCGCGGGAGGCGTAGCCCACGGCGTTGACCGGGTCGAGCTCGGCATCGCCCAGGTGCTGGAAGACCTGCACGTGGAGCGCCATCAGCTCCCCCATGAGCGGGGGGCCGAGGTACCACAGGGCCCCGAAGGCCACCAGGAGGAGGACCGCGTGGCTCAGGTCCTGGGACCGGGCCACCTGCCCCTTCTCCCGGGCCTCCTGCTGGCGGCGCGGGGTGGGCTGTTCGGTCTTCTCGCCGAAGGATTCGTCCGGCATGGCCCTCTCAGCCCATGAGGCGGACCACCTGTCGGAGGTCCGTCTCCAGGAGGTCGAAGGACGCCCTGAGCAGGCGGCCCAGGAGCGGCAGGGAGAGCATCACGAAGACGATTCCGATGAGGACCCTCAGGCCGAAGCCGATGATGAAGATGTTCACCTCGGGCACGGTCCGGGCCAGGAGGGCCATGGCCACGGTGGCCATGAGCAGCGCCACCAGGGCCGGGGCGGAGAGCCGGACCGAGGCCTCCATCATCTCCGTGAACTGCTGGTAGGCGACGTGGCGCCCCAGGGCCTCGCCGAAGCGGCAGCCCAGGGGCGGGACGACCCGGAAGGAGTCCACGACCACGGCGATGAGGAGGTGGTGGCCGTTCACGGTCAGGAAGATCAGCATCGCGAAGAGGAACTTGAACTGGCCCAGGACCGACTGCTGCTCGTTCGAGATGGGGTCGATGACGCTGGCGATGGTCAACCCCATCTGCTGGCCCACGTAGAGGCCCGCGAGCTGCGCCCCGCTGAAGACCAGCTCCGCGCTGAAGCCGATGAGATAGCCCACGACCCCCTCCGCCAGGGCCGCGACGGTGTAGCCCCCCAGCTCCGTGGGGAGCGCCGGGTCCATGCGGGCCACGGCGGGCATGACCAGCACCGCGGTGAGGGCCGCGAGCCCGATGAGGGCCTGGGGGGGAATGCCGGCGGATCGGAACAGGGGCGCGATGACGAACAGCCCCGCCATGCGGAAGAGCAGGAGGACGAAGAGGAGGAACTGCCGGAGCGTCCAGTCCACGAGGTCCATGCGACTCCTATCCCGGGAACCGGGTGGCCATGGTCCGGAAGACCTCGAGGGTGTAGGTGATGGTCTCCGCCAGGAGCCAGGGCATGAGGACGAACATCGCCCCCGCCACCACCAGGATCTTGGGGATGAAGGATAGGGTCTGCTCCTGGACCTGCGTGAGGGCCTGCAGGACGCTCACCACCAGCCCGGTCACCAGCCCCACCACCAGCAGGGGGAGGGAGAGCTTGAGCGAGACGTAGAGCGAGTCCCGGACCACCTCGATGGCGATGAGGGTCCCGTGGTCGGAGGTGAGCATGCGGCCCTCGCGCGCCGCGCGGCCCCGTGGGGGGCCCGCGGCGGGTCAGTGGAAGGAGCGGACCACCTCGCCGATGATCAGGTTCCAACCATCGACGAGGACGAAGAGGAGGATCTTGAAGGGGAGCGAGATGAGGATGGGCGGCAGGACCAGCATCCCCATGGAGATCAGGATGGTGGACACGACGAGGTCGATGACGAGGAAAGGCAGATAGAGCATGAAGCCCATCTCGAAGGCCTTGCGCAGCTCGCTGATCACGAAGGCCGGCACCAGGACCTCCGTCCCGATGTCGTCGGGCCCCCGGGGGAGGCGGCGCGTCTCCATGGGGAGGGCCCCCTGCTCGATGTCCACGAAGAGCCGCAGGTCCTCGCGCCTCACGTGCTCGAACATGAAGGCCCGGGTGGGGACCATGGCCCGGCGGAAGGCCTCCTTCTGGGATATCTCCCCGTCCACATAGGGAACGATGGCCTGGTCCTTGATCTCGATCCAGGTGGGGCCCATGACCATGAAGGTGAGGATCAGGGCCAGCCCTATGACGATCTGGGTCGGAGGCAGTTCCTGCGTGGCCAGGGCCCGGCGCAGGAAGGAGAGGACGATGACGATGCGCGTGAAGGCGGTCGTCATCACCAGGATCGAGGGGGCGAGCGTCAGGACCGTGAGGAGGAAGAGGATCTCCAGGGTCGTGACGACGTCCTCCGGGGACTCGGCACCCCGGACGATGCGCTGGTCGAGTGCGGGGATGCCCTGGGCCTCCGCCGTGCCGGGGAGCCCCAGGGGCAAGAGCGTCGCGGCGACCACGATGGTGGAAACCGCCGCGAGGGTGTGGCGTGTCAATCGTCCCTCTCTCTCGCCCGTCTCGGTCCCTGGGCCTCTCGCACCTCCCTCCTCTACCCTCTTGTCCTGACTCCCTGGCCGGCAGGGTCGCCCCTACCCCGGCCCCCGCCGCGGGCGCGGGGGCCTATGCGCGCAGCGACCCCAGCGTGACCCTCAAGCGATCCAGTTCCGTGCGAACCTGGTGGAGGCTCGCGCCCCGCTCCGGAGGCGCATCCCCCGGCGCATCGCCGGGGCGCCCCGGGGGGGGCGGAGCCATCGGGTGGATCACCTGACGGAAGGAGTCTACGATGGAACCGTCGGGGCGGCCAATCGCATCGCTCGCCAGATGCGCCACTTCCTCCGGGTCGTCCACCGTGGCCAGGGCATTCACCCCCTCGGGACCCACGCCGAGGACCAGGACGCGGCGGCCCACGCGGACCAGGCAGACCGAGTGGCGGGGCCCGAGGGGCGCACGGCCCACGACCCGGAGGTGCCTGGCGGGGCTCCCCAGGCGCGCCCCGGGGAGGAGGCGGCGCGCCGCCAGGGCCGCGAGGACGATGACCCCGAGGACGCCGAGCGAGGTCAGGGCCATGCGTGTCCAGACCTCGCCGGCGGAGGGCGCCTCCGCCGCGGGGGGGCCCGGGGCCGCGTCCTTGCCCTGTCCGTAGAGCCACTCCGCGAAGTCGGCCCCGGGCGGTCCCTCGCCCGGAGGTGCCGCGGCGCCAGAGGGGACCGGGGCCTCCGCGGGGACGGCCGCCTGGGGCGGCCCCTGCGGGTCCACCTCCTGGGCCACCGCGGCGCTCGCCAGGAGCGCCGCCGCCAGCGCCAACGCGCGGACCGGCGCCGTACGGCTCACCGGTGGACCCTCTCCCCGGGGGGCAGGATCTCCGTGATGCGCACGCAGAAGTTGTCGTTCAGGACCAGGACCTCCCCGCGGGCCACGAGGCGGTCGTTCACCAGGATGTCCAGCGGGTCCCCGGCCAGCTTCTCCAGCTCCACCACCGAGCCCGAGGCCAGCTTGAGGATGTCCTCCAGGTACATGCGGGTGCGGCCCAGCTCCACTTTCAGGTTGAGGTGGACGTCCAGGAGGAGCGAGAGGTTCTCCTTGCGGACATCCCCGACGGTGCCGCCGCCCAGGTCCTCGAGCTGCATCGGCGCCCCCGCGGCCGCCCCACCCCGCCGGCGGCCTGGAGGGTGTCGTTGTCGCTCTGGGCGCCCTCTCCCGCGGCCGGGGGGCTCCCGCCCCCCGCGGCCGCCTCCC
>JACQVX010000289.1 GCA_016209495.1 Planctomycetota bacterium
CGAGTTCTGGCGCCACCTGCCCCGGGTCCGGGTGGACCTGGGCTGGCACGGCCATTACCGGCACCACCACCGGCACCCCGTCTACTACCGCGACCCCTGGTGGGACCCCTGCTACTGAGTCGCCGTGTGACGGATGGAGGACAACCCATGCGCACCCTCATCGCCCTCGCCCTTGCCGCCACCCTGGCGAGCGGCTGCTGGTACCGGCTCAAGACCCACGACCCGGGGGCCGACCGGCCCTACGACGAGCATTACGGCCACACCGACATGAACCGGGCCGTGGAGCGCTTCGCGGGGTCGCTCCTGGCCCACCCTGTCATCAAGGACCGGGAGGACCGGCCCGTCCTCGTCACCCTGGGGATCCGGAACCGCACCAGCGAGCACATCGACACCACGGCCTTCGTGGACAAGCTGGAGACCGCTCTCCTGAAGTCCGGGAAGATACGCCTCGTCAACCGGGAGGCCCGCGCGGGCCTCGAGGAGGAGATCGCCTACCAGAACTCCGGCCGCGTCACCGAGGAGCAACGGTCCCGGCTGGGCGACCAGCTCGGCGCCACCTACGTCATCACGGGAACCTTCCACTCCATCGAGAAGGAGGAGGCCCGGCAGGTGCGCGCCACCCGCGGCGAGCTGGTCTACTACCAGCTCGTCCTGGAGCTGACGGACCTGGCCTCATCGAGCATCGAATGGAAGGACGAGGTCGAGATCGTCCGCGAAGGCCGGCGCCCCATCATCGGCTGGTGAACGCCGCTCGCGCCAGGGCCGCCCTCGCCCTCGCGGTCGCCGGGCTGGCGGCCGGTTGCGCCTCGGCTCCCCTGGAGAGGGCCCGCCACGAGTTCGACCGCGGCCGTCCGGCGCGGGCGGCCGAGGCCCTGGCCCCCGGGGCCGGGGCCGGCGATGGCCTGGAAACCCTCATGGAGCGGGGAATGGTCCTGTTCGCCGCGGGGCGCCACGAGGAGAGCGCCCGGGCCCTGCTGGCGGCGGCGGAGCTCTCCCGCGACCTGGAGACCCGCAGCGCCTCGCGCTTCGCGGGCTCCATCCTCACCACCGAGCGCCTCGAGGAGTACCGGGGCGAGGCCTTCGAGCGGGTCCTGGTCCACACCCTTTGCGCCCTGGACTTCCTCGCGTTGCACAGGTACGAGGACGCCCTGGTGGAGTGCCGCCGGGCCCTTCGCCTGCTCCAGGAGGCGAAGGAGCCCTGGGAGCAGCACCCCTTCACCCGCTACCTGGCGGCCCTGCTCTTCGAGTGCCTGGGCGAGCCGGACAGCGCCTGCATCGAATATCGCCGGGTCCTGGAGCTGGCCCCCGGGCTCCCGTGGATCAAGGGCGACCTCCTGCGGGCGGGGGCCCTCACGGCGAGCCGCGAGGACCTGACTCGCTGGGCGGAGCTGCCGGGCGAGGGCTGGGCTCCGTTCGCCGAGGGCGAGGGGGAGGTCGTGGTCTTCCTCCTGGCGGGGCGCTCGCCGGTGAAGGTCCAGCGCGAGACCTTCATCCCCCCCTCCCACCGATTCGTGATCCCGGCCTACCGCCGGCGCCACTCCCCGGTGGCGGCCGCCGAGGTGGCCGCCGAGGGGGCCAGGACCGCGCGCACGGTGACGCTCACCGACCTGGGGCATGCCGCCGTGAAGGGGCTGGAGAAGCGGATCGCGGCCGAGGTGGCGAAGCAGACGGCCCGGCTCGCCACCAAGGAGGGCCTGGCCCAGGTGGCGCGACACAACGACGAGCCTCTCCTGGAGCTGGCCCTGCGGGTCTTCTTCTTCCTGACGGAGGCCGCGGACCTTCGAGGATGGCAGACTGCCCCGGACACCCTGCAGGTGGCCCGGCTGCGGCTCCCCGCCGGAGAGCACATCCTGCGCCTGCGCTTCCTCTCCGGCACCGGCGCGCAGGTGGGGGATCAGGCCCTGGAGGCGGTCCCGGTGCGCCCCGGACGCCCCACCTTCCTCGCGGTGCGCGCGGCCACGGGCCCCGCGCCGGCGGGCGCGGCGCCGGCTACGCCACCGTCCCCAGCCGGGCCCGTTCCCCCTGGTTGAACCAGCGCCGGAACTCGGCCCAGCACTCCTCGCAAACGTAGTTCACCTCGGAGTCGAACTTCACGAACTGATGGGTGGGGATGTACTCGTCCCTGCCGCAACGCTTGCAGGACATGCCGATCATGGTTCGGTCGCTCCTGCTCCACACTACAACACCAGGCCCGGGACGGCCACCCGCCCCGCGGGCAAGATGTCCTTGGGATGTCCGCGGGCATGAATACAATGCCCCCCCCATGCTTGGCGGGCCCGACTCGCGTCGCAGGTTGTCCGGCGCCCTGGCACTCTGGCGGAGCCCCATCGGCAAGAAGGCGGTGATGGCCCTCACCGGGGTGGTCCTCTTCGGATTCGTCGTGGGCCATTTGCTGGGCAACCTCCAGGTCTTCCTGGGCCGGGAGAAGCTCGACGCCTACGCCGCCTTCCTCCACGGGAGCCCGGGCTTGCTCTGGGGCACGCGGGCGGTCCTCGTCGGTTGCACCGCCCTCCACGTCCTGGCCGCCGTCCAGCTCACTCTCCTCTCCCGCGCCGCCCGGCCCGTCGCTTACCACCTCCACGAACCGGTCCAGGCCACCTACGCGGCCCGCACCATGGTCTGGAGCGGGCTCATCATCGCCGCCTTCGTGGTCTATCACCTCCTGCACCTCACCACGGGCACCGTCCACCCGGACTACCGCGAGATGGCGGTCTACGACAACCTCGTGAAGGGCTTCCGCAGCGTCCCCGCCTCGGCGACCTACCTCGTGGCCATGGTCCTCCTGGGCCTGCACCTCCAGCACGGCCTCTGGAGCCTGTTCCAGACCCTCGGGGTCTCCCACCCCCGGGCCTTGCCGCTCCTGAGGAGGTCGGCCGCCCTGGTGGCCGCGGCCATCGTGGCGGGCAACGTCTCCATCCCCATAGCGGTCCTCGCGGGCCTGGTTCGCTGAGAGGCCGGCCAGCCATGGATCTCGACGCCAAGATCCCCGACGGGCCCATGGAGACGCGGTGGGAGCGGCGCCGCTTCGATCTGAAGCTGGTGAACCCGGCCAACAAGCGGAGGTACACCGTCCTGGTGGTGGGGACGGGGCTGGCGGGGGCCTCGGCGGCCGCCTCCCTGGCGGAGCTGGGCTACCGGGTGCGAGCGTTCTGCTTCCAGGACAGTCCGCGCCGGGCCCACAGCATCGCGGCCCAGGGGGGCATCAATGCCTCCAAGAACTACCCCAACGACGGGGACAGCGTCCGGCGCCTCTTCTATGACACCGTCAAGGGCGGCGACTTCCGTGCCCGGGAGGCCAACGTCCATCGCCTGGCGGAGATCAGCGGGGCCATCATCGACCAGTGCGTGGCCCAGGGGGTCCCCTTCGCCCGGGAGTATGGCGGCGGCCTGGACAACCGCTCCTTCGGCGGGGCCCAGGTCTCGCGCACCTTCTACGCCCGGGGCCAGACGGGGCAACAGCTCCTCCTCGGGGCCTACCAGGCCCTGGAGCGGCAGTCCGGCCTGGGCAACCTCCAGGTCATCCCCCGGACGGAGATGCTGGACCTGGTGGTCATCGACGGGCGGGCCCGGGGGATCATCACCCGCGACCTGGTCGGCGGACGTCTGGACTGCCACCTCGGCGACGCGGTGGTCCTGGCCACGGGAGGCTACGGGAACGCCTTCTACCTCTCCACGAACGCCAAGGGGTCCAACTGCACTGCCATCTGGCGCGCCCACAAGCGGGGCGCCCTGTTCGCCAACCCCTGCTACACCCAGATCCACCCCACCTGCATCCCCGTGAGCGGGGAGCACCAGTCCAAGCTCACCCTCATGAGCGAGAGCCTGCGCAACGACGGGCGGATCTGGGTCCCCGCGCGGAGGGGCGACGCACGAACGCCGGACACCGTCCCCGAGGCCGAGCGGGACTACTACCTGGAGACCCGCTACCCCGCCTTCGGCAACCTCGTCCCCCGGGACGTGGCCTCCCGGGCGGCCAAGGGCGTCTGCGACCAGGGCCGGGGCGTGGGCCCGGGCGGCCGGGGGGTCTACCTGGACTTCGCCGACGCCATCCGCCGCCTGGGCGCGGCGGTGGTGCGGGAGCGCTACGGAAACCTCTTCGACATGTACGAGCGCATCACCGGGGAGGACCCCTACCGCGTCCCCATGCGCATCTACCCGGCGATCCACTACACCATGGGCGGGCTCTGGGTGGACTACCACCTCATGAGCAACCTCCCGGGGCTCTACGTCCTCGGCGAGGCCAACTTCTCCGACCACGGGGCCAATCGCCTGGGGGCCAGCGCCCTCATGCAGGGCCTGGCGGACGGATACTTCATCCTCCCTTGCACCATCGGCGACTACCTGGCCACCGCCCGCCTGGCGAAGGTGGACGCGGAGCACCCGGCCTGCCGGGACGCCCGGCGCGAGGTGGAGGCCCGGCAGCGCCGACTCCTGGAGGCGCAGGGGCAGCGGGACGCCGACTCCCTGCACCGGGAGCTGGGAGGCCTCCTCTGGGAGCGCTGCGGCATGGCGCGAGATGCCTCCGGCCTGAAGGAGGCCCTGGGGAGGATCCCCGAGCTGCGGGAGGCCTACTGGCGGGCCCTCCGCGTCCCGGGCAGCGGGGAGGAGTTCAACCAGGAGCTGGAGCGGGCAGGCCGGGTGGCGGACTACATGGAGTTCGCCGAGCTGCTCTGCACCGACGCCCTGCACCGGGACGAGTCCTGCGGGGGCCACTTCCGCGAAGAGCACCAGACCCCGGAGGGCGAGGCCCTCCGGGACGACGAGCGTTTCTGCTACGTGGCCGCGTGGGAACACGCCGGCGACGGGCAGGCCCCGCGGCTCCACAAGGAGCCGCTCTGCTTCGAGGAGGTCCACCTCACCCAGCGGAGCTACAAGTAAGGAGTCGTAAGACAATAACTGCGTGAAACACCGAGGCCGAGCGAGGCGGCGCGAGGCTAGGAGCGAGGAGGAGCAATGGCAACGGAGAGCTATTCCGACGACGAGCGACGACGCATCGCGCCGCCGCAGCCGGTCGAATGTAGTCAGTTATTGTTTTACGGCGACTAGTGCGCCTCACCCTTCACGTCTGGAGGCAACGCGGGCCCTCCGATCGCGGGCGGTTCGTCGAGTACCAGGCCGAGGGCATGAGCCCGGACATGTCCTTCCTGGAGATGCTGGACGTGGTCAACCGGGGTCTCGTGGCACGGGGAGAGGTGCCCATCGCCTTCGACCACGACTGCCGGGAGGGGATCTGCGGCTCCTGCGGGTTCATGGTGAACGGCGTGGCCCACGGGCCCGAACGGGGCACTACCGTGTGTCAGCTCCACCTCCGGAGGCTGCGGGACGGCGACGTCCTGTGGCTGGAGCCCTGGAGGACCCGGGCCTTCCCCGTGGTGCGGGACCTGGTGGTGGACCGCGGGGCCCTGGACCGGGTCATCGCCGCCGGCGGCTTCGTCTCCGTGCGGACCGGGAGTGCCCCGGAGGCCAGCGCCATCCCGGTCCCCAAGGACGCGGCGGAACGGGCCATGGACGCGGCGGCCTGCATCGGCTGCGGGGCCTGCGTGGCCATGTGCCCCAATGCCTCGGCCTCCCTCTTCGTCGGCGCCAAGCTCAGCCACCTGGGCCTGCTCCCCCAGGGCCAGCCCCAACGCGCCCGCCGCGCCCAGGCCATGGTGGCGGCCAAGCGGGAGGAGGGCTTCGGCCACTGCACGAACGTGGGGGAGTGCGAGGCGGTCTGCCCCAAGGAGATCCCCCTGGAGGTCATCGCCCGGATGAACCACGACCACCTCGTGGCGGGCCTCTGCCGCCGCGACGGCGCGGCCTGAGCCGACGCCCTCCCCATGCACCCCCCCGAGCCCCGGGTCGTCTCCTTCCTCATCTGCGACCAGATCATCACGGAGCGCGGCACCCACAAGAAGAGCCTCATCGGCGTCTTCCACGACCTCTGGGCCCCCGCCTTCCCTTGCGTCCACCCGCGCATGTCCATCTACTCCTGCCTGAGCGATGCCCTGGGGCGCTACGAGTTCGAGGTGCGGCTGGTGGAGGTCAACTCCCAGCAGGTGGTGGGGGGAGGCCGGATCCCCCCCCTGGAGATCCAGGACAAGCTGGCCCAGGTGGAGCTGGCCCTGGACCTCCATCACGTGGGCTTCCCCCGTGCGGGGAAGCACGAGTTCCAGCTCTGCTCCGGCGGGCGGCCCATCTTCTCCAAGGCCTTCATGGTCCGTCTCATCGAGGCCCAGCCCCCGGCCCACGCCGGGACCGAGGTGGACCCCGCCTCTCCCTTCGAGCCCGGAGGGGACTAGGCCGACCATGGGAGCGCGGGCCCGGCCCCGCTCGGAGCTGTCGGCCGCCCCCCGGGTCGCGCCAGGGACGACGGCCCTCCTGGCCGCGGCCCTGGCCCTCGCCACGGCGGCCCTCTACGCGCGGGTCGCGGGCTTCGAGTTCGTCAACTACGACGACTCCTACTACGTCACGGAGAACTGGCCCATCCAGCAGGGGCTGGCCCGGGCCTCCGCCTGGGCCCTCACCGCGCGCCACGCCTCGAACTGGCATCCCCTCACCTGGCTCTCCCACGCCCTGGACTTCCAGGCCTTCGGGCTCTGGGCCGGGGGGCACCACCTGGTGAGCGCCGCCCTCCACGTGGCCAACACGGTCCTCCTCTTCCTGGTCCTGCTCCACATGACGGGCTCCCCCGGGCGCTCTGCCCTCGTGGCGGCGGTCTTCGCCCTGCACCCCCTCCACGTGGAGTCGGTCGCGTGGGTCGCGGAGCGCAAGGACGTCCTCTCGACCCTGTTCTGGTTCCTCACCATGGCGTCCTGGCTGCGGTGGGTGCGCAGGCCCCGCCTCGGGGCCTACCTCCTGGCCCTGGCCTGCCTGGCCCTGGGCCTCGCGGCCAAGCCCATGCTCGTGACCTTGCCCCTCGTCCTCCTCCTCCTGGACCTGTGGCCCCTGGGGCGCCTGCGGGCAGGCCGGCCGTGGCCCCTCGTGCGGGAGAAGCTCCCCCTCTTCGCCCTCTCGGCGGCGTCCTCGGTGGTGACCTACGCGGTGCAGCAGCGCTGGGGGTCCATGAGCGACGCGGACCTGGTCCCCCTGGGCGCCCGGCTGTCCAACGCCCTGGTGGCCTACGCGGGATACCTGCGCCAGACCGTCTGGCCCACGGAGCTCGCGGTCATCTACCCCCACCCGGTGGACGCCCTGCCGGCCTGGAAGGTGGCCGCCGCCGGGGCGCTCCTCGCCGCCCTCACGGCGCTGGCCATCGCGGGGCGGCGCCGCCGACCTCACCTGACGGTGGGCTGGCTCTGGTTCCTGGGCACCCTGGTGCCGGTCATCGGACTCGTGCAGGTGGGGGCCCAGGCCATGGCGGACCGCTACACCTACGTCCCCATGGTGGGCCTGGTCATCGCCCTGGCCTGGTCCGTCCCGGACTGCATGTCCGGACGCCCCGTGGATCGCCTGGTCCGGGTCCTCGTCGCCGGGGCCTGGCTCGCCGGACTCGGCGCCACGGCCTCGGTCCAGCTCTCCCACTGGGCCGACTCCGAGAAGCTCTTCCGGCACGCCCTGGCGGTCACCGACGACAACCACATCGCCCACCAGAACCTGGCCAACCACCTCCTCGAGACGGGGCGGGTGGACGAGGCCATGGGGCACTACCGGGAGACCCTGCGCCTGCGGCCCACCTACGTGGAGGCCCTGAGCAACCTGGCCACGGCCCTCACCCGCAAGGGACTCTACGCCGAGGCGGCCGACATGGCCCGGCGGGCCACGGAGCTGAAGCCCTCCTACGCCGACGCCCACTACAACCTGGGGGTCTGCCTCTACCAGCTCGGTCGGGTGGACGAGGCCATCCGGAGCTACGAGCGCGCCCTGGTGGCGGACCCGCTCATGGCCCGCGCCCACCACAACCTGGGGGCGGCCCTGGTCCAGAAGCACGCCCTGGGCGAGGCCAGGGACCGCTTCGAGGAGGCCCTGAGGCTCTACCCCGACTTCCTGGACGCCCACTACAACCTGGGGGTGGTCCTCCTGGAGCTGGACGATGCCGCCGGCGCCGCGCTCCACTTCCAGGAGGCCCTGCGCCTGGACCCGGCGAACGAGCGGGCCCGGACGGGACTGGCCGTGGCCCGCCAGCGGCTGGGGGGCCCGTAGTCCCTCCACACCTGTAGCAGGATGGAGACACGGGCGCGCCTCCCCCCGCGTCCTCTTCCCTCGGTCCCGGGTGGACATCGGTCGCGGAGCCGCGATTGCCCCGCATGGATCCCGACGAGGGGAAGCCATGAAGGGACGATCGCGCGCACGCCTGCACCGCACCACGGTCACCCTGGCCATCCTCGTCGCCAGCGCCGTCTCGCCGCCGGCCCGGTCCCAGGAGGACCCTCCTGCCCTGGAGGGCCGATGGTCGGTGACCGGCGCCCTGGACGACGGCCGCCCCTTCCAGGGGACCTACGAGTTCCGCCGGACCGCCGAGGCGGGCGACGCGGCGGGGACACCCCCCGCGTGGAACTTCACCTACGACGTGCGGGTCATCGCGGAGTCCGGCGAGCCGGAGACCCGCTCCTTCACGGGCACGGCCTCCTGGGTCCAGGACCCCGCGAAGGACCGCCCGTCCCTGCGTCTGGGCTATCGGCCCTGGATTCCCTCGCGGCACGAGGGCGTGACCGGCGTCCTGGGGGGGATGGGTCGCCCCCGCGACGCCGCGGACAGGGGCGAGGGAGGCGCGTTCCAGGTGCACGTCCAGCTCGACCCGGTCTCCGACGAGGGCCCCGGTCGGGAAGTCCTCACGGGCGGCTTCCGGGTGGCGGGGGGCACCCCCGGGGGGCCTCGGGATGGGGCCTGGCTCGCGTCCTGGGAGGGAGTGGAGACCCTGCGGCGCGCCGTCGGCGCGGCCGGCGCGGCCGGGTCGGGGACGCCCGAGGCGACCCCGCCGCGGACCCTCGGCGAGCGGGTGGTGGACCCCGGCGGCCTGCGAGGCCTGCACCTCCTGGGCTACCAGGGGTGGTTCACGTGCCGGGGGGACGGGTCGCCGGTGAACGACTGGACGCACTGGTTCCGGGACGGCAAGGCCGACATCGCCCACGCCACCGTCGATCTGTGGCCCGAGGTCTCCGAGCTCGACCCGGGAGAGCTCCACGACACGGGGCTGACGCTCCCGGGCGGGGCCCCTGCCCGCGTCTTCTCCGCCTTCGACCCCCGGACGGTGGAACGCCACTTCCGGTGGATGCGAGAGCACGACCTGGACGGCGTCTTCTTCCAGCGATTCTCCTCGGAGCTCCGCGACCCGCGGTTCTACGCGCTCCGCGACCGGGTCCTGGAGAACGTCCGCGCGGGGGCCGAGCGGAATGGCCGCGTGTTCGCCATCATGTACGACGTGAGCGGCCACCCCCCGGCCACCGTGGTGGAGGACCTCGAGCGGGACTGGGCGCACCTGGTGGATGACCTGAAGGTCACCGAGAGCCCGCGGTACCTGCGGGACCGGGGCCGGCCCCTGATGGCCATCTGGGGCTTCGGCGTCTCGGACCGGGGATTCGCGCCGGCCCAGGCCGCGGCCCGCGTCCGCCACTTCAAGGACGACGCGGCGCCGCGCCACCGGGTCACCCTCCTGGGGGGCGTCCCCTGGGGCTGGCGGGACCTGGTGGGTGATTCGGATACCGACCCGGGCTGGGCCCCGGTCTACCGCTCCTTCGACGCCCTGAGCCCGTGGACGGTGGGACGCTACGAGAGCGAGGCCGGGGCGGACGACTACATGCGGAAGTTCCTCGTCCCGGACCTGGAGGAGTGCCGGCGCCACGGCATGGGCTACATGCCCGTGGTCTTCCCGGGCTTCTCCTGGCACCACCTCCTGGGCGGACCCTCGAACCAGATCCCGCGCCGCGGGGGCGCCTTCTACTGGCGCCAGGTCTACAACGTGGCCCGCCTGGGCAGCGGCACCATGTTCGGCGCCATGTTCGACGAGGTGGACGAGGGCACCGCCATGTTCAAGATCGCCCCCACCCGGGCGGAGCAGCCCGTGGAGGGGAAGTTCGTCCCCCTGGACGTGGACGGCCTGTCCCTCCCGAGCGACTGGTACCTGCGCCTGGCCGGCGAGGCCGGGAGGATGCTGCGCGGCGAGCGGCCCCTGACCGAGCGCATCCCGATATCTCCGGGAGGGCCCGCGAACCGGGCCTACATCGCGGCCCTGCACCGCGCGATGCTCGGCCGCCCGGCCACGACCCTGGAGCTGGAGGAGTACGGGAGGCGCCTGGACGCGGGGGAGGCGAGGCTGGAGGTGGCGCGGGACGTCCTCCGGTCCCCGGGGGCCCTCGAGATGCGGGTGGAGGAGGCGTACCGCCGAGTCCTCCACCGCCCGGCCGACCCGAGCGGGAGGCAGACCTACGTCGCCGCCCTGAGCGGTGGACTGGGCCTGAAGTGGCTGCTGACCGCCCTGGCCACCTCGGACGAGTACCGCGCGGGGCACCCCTCCACGGACTCCTTCGTGGAGGGCGTATACGGGGACCTGCTGGGGCGGGCGTCGGACCCGGGAGGAAAGGCGTTCCACGCCTCCATGCTCGATGCGGGGCGGATGGACCCCTCGGGGGTGGCGCGCTCGCTCCTGGATTCCGAGGAATTCCACCGGCGCTACGTGGCCGAGGCCTATCGGACGGTCCTCGGGCGCGTGGCCGACCCCGGGGGGCTGGCGGCCCACGCGGCCCACCTCGACGGGGGCATGACCCTGCTCCAGCTCCTCGA
This sequence comes from Planctomycetota bacterium, assembly GCA_016209495.1. Classification (GTDB taxonomy): domain Bacteria; phylum Planctomycetota; class JACQVX01; order JACQVX01; family JACQVX01; genus JACQVX01. The sequence continues at coordinate 10,699 of JACQVX010000289.1, forward strand.
GGTGCTCGCCGCCTCCGAGGAGTTCTTCCTCACGGCCGGTGGCCCGGCCCGCTAGCCCTCGGGCCCCGGGTCCAGGTCCAGCGCCAGGTCCAGGGCGGGGGCGCTGTGGGTGAGGGCCCCCACGGATATGCGATCCACGCCGGTGCGCGCGACGGCCGCCACGCGGGCCAGGTCCACGCCGCCGGAGGCCTCCAGGAGGGGTCGCGGGTCCCGGCCCGCCGCCATCTGGACGCAGGCCTCCATGTCCTCGAGGCCCATGTTGTCCAGGAGGACCAGGTCGGGGCCCGCGTCCAGGGCCGCGCGGAACTGGGCCAGGTCCTCCACCTCCACCCCCAGGAGCGAGCCCTCCGGGGCGAAGGCCCGCCCCCGGGCCAGGGCCGCCGCCACGTCGCCACCCAGGAGCCTTAGGTGGTTGTCCTTGATCAGGACCGCGTCGTGGAGGCCCGCGCGGTGCAGGTCGCCGCCCCCCACCTCGACCGCATACCGCTCCAGGGCCCGCATCCCCGGAGTGGTCTTGCGCGTGTGGAGGACCCGCGCCCCCGTCCCGGCCACCGCCTCCACGAAGCGTGCGGTGAGGGTCGCGACGCCTGAGAGCCGCTGGAGAAAGTTCAGCGCCGTGCGCTCCCCCGCGAGCAGGGCTCGACCGGGACCGCTCACCCGGGCGAAGGCGGACCCCGCGGCGACGCGTTCTCCGTCGCGGGCGAGGGCGTCGAACCGGACCGACGGGTCCAGCCGGCGAAAGACCTCCACGGCCACGGGAAGGCCGCACAGGACCCCCCCGGAGCGCGCCACGAAGCGGCCCGTGGCGCGACGGGCCGCGTCCACGCATGCCGCGCCCGTGAGGTCGCCCGCCCCGGGAAGGCACCCCAGGTCCTCCGCCAGGGCGACCTCTACCGCGCGGCGCAGGGCCCCGGCATTCGGCGCTCGTCCCCTCTCGGTCGTCATCCTGGACCGATTCTAGTGCGAATGCCCCTTGACGGCCATCCGGCACGGTGCTAGCCTCGGCCGCTTATAGCAGCCCCCGCCAGCCCAAGAAGTTCGGTCGATCCGGGACAACGCGGCGCATGATCAAGGTCCGGGACAAGAAGGACCAGGTGACCGTGGCCAAGGTCTACGAGGCCAACCAGGGTCATGTCTTCCGGTGGTGGGCCGACCTGGACGAGGCGAGCCAGCGCCGTCTCCTGGACCAGATCCGCGGCATCGACTTCCAGCTCGTCGAGCGCCTTTTCAAGCAGTGCCGCCGCGAGGACGCGCCCCAGCCCAGGTTCAGCACCCTGGAACCCGTGGAGGCCGTGAGGCTGCCCCGGGACGCCCACGGGGAGGTCCGGCGGGAGGAGGCCAGGCGGACGGGCGAGGAGGCGCTCAGGGCAGGCCAGGTGGCCGTCTATCTGGTGGCCGGCGGGCAAGGGACCCGGCTGGGCCATCACGAACCCAAGGGCTGCTACCCCATCGGCCCCGTCTCGGAGAAGTCCCTGTTCCAGGTGCTCCTGGAGCGGCTGGCGGCCACCTCCCGCCGCTACCGCACCACCATTCCCCTCTACCTCATGACGAGCGAGACGAACCACGAGCGCACCCTGGCCTACATGGAGGAGCACTCCTGGTTCGGGAACTCCCGCGCGGACGTCTCGGTGTTCTCCCAGCGCATGCTCCCGGCCCTGGACCGGCGCGGCCGGTTCCTCATGGCGGCCCGGGACCGGATCTTCGCCAGCCCCAACGGCCACGGGGGCTCCCTGGCGGCCTTGCGAGAGGGCGGGGCCCTGGAGGACATGCGCCGCCGGGGCATCCAGGAGGTCTTCTACCTACAGTGCGACAACCCCCTGGCCGTGGTGGCCGACCCGGTCTTCATCGGAACTCATCGCCGGGCCGAGGCGGAGATGTCCGTCAAGGTGGTGGCCAAGCGGTCCCCCGAGGAACGCGTCGGGGTCCTGGCCCTGCTGGACGGCGAGACCGGGGTGGTGGAGTACAGCGACCTCCCCGCGGAGCTAGCCGCGGCGCGGGGTGAGGACGGCCGGCTGCGCTTCGGTTGGGGCAACACGGCCATGCACGTCTTCGCCCTCGCCTTCCTGGAGCGTATCACCGCCGGGGGGCTCGTCCTTCCCTATCACCGGGCCGAGAAGGTCATCCCCCACCTGGATCGGAAGGGCACGCCGGTGGACCCGGAGACGCCCAACGGGTTCAAGTTCGAGACCTTCGTCTTCGACGCCCTGCGCCTGGCCCGGGAGACGGTGGTCCTGGAGGTGGACCGGGCCGCCGAATTCGCCCCGGTGAAGAACCGGGTGGGGGAGGACTCCCCGGACTCGGTGCGCCGCGCCCTGTCGCGCCTCCACGCCGCCTGGCTGGAGGCCGCCGGGATCCGGGTCCCCAGGGACGCGGCGGGAGACCCGACGGTCGCCGTGGAGGTGGACCCCTTCTACGCCCTGGACCGGGAGGAGTTCCTGGCCCGGGCCCCCAGGTCCGTGGAGACCGACGGGCCCATCTACCTGGGCGCCCCCCTCACCGGGACCGCCTTGGGACGGAGGTAGGCGCATGCGCGCGCGGCACCTCGCCCTGGGGCTCGCCCTGGCCTGGACCTCGCCGGGGCCCCTGGTCCTGGCCCAGGGGTCCCCCGACGGACCGGCCCCCATCCCCGCCCCCGCGGGCGCCCGGCCGGATGGCCCCGTGGAGCGGCTGGTGGACGCCCTCTCCAGGAACGACCTGGACTCCCGCCTGGCGGCGGAATCGGCGCTGGTCCGCATGGGCCCGGAGGCCGTCCCAGCCCTGCGGGAGCTGCGGGGCGGGGCGGAGGAGTCGGTGCGCTATCGCATCGACCGCGTCCTCACGGCCATCCAGACCGCCGAGGAGGCACGGCTCGAGGTCCGGGCCCTCGTGGAAGGCGCCTACCCGCGCCCTCAGGAGGCCGCCCGGCGCCTGCGGCAGATCGGGGCCGGCGCCCTCGGGCCGCTGGCGGAGACGCTGGCCGGTGCGACCCCGGGCCAGGCCCTGCGCATCGAGGAACTGCTGGACGAGATGCTGGAGGCCGAGGTGTTGGCCCTGGGGACCGCCTCCGGGTCCTCGGCGCGGCCCGGCGGCGACGGCGCGCCCGACGGGCCCGCGGGGGCGGACCCGCGCGACCTCCCGGAGGCGGCCGCCCTCCGGGGGCCGGCCTCGCCAGCGGGCCACGCCCTGGCCCAGGGGGCCCGCTACGGCGACGAGCCCACCGCCGCGGCGTGCGAGGCGCTCCTGGCCGCCTGCGCCGAGGACGCCCGCTCCGCCATCGCGGCGGACCCGGGGGCGTGGAGCCGCCGGGTCCAGGGCCTCGGGTACCTGGCGGCCCCGGTGGCGCTGCGGCTGGAGGAGGAGGCCGCCGTGGCCCACGAGGCCCTGGAGCGGATCGTCGCGGGGGCCGTGGAGGCCCTGGCCCACCCGGAGGACACCGTCCGCCGCCGGGCCGAGAGAACCCTCTACCGTCTGGGCCCGAGGGCGCGCGCGGCGGTGGAGGCGGCCACGACGGGGGACGACCCGACCCGGCGCCACGCGGCGGCGCGCCTCTCGCATTGCCTGCGGTGGCGGATCTCCGAGCGCCTCTACCCGCGGATCGGCCAGCTCCTGGAAGGCTATGACGGCCAGGGGTGGCAGGACCGGCGGAGCTTCCTCGCCGAGGTGGAGCGTCTGGGCGGCCGCGAGGCCATCCCCTTCCTGCGCACCGCCCTCGAGGACGACCCCTCGGAGGCCGTCAAGGTACAGGCGGCATACAGCCTCGCCCGCCTGGGGGACCGCTCCGGCTTCCGCTTCCTGGAGGCCGCCGGCATCGTCCCGCGGTTCCAGACCCCGGCCGACCTCGTGGCCATCCGCATGGATCAGGGGATCCAGTACCTCAAGCGCGAGGACTACGTCCGGGCCGAGGCCGAGTTCCTCGCCATCCTGGAGGTGGACCCGGAGAACTCGCTCGCCGAGTACAATCTCGCCTGCACCTACTCCCTGGCGGGGCGTGCCGAGGAGGCCCTGGACTACCTGGAGCGCTCGGTGGATCACGGCTTCGACGACTTCGACCACATCCGTGCGGACGAGGACCTGGCCCCGCTGCGTGGACACCCACGTTTCCGCCGGCTGCTGGAGCGGGAGCCCCCGCGCGAGGGCGCCCGCTAGTGTGCCCCGGCGTCGAGACGCCCAGCGCCCGGGGCCGAAGCGACCTGGACGTCATGGACTTCTCCCAGCTATTCCAGTCCCTGGCCACCTCGGGAAAGGACGGCACCCTCCGGGTCACCGACGGGGAGGAGTCGGTGCGCTACGTCCACTTCCGCGGCGGGGCCATCGAGCTCGTGCACATACCCGGGAACGTCTCCCTGGTCTGCAAGGCCCTCATCAAGAGCGGCCTGGTCTCCGAAGACGCCATGCGGGCGGCCATGGCGGAGCAGAAGCGCAGGCCCGTGCCGCTGCGCACCCTCGTCCTGACCCTGGGACTGGCCACCGAGGAGCAGGTCCAGTGGGCCCTCGAATTCCAGGTCACGGAGGAGGTCTGCGAGCTGTTCACCTGGCCACGGGTACGCTGCGAATTCCAGGAGGGGGAGCCGTCCACGAAGGTCTTCCCCGCCGAGGCCTTCGCCAACCGGGTGGCCATGGACCCTCAGGGCCTCGTCCTCGAGGCCGCGCGGCGCGTGGACGAGTGGCAAGTCCTCCGGGAGACCCTCCCCAGCGCGCGGGACGTCTACCGGGCGACCTTCCGCTGCAACCGCTACTTCGAGCACCCCGACCGCTTCCACGCCGAGAGGGAGGTCCTCTCCCTGGCGGACGGACTCAAGGACGCGGGCGAGGTGGCGGACTACGCCCGCATGTCCTCCTTCGAGGCCTTCAAGGTCCTGCGGGGCCTCGTGGAGGCGGGCGGCCTGGAGCCGGTGGACTCCACGGAGCTGCTCCGGCTCGGAGACGACTGCTACCAGAGGGGTCTCACGAAGAAGGCCATACGGCTCTACGAGCGCGCCGAGGAGCTGGGCGCCGAGCGACCGGATGTCCCCTACCGCGTCGCGGCCTGCTACGAGGCCCAGGGCCTGTCGGGGCGCGCCGTGGCCCGCTACCTGGACCACGGCTCCCGCGCCCTGGCGCGAGGCGACGCGGACGGGGCTGTGGCCTCCTTCCAGAAGGTGGTGGAACTGGACCCGCGCGACGCGGAGTCCCGGCGTCTCTTGGTCCATTCCCTGGCCGGCCTGGGCCGCTCGCAGGAGACCGTCCCGCACTGGAGTGCGCTGGTGGAACACCACCGCGCGCGCGGCGAGGTGGAGGAGGAGGTGGAGGCCCTCAAGGGGCTCCTGGCGGCGGACCCCGCGGATCGGCAGGCCTTCGAGGCCCTCTCGGGCAGGCTGCGCGCCTCCGGGGACACCATCACCGCCATCGTGGAGTTCACGGAGCTGGCCACCCGCCTCCAGACCCTGGGCCGGGTCGAGGACGCCCTGGCCACCCTGGGACGGGTCATGGAGTTCGACGAGGGCTGCGTGGAGGCCCACATCCAGGCCGCCGGCATCCTCACCGACGTCGGCCGGACCGAGGATGCCGTGCGGGCCTACAACCGCCTGGCGGACAACCTCGTCCGCTCGGGGGTTATCGAGAGCAGCGGCAACTGGGAGTTCCTCATCAACATCTACGAGCGCATCGTGGCGCTGGCCCCGGACAACCAGCTCGCCCGCCAGTGGCTCGCCAACGCCTACGACAACAAGAAGGAATCGGACAAGGCCGTGGCCCACTGGACGGGCATAGCCCAGACCCTCCGGGGGTCGGGCCAGGAGGCGGCACTCCTGGAGCCGCTGCGGAAGATCGCCGAGATCACGCCCGGCAACCGCGCGGTGCGACTGGAGCTGGCCGGCCTCTTGCGCCGGCAGGGCCGTACGGAGGAGGCCCTGGCGGAGTACCACGCCCTGGCGGAGTTCCTGCTCTCCCAGAAGGACCACGCGGGCTCGGAGGCGGCCTACCGCGCGATCCTGGAGGTCTCCCGCTACGACCCGCGCGCCCTCCGCGGGCTCGGCAACCTCTTCCGCCACGCGGGCGACACGGCTCGCGCCGTGGAACAACTGGCGGCCGCGGCCCGCCTGTGCGCCGCCGCCGGGGACTACGCCGAGGGCCTGGCCTCGGCCCAGGCCCTGCTGGAGGTGGCCCCACGGGACCCGGTGGGGCTGGAGGTGGCCGCCGAGGCCCTCCACCGGCAGGGCCGCGGCCTGGAGGCGGCCCGGGCCCTCGAGAAGCTCACCGACGCGCACCTCGAGCGAATGGACATCGGCGCCGCGCGCAGGGCCTGTCAGCGCATCGCCGAGGTGGACCCGGAGAATTCGTCCGTCGAGGCGCGGCGGCAGCGGGTGGAGGAGCGGGAGGCGCTCCTCACGGGGCGCAAGCTCCTCCAGGCCACCCTGGTGGACGGCCAGCTTCGCAACGTGATCGTGGACGCCGGGACCGCGGCCGTCGCGCCGGCCACGGCGACGCCCGCCGGGGCCGCGGCGGTGCAGGGCCTGGGCATGGGCGGGGGCCCGGGCCTGGCGGGCACCCTGGTGCGGCCGGACCGCTCCATGAGCGCCATCACCCGGAGGCTCCGGTCCCTCAAGGTAGGATCGGCCGGGGCGGAGCCTCCGGAACCGCCCGGCTCCGAAGGCGGTCCGGAGGCCGCACCCCCGGCCGTGGCAAGGCATGACGCGAGGGTCGGGAGCGCCCTCTCCCGGCTGAAGGCCCTGCGGGCCGGCCGTCCCGAGGGGCAGGCGGAGGCGGCGCCTCCGGCCGATGGGGGTCCCCCGGGTGGCGCGACCGAGGAGGCCCC
>JACQVX010000019.1 GCA_016209495.1 Planctomycetota bacterium
CCTCGGCGGGGGGGAGGGGCTCTGATGGCTCGGGGGGGCACCGAAGACGGTTCCCCCCCGATGTCCCCCCCTCAATCTGGCTCGGGTGCGGCCCCGGCGTCTTCCCCCTGGGCCCTGGGGAGCGAGGAGGACCTGGACGTGGTCGAGGACCTGGACCTCCTCCAGGAGATGGACCTGCTCGTGGACTGGGAGCTGATCCAAGAGCTGGAGGCCGTCGAGGCCTATGACGCCGAGTCGGAGTGGGGGGCGTGAGACGGCCCGTCTCCCCGGCGGCGGCCTTCCTGGCGGCGGTCCTGTTCGTGGTCGCCCCCGCGGCGGCCCAGGAGGCACCGGGGGCCGGGGCGGGCCCGGCCGCGAGTGACCCGGCGGCCGGGGGCGGCGCGCCTCCCGGCTCGAGCCTGGGGGAGCGCCTGGAGCGCTGGCGCGCCATGAGCGAGGAGCAGCGAGCGGCCCTCCGGGAACGCCACCGCCGTTTCCAGGGGCTCGCGCCCGCGGAGCAGGCCCGTCTGCGCGAGAGGCTCCGCACCCTCAAGGGCCTCGATGGCAGTGACCCCCGCGAGGCGGCCCGGATGCGGGCGGGGCGGGAGCGCCTCCGGCAGGCGGAGCCCGTCGAACGGGAGCGCCTCCGCGGCCGCCTGGAGGCCTGGCGGGGGGCGGCGCAGGAGATCCTGGCGGCGGTTCCGGAGGAGGTGCGCGAACGGCTGCGCTCGCTCCCGCCCGGGGAGCGGCGGCGCTGGCTCCAGGACCAGTACCGCCGCCGGGTGGAGGAGCGGCGGCGCTTCCTGCAAGGGCTCCCCACGGCACTCCGGCGGGAATTGCGCGACCTCTCGCCGGAGGAGCGCCGGGAGCGGCTCCGGGCCCTCTGGCGCGCGCGCCAGGGAGGCGGGGCCCGGCCGGGACGCGAGCACGAGGAGCGCGGCGCAGAGCAGCCGCCGGAGGGAAGGCGCGACGGGGAGGCGGGTACGGGCGAGGAACGGGGGACCGGTGAAGGAGAACCCCAGGCCGAGGATCCGGGACGCGGCGAGCACCGACGAGGCGAGGGGCCTCGCGAGGGGCCTCATCCCCCCCGTCGTCGCCCGCCACGGAACCGCCCCCCCGGGCGCGATTGACAGCCTCGGCGTGCCCCCCTATCATGCAATCCGTCCCGGCCCAGGCCGGTCCCTGGGGGTATAGCTCAGTTGGGAGAGCGTCTGGATGGCATCCAGAAGGTCAGGGGTTCGACTCCCCTTACCTCCACCAAGCGATACAATAGGTTACCTTGGTCGGACGGAGGACGCGCGGCCAGGATGTAGCGGAAATGTAGCAGGTCTTCGCGCGGGGCGCTGGCCTACGGGGTCGGCGCCCCGCCGCGTTCCCCGGGGCCGGTTCCTTGACGTTCGTGGCCGATCGCCCGATCATGGGGGCACCATGGATCGCGACGTACTCCTCAAGCGTATCTCCATCGACCCGAAGGTCTGCCTCGGGCAGCCCGTGATCCGCGGGACGCGGATCTGGGTCTCCCTCATCGTCGAGAACCTCGTCGCGGGGATCCCCGAGGCCGAGATCCTGACGGCCTACCCGCAACTCAAGCCGGAGGACATCCGGGCAGCCCTGACCGACGCGGCCGCGATGACGACCGAGCGCGTCATCCCGATCCCGGTGGGTCCCGCGAGTCCGTGAGGTTCAAGCTCGACGAGAACTTCGACCTTCGGCTGATCCCCTTGGTCGCTGAAGGCGGCCACGACGTCGATACCGTCCTCCACGAGCGGATGCTGGGAAGGCCGGACGAGACGATCTACGAGGCCTGTCTCCGTACGCGTCGGACGCTCGTGACCCTCGACCTCGACTGCTGGAATGCCTTCCTCTTCCCCCCGGATCCGACGGCGGGGATCGTCGTCGTCCGGCCCCCCCGTGCGATCCCGCCGCTCATCCGCACGACCCTCGCGAGCGCCCTCCCCGCGCTCAAGGCCCGGGACCTCACCGGCCGTCTCTGGATCGTGGAGCCCGCGCGAATCCGCGTCTACGATCCCCGCGAGGAGCGCGGGGGGTAGGCCCCCGATTCCCGTGCCCCGCGTCCGTCCCCCCGCCGACCGCGTCACGACGACGATCCGCCCGTCGAACCCCTTCGACCTCATTCGCCTACTCGCGCGGTCCCAGAACGACCCGAAGAAGGCCCTCGCCGAACTGGTCCAGAACGCCTTGGACGCGGGGGCGCGGACCGTCACCGTGGAGCGCGGGCGGGAGCGGCGCCGGACGTGCCTCAAGGTCCGCGACGACGGTGCCGGAGTCCTCCCGGACCGGGACCGGAAGGAGGCGCTGCGCTATCTCGCGACGCACGTGGGCGAGTCCCTGAAGCGCCGGCTCTCGCCCGCGGAGCGGCGGGAGCAGCTCGTCCTCGGGACTTACGGGATCGGGATCCTCGGCTTCTGGTCGTTGGGGGGCATCCTGGAGATGCGGACCCGGGTCGCGGGCGGCGAGCCCTGGGTCCTCCGGCTCTTCGAGGACGACCCCAAGGTCGAGATGGAGCCCTGGCGGGGCGGGCTCTTCGAGGGGGAGACGTGGACCGAGGTCGTGGTCCTCGACCTCCACCCGACGGTCCAGACGCGGCTCTCCGGGCGACGGGTCGCGGACTATCTGGCCATGGAGCTCCGCGGCCAGATCCAGGAACGGGGGGTCGACCTCCGCGTTCACGACCGGCTCGCGCGGGGGCGGGCGCAGAGGGAGATCCGGGTGATCCCGCCGCGCTTCCGCGGCGACCCGATCGCGGTCGCGACCGTCCGGGCCGGCCCTTTCGGACCGGTTCGCTTCGATCTCCACGACGTGGAGGCGGGCGCCGCCGAGGAGGCGGTCGTGGCGATCACCGCGGGCGGGGCGGTCGTCTACGATCGGGTCGCTGACTTCCCGGACCTCGCCCACCCGCCATGGACGCTCGGACGCCTCTCGGGGACGATCGAGTTCGCGGACTTCGAGGTCGCGCCGGGGACGCGGCGCGGCGTCGCCCCAGACGAGCGGGCGGCGGCCTTCCACGCCGCGGTCCTCTCCGTGGAGCGGTCGATCCTCGAGGCCATCGAGGCCCGCGACGTCGAGCGGGCGGTGGCCGAGGAGCGCGACCTCGCGAAGGACCTCCGCCGCGTCTTCCGCGACCTCGTCCGCGCGATCCCCCACCTGGAGCTCTTCCCCGTGATGCCGGAGACTCCAGGCGGGACCGAGCCGGCGGACCCCGTCGGCCTCCCCGTGGCGGCTCCCACCGAGCCGGACGGGGAGGGCGACGACGGGGCGGAGGAGGACCTCCCGCTCTTCCCGCCGGGGCCCCTCGCCGCCGTCCGGGTGACCCCCGCCGCCGCACGGGTCGTCGTGGGGTCACCCAGGCGGTTCCACGCCGCGGCCTTCGACGCCGGCGGGCGGCGCCTCGATGGGGACGTAGTCTACGTCTGGTCGGCCGACGGGGTGGGTGCGATCGAGGCCGGATACGGACGGCACGCGACGTTCCGGGCGGGCCCCGCGCCGGGCCCGGCCAGGGTCTCCGCCGTCGCGGCGTTGCACGGGGCCTCGGCCACGGGCGAGGCCCGGGTCGACGTCGTCGCCGACGAGGGGGGGGACGGCCGGGGCGACGCAGGCATCCCCGAGCCGGTCCTCGTGGACGAACCGCACGCGGGGTGGCGGAGCCGCTACGTCGACGGCCGATGGGAGGTCAACCGGCGCCACCCGGACTACCTCCGGTCCGCCTGCGAGCGACGCCGCCTCCTCCGATACCTGGCGATGCTCTTTGCGAAGGAACTCGCCCTCCGGGACTCCGGCGATCCGAGGCACGCCGACGTCCTGGAGCGGATGGCCCAGATCCTTGCCCTCGTCGATCCCCACCTCCGGTAGCCGGTAGTTCAGCGGGCTTCGGCCGGACCGCTTCCCCTCCCGGGGCCGCCCCTCCTCGCCGTTCGCCCCGAAGAGCGCACGGGTCGCCCGCGTCCTCCTGTCGGCGGTCGATCGCTTCCGGACCCAGAAGGACATCGCCCGCGAGACGGGCCTGGGAGCGGGCTTCGAGAGCCGGATCTTCCGTCGCCTCGAGGAGGACGGCCTCGTCGAACGGGACCCGGCGCGCGGCGTCCGGCCGCGGGATCCGGCGCTCCTCCTCGACGCGTGGGCCGAGGACTACGATTTCCGGAGGCACCACGTCGTCGAGGGCCACGCCCCGGCGAAGGACGGGGAGGATCTCGCGCGGACCGTCGTACGGGCGCTGGCGCGCGCGCGGGTGGACCACGCACTCACGGGTCTCCCGGCCGCCTGGCTCCTGGCCCCGTTCGCCGCCTTCCGGACCGCCGCCGTCTACGTCGCCGCGCTCCCCGCCCAGGCCGTCTTCGACGACCTCGGCTTCCGGGCGGAATCGCGCGGCGCCAACCTGTGGCTCGTGCTCCCGAACGACTAGGGGGTCTTCCAGGGCGCCGAGGAGGTGACCGGTCTCCGGTGCGCCTCCCCGGTGCAGGTCTACCTCGATCTCCTCGCCATGCCCGAGCGGTCGAAGGAGGCCGCCGAGCAGCTGCGGAAGAAGCGCCTCGCCTGGGGGACCCGGTGAAGGACAAACCGACCCGCGCCGCCGACTACGGCCCGGAACACCTGGAGCACGTGACCGCGACCTGCCTCCACGTCGCGACCCTCCTCGGCGACCTCGCGGACGACCTCGTCGTCGTCGGCGGTCTCGTCCCCGCGCTCCTCCTCGCCCGTGTGGGGGTCCCTCGACCCGCCGACCGCCACGTCGGCACCGCGGACCTCGACGTGGGCCTGTCCCTGGGCCTCCTGGGCACGACCCGCTACCAGGAGGTCGCGCGGCCCGACTCCGCCGGGCCGGCTTCCGTCCGGACGTCAACATGGCCGGGAAGCCGACGCTCCAGCGGTGGGCGGCCCTCGGCGCCGCTGGCGTGACCGTCGACTTCCTCGTCCCGCCGCCCGACGCGGGGGCGCGCGCGGGGGGCCTCCTCCACATCGAGGGGGACCTCGCCGCGATCGTCACCCCCGGCCTCGGCCTCGCCTTCCGCGACCGGGAGCGCGTGACCCTTCGCGGCCCGACCGCCTCGGGCTACAGATGGACCTCATGCGCGGCTTCGGTCTCCGGTTCCGGGAGGCCTTGACCCTCCGCCCCCACGAGGACGACCGCGGGGACCACTTCCGGGTGATCCACGGTACTGAGTCGCCGTAAAACAATCACTGGGTCTTCCGCCCTATCTGTGGGTAAGGAAGCCGGGGGGAGGTGTCCCCCCGGCACCCCCTTCTGCGGTTGAACAGGGGGGCTGCGCCCCCCGATCCCCCCTGGCTGTAGAGGCAACACAAGGACAAGAAGTGGAAGCACCCCGCGCCGCATCCTGGGCGGATGGCAGTGCTATCAGACCAAGCCCCCAGGAGAGCGCAGGGTGCAGCTCAAGACTATCCTCCACCACATCGAGAGGCATCGATCTTTCGTCTATGGGGAGATCCGGCTGATTGGGGACGCCCCAGGCGACCTCGTCTTGGAGGTGGACGTCCGTCCTCGGGCGAACAGCCGCCCCGTGTGCTCGCGCTGTCACCGCCCGGGCCCAGGCTATGACACGTTGGCCCAGCGGCGATTCCAGTTCGTGCCGCTGTGGGGCATCCTGGTGTACTTCCTCTATGTCATGCGTCGCGTTCACTGCGAGACCTGCGGCGTGAAGGTGGAAGAGGTCCCGTGGGCCGTCGGGAGGCATCGCATCACGACGAGCTACGCGTGGTTCCTGGCAGGATGGGCCCGGCGCCTGAGCTGGATCGACGTGGCCCGTGTCTTCCATACGAGTGGGGAGACGGTCTTCCGGTCGGTCGACATGGCCGTGGAGTGGGGTCGCGCGCGCATGAGCATGGCCGGGATCACCGCCATCGGCATGGACGAGATCCTGTGGCAGCGCGGGCACAAGTACCTGACCGTCGTCTACCAGATCAACGAGGAGTGCAAGCGGCTTCTCTGGGTGGGCCAGGACCGGAGGACCAAGACCTTGCTCCGCTTCTTCCAGTGGCTGGGGCGCGAGCGAAGCACCCTGCTGGAGTTCATCTGTAGCGACATGTGGAAGCCCTACCTCCAGGTGATCGCCAAGAAGGCCGGCCACGCGGTCCACGTCGTGGACCGCTTCCACATCATGTCGCACATGAGCAAGGCCATCGACGAGATCCGGGCCAAGGAGGCCAGGAGGTTGAAGGCGGACGGATGCGAGCCCGTCCTGAAGAGAACCCGCTGGTGCCTGCTCAAACGGCCGGAGAACCTCACCGAACGGCAGGAGGTCACGCTCGGCCAGCTCCTCGCGTACAACCTGCGGACGGTCCGTGCCTACCTGCTCAAGGAGGACTTCCAGGGCTTCTGGAACTACGTCTCGCCGACCTGGGCGGGGAAGTTCCTGGACCGGTGGTGCACCCGGACAATGCGTTCCCGGCTGGAACCTATGCAGAAGGTCGCCCGGATGCTCCGGCGTCACCGCGAGCTCATCTTGAACTGGTTCCGGGCCAAGGGCACGATCTCCACCGCCACCGTCGAGGGCTTCCACAACAAGGCGAAACTGACCACCAGAAGGGCCTACGGCCTCCGAAGCTCCCGAACGGTCGAAGTGGCTCTCTACCATACGCTCGGCAAGCTACCCGAGCCGGTGGGTACCCACAGATTCTGCTGAGGAGGCGATTTTCCCATTCACAACACCTCGCCGGTTTAGCCGGCGCACAGGAGGATGAACCATGCGCAAGCCCCTGTCCCTCATCGCGTCCGCCGCCCTGGCGGCCGCGCCTGCCGAAGACGACGCAGTGCGCTCAATCCGCCGGGACGGCTTGGCGCGCTACTTCCGCGGTGGCATCAGGCCGCCACCCGCTCGTACCGGTGGTACAGACCAAACACCTCGGGCCGGGCGATGATCCGATGACCGAGGGCGCGCGGTTGGACCTTTCGCCCAACCGCTTCGCCCACGGCAACCCGGACCGCAATACCCCCTACCTCCCGAGCCTCTTGATCTCCGTGATCGTCGCGCGGAGCCGATCCAGCGCGGCCCGGGTCTTGGCAGCGTCGCCCGCGTCCCCGGCCTCGTCCAGTTCATCGAAGTGTGTCCTGAGCTTCTGGCCCAAGGCATCGGCCTTATGCCGGCTGGCAACCGCCACGAGCCCGGGCAGCGTTTCACCGATGACCGTGAGGTGTTCCGCGGCCAGGTGGACCTCGTCGAGGCTGCCCGCACCCACCTTTTCATCGACGGCGGCCGCCACCGCGTCGAGCTGTTCGATCGCCTCCGCGAGAGATGTCGGGGCCAGCATGGTCGGATACTTGAAGCCTCTCACGTTCCGCGACCTGCCGTCCCTCCCTCGCAGGACCACGACCGCGTTGAAGGAGATGGGCCCCTTCTTCATGGCCATGTGGCACTTCGGACAGTCTCCCGGCCCTTCCGTCATGACGTCGCACATGGGACAGGCGTAGGCATCCATCGGGATGTCGCCCTGGAAGAACGCCACCTCCGCACCGTGCTCGCCGTGGCCCTCTTCGCCATGCCCCTCGCCATGTCCCTCATGCCCCTCTTCGCCATGCCCCTCACCATGTTCCTCATGCCCCTCTTCACCGTGCTCGTCATCGCCTTCCTCCCCGTGCGCGTGCGGCTTCTTCACCACGAGGCTGACGAACTGCTCACCCAGGGGCAGCGTCTGGCCGTGGTCGAGATCGCCCCGCGCCGGCGCGAGGTTCACGGTCTTCCTCGCGCCTCCGGCCAGCTCCAGGGTGATCGTGGCGCTCATCCCTTCGATCGATACCGGCTGCTTGTGCCCGTCTAGCAGGTAGACGCGCACCTCACCGGTCGCGGTCCGGGCTGGCTCGTCCCCTCTACCCGGCCCCTTCCCGTGGTGGTGCCCATCGTCCTGGGCTCGCGCAACGCCCAAGCTCAACGCCAGCCCGGCCGCCAGGCCGAGCGCCATCATTGCGAACGTCCTCATGTCGTTACTCCTTCCCTTTGTTTGACTACTTCCTCGACTACGAACCCCCCGTCCTACCTGCCTCCGGCCCTTCCGCGGTACTCCCGCGGAATCGGGGCTCATAGATCTTCCGGCCCAGTTTGAAGAAGAGCGCCGGGGTGACCACCTGGTCGAGCAGCGTCGATGAAATCAGCCCGCCGATGACGACCACCGCGAGCGGGTGCAGGATCTCCTTGCCCGTCTGGCCGGCGCCGAGCGCCAGGGGCACGAGGCCGATCGCGGCCACGGCCGCCGTCATGAGCACGGGCGCAAGCCGCTCGATCGAACCGCGGATGATCATCCGCTCGTCGAACCGCTCGCCCTCGTGCTCCATGAGGTGGATGTAGTGCGAGATCATCATGATCCCGTTGCGGACGACGATCCCGGTGAGGGTAATGAAACCCACGAGCGAGGCGACCGAGAGCGTGCGCGAGGTGAGGAAGATCGCGATCACGCCTCCGACCGCCGCGAGAGGGATGTTCGCCATGCACTGGAGGGCCGCCTGCCAGGAGCCGAGGGCCTTGAGCAGGAGCCCGAAGATCCCGAGGACGGAGAGGACCGAGAGGACGAGCAGGGTCCGCGTGGCCTCCCGCTGGGCCTCGAACTGGCCGCCGAACTCGATGAAGTACCCTTGCCCCTTGGGGCGTTCGAGCGTGGCCGCCGCCTTCTGGAGGTCGGCGACCACGGCGGAGAGGTCCCGGCCGCTCGTGTTGCAGGAGACGATGATCCGGCGCTGGACGTTCTCGCGATGGATCGTGTTCGGCCCGCTCGTCTCCAGCACGTCCGCCACGGCGCCGAGGGAGATGCGCCCGGCCGGCGTGTCGATGAGCGTCGAGCGGATCGCGTCGAGGTCTTGCCGCGCCTTGGCGTCGTACCAGACCACGAGGTCGAAGGCCCGCTGCCCCTCGAGTACCTGCGAGACGGTCCGGCCGTTGAGGGCGGTCTCGAGCGTGTGGGCGACCGCCTCGGCGGTGAGGCCGTAGCGGGCGGCCTCGGCGCGCTTGATGGCCACGCGCACCTGGGGGATCTCCACCTGGGGCTCGATCTGGAGGTCCACCACGCCCGGGACCTGGGCGGCCAGGTCGTAGAGTTGCGCCGCCTTGAGCCTCAAGGTCGGGAGGTCCGAGCCGAAGATCTTCGCGGCGATCTGCGCGCGCACGCCCGAGAGGATGTGGTCGAGGCGATGCGAGATGGGCTGGCCGATGTTGACGAGGACACCGGGGATCACGGTGAGCCTGTCCCGGACCGCGCCCAGGATCGCCTCGCGGCTCCGCGCGCTAGGCCGCAGGACCACGTCGATCTCGCTGTAGTTGACGCCCTCGGCGTGCTCATCCAGCTCGGCGCGTCCGGTCCGGCGCGCCGTGGAGACCGTCTCCGGCACGGAGCGCATCAAGTTCTCGGCGATCGCCCCGAGCCGGTTCGACTCCTCGAGCGAGGTGCCTGGGTTGGCGATGACGTTCACGGTGATGGTCCCCTCGTTGAAGGGCGGGAGGAACTCGCCGCCCATGAAGGCGAAGCTCGTGAAGGACGCAGCGCAGACCGCGGCCGCGGCCGAGATTACCTTCCACGGATGCCGCAGGGTCCAGTGCAGCACGCGGGTGTCGAGGGCCTTCAGCCACCGCAGGAGGAAGGAGTCGCGCCCCTCCTTCACGAGCTTCGCCCCCGGGATCAGGTAGGACGCGAGCACCGGCGTGACCGTGAGCGACACGAGGAGCGAGGCCACGAGCGTGGTCCCGTAGGCCAGGGCGAGCGGCGCGAACATGCGCCCCTCCAGCCCGCCGAGGAAGAAGAGCGGGATCAAGACGAGCACGATCACGAGGGTCGCGTAGACGATCGAGTTACGGATCTCGCTCGAGGCGTCGTAGACGACCTCCAGGATCGGCCGCGGGTCGGGGAGGCGGCCATTCTCCTTGAGCCGGCGGAATACGTTCTCCACGTCCACGATCGCGTCGTCCACCAGCTCGCCGATCGCGACCGCGAGTCCGCCGAGCGTCATGGTGTTGATCGAGATCCCCCACCACCGGAAGAGGAGCGCGGAGACGACGATCGAGAGCGGGATCGCGGTGAGGGTGACACCACTCGTCCGGAAGTTCCACAGGAAAAGGAAGAGGACGACGAGGACCCAGATGGCGCCGTCGCGGACCGCCTCCTCGACGTTGGTGATCGCGGCCGAAATGAAGTCCGCCTGGCGGAAGATGTGCCGGTTGATCTTCACGTCCGCGGGGATCGCCCCGGAGAGATCTTTGAGCGCCGCGTCCACGGTCCGGGTCAGGGTGAGGGTGTCCGCATTCGGCTGCTTCTGCACCGAGAGGATCACGGCGGGCGCCGCGTTGACGCTCCCGTCGCCCCGCTTGACCGGATGGTCGAACTGGACCTCGGCGACGTCGCGGACGAGGACGGGGCGCGGCTCGCGGGACTGGACGACCGCGTTCTCGATGTCCGCGAGGGATTCCGCCCGCCCGGTGATGCGGATGAGCGACTCCTTCGTTCCTCCCAGGAGGAAACCGCCTCCCGTGTTGAGGTTCGCCGCCTCGACCGCCTTCGCGAGGTCCTCCAGCGTCACGTCGAAGCGCGCGAGCCGGCGCGGGTCCGTGAGCACCTGGTACTGCTTGAGCCCCCCGCCGATGACCGTGACCTGGGCCACGCCCCCGACGGAGAGAAGGCGCGGGCGGACGACCCAGTCGGCGAGGGTGCGGACCTCCAGAGGTGAGGTATTCCCGTTCTCGCTGGCCATGCCCACCAGCAGGATCTCGCCCATGATCGAGCTGATCGGACCCATGACCGGGTCCATCCCGCCGGGGAGCCGCTCCGCCGCGAGCTGTAGCTTCTCGTTCACGATCTGGCGGTCGATGTAGATGTCCGAGCCCCACGCGAACTCGACCCAGACGATGGAGAGCCCCACGCCGGAGGCCGACCGCACCCGGGTCACGCCGGTCGCCCCGTTGAGCATGCTCTCGATCGGGAAGGTGACGAGGACCTCGACCTCCTCTGGGGCCAGGCCCGGGGCCTCCGTCATCACCGTCACCGTCGGGCGATTGAGGTCCGGGAAGACGTCCACCTTGAGATGCGAGGCCGCATAGCCGCCGTAGGCAACCAGGAGCACCGCCACCGCCAGCACGAGGACGCGATTGCGGAGCGAAAAGGAGATGGCCTGGTTGAGGAGGCCGTGGGGTTCGTGGAGCGAAGAGGGCTTCATGTCAGCGCACGCTCGCGAGGGCCGACCGGAGCGCCTCGACGCCTTGGACCGCTACGCGGTCCCCCGGGTCGAGACCCTGCACCACCTCGACGTAACGGTCGTCGCCTAGCCCCAACTCCAACGCGACCTGTCTGAACGTGCCGTCCGGGTTCTCGACCACGGCGTAGGGCCGGCCGCCATCGCTGCCGACCGCGGCGCGCGGGACGGCGAGGACCTCGGTCGCGGCGGACACGATGATCGCGACCTCGAAGCGCATCCCGGGTAGCAGGAGTCCGTCCTCGTTCCCGGCCTCCACCTGGACCGGCAGGGTACGCGTCGCCTCGTCCAGGACCGGCAGGGTCGCCGCGATCCTGCCCTCGAAGCTCCTTTCCCCGAAGGCCGCGGACCGGAAACGTGCGGGTGCCGCGGCCTGTACGCGGCCGATCGCTTCCTGCGGCACCGCGGCCTCGATCCACAGCGGGGCGAGAGCCGCGACCTCCGTGATCGTCGTCCCCGCCCCCACGACCTGGCCCGGCACGGTTTCCCGCGCGCGTACGAGACCGGCGATGGGCGTACGGATTTCGAAGACGGGCGAGGTTTCGCCGCTTTCCAACACACGCGCGATCGCCTCGGGGGCCGCCCCGAGCGCTTCCAGGCGCCGCCGGAGGCCCGCGAGCTCGATCATTCTTTCCCACGCCTCGCGCTCGGCCTGGAGCAGCTCGCGCGGCGCGGCGATCCCCTGGGCCGCGAGACCTTCCACCCGTCCACGGGCCGCCTGGGCAAGGTCCAGGCGGAGCCGCTCGCGCCGGAGGTCGATCTCCAGCCCCTCCAGCTCCAGGCTCTCCACCTCGGCGAGCACGTCTCCGGCCTTCACCCGGTCGCCCACGTTCACGAGGACCCGGAGCACCTTCCCCTGGATGCGGGTCGAGGCCGCGAACTCGCGGCCGGTCTGGACCCGCGCGGTGCCGAAGGTCTGCACCACACCATCGACCGGCTGAAGATTCGCCTCGGCGGTTTGGATGCCGAGGTTGCGCCGGGCCGTTGCGGACAGCCGGAGCACGCCCAGGGTGAACAGTCCCGCGAGCTGGTGCCTCCCGTCCGTTACGACGCGGTCCCCCGGATAGAGGCCATCTTTCACCTCCACGAGGTCCCCGGTCCTGATCCCGAGGACCAGTTCCTTCTTCTGGTACACGCCTTCCGAGACCTCCAGGAAGGCGAAGGCCGCGCCCCCCTCGATCATGACCGCGGCGAGCGGCGCCACGGTGGCGTCCTGGGCCCGCGCGACGACGATCTCGAGGTCGCCGCCAAGGCCGGGCTTCAGCGCGAGGTCCGGGAAGTCCGGATTGTCAAACACGGTGTAGACCCTGAGCGTGGAGGTCTTCCGGTCGATCTCGGGAGCGCGGCGTTCCACGGACCCGGTGAAGCGCCGGTCCGGCCAGGCCGCGAAACTCGCCCGGACCTCGGCCCCCACTCGCACCTGCGCGCTTTTGTCCTCGGGGACCTCGCCCACGATCCAGACGCGGCTCAGGTCCGCGAGTTCGAACAGGTGGTCGCTCGATTCGACGAACCGGCCGACCTCGAGGTCCGCGTGGATCACCACGCCGCCAATCGGCGCGCGGACCGGGAGCGTGCGGGGCGACTTCCCCTCCGCGATTGCGGCGTCGATCTCCTCCGAAGCAAGCCCTACGGCGAGGAGGCGCCGCCGCGCGGCGTCGAGGCCGATCTCCAGGGAGTGCCACTCGGTTTCCACATCGAGTTGCTCCTTGGCCGCGGCGAGCCCCTTGTCCACGAGCGCCACGATCCGCTCGCGGTCCTTGAGGACGTAGTCGAGCTGGGTGCGCGACTGGATCAGCTCGATCCCGAGGACATCGAGGTCCAGGCTCTCCACGCGCGCGAGTTCATCCCCCGCGGCGACGACGGTCCCCGGTCGAGCGGCGATGGCGACGATCCGCCCGTCCAACCGGGCCGATGCGAAGGCATGGCGGTCGGGGTGGAGCGCCACGTCCGCGTTCACCCGGACGACGGACTCCAGGGTCCCGGAATCCACGTCGGCCACCTGGAGGCCGACCGCGGCCCTGGCATCCGCCGAGAGACGGACCGTGTCCCCCTCGACGCTCGATCCCCGGGTCGGGATGGCCTTGTGCCCCTCGTGGGCCAGGACCGGCACGAGACCGGACGTAAGCAGGGCGAAGAAGACTGCGCGGGGAGCAGGGCGGCGGCTCATGGCGCCCCTCCGACGGCGGCATCGAGGGCCACCTCGGCCACGGCCCGGTCGTGGAGCGCCTCCGCGGCGGCGAACGCCACCCGGGCCCGTTCGTCCTGGGCGCGCAGGACCTCGACCGTTCCGATCTCCCCCAGGCGGTAGGCCTCACGGGTCTGTTCCAGGTTCCACTCGGCGAGCGGCGAGATCTCGTCCTGGTAGAGCGCGGCGCGGGCCCGGGAGGCGTGGAGCCGCTCTCCGGCGACCGCCACCTCCCTATGGATCCGCGCCTCGATGGCGAGGACCTCGGCATCGAGCCGTGCGACCTCGCGCGTCGCGGCCAGCATCTCGCCCCGGCGCCGGTTCAAGATGGGGATCGGGATGGCCACGTTGAACCCCAGGAGCTGGTCCCTGTCGTTCAGCGGTGCGCCGCTCGGGTTCTCGATGGAGCCGCGGGTGTACTGGTAGAAGATCCCGGCCGTGACATCCGGGCGGCGCATGGCCCGTTCGAGGGCCGCGCGCGCGGCCGCGCGTTCGCGTTCCAGCCGGAGCGCCCGGAGGTCCTGGCGCCGCGCAAGGGCCTGGACCGCGAGGTCCTCTCCACGCATAGGCTTCGGCAAAGGGAAGCCGCCCTCCAGGCCGAGGGGTTCCGCGCGGCCGAGCCCGAGGAGTTCCCGGAGCGCCGCAAGACTCCTCGCGACCTCCGCGGCCCCTTCGACCCGAGCCGCTTCGGCCTGGTGGACCTCCAGCCGCACGAGGTTCACCTCGAGCTCCGAGATGTCGCCGGCGACCCGGCGGGCCTCGGCGACCTCGAGGAGCCTGCGGCCGAGATCGAGCTGCGTCTCCGCGACCTTGCGCCTGGCCGCCGCGAGAAGGCCGGCGAAGAAGGCGGTGCTGACCTCCTCGCGCACGCGCAGCTCAGCATCCGCCGCCTTGGCCCGGGCGGCATCGAGGCCCAGGGAGGCAGCTTCGCTCCGCAGGCGCCGCTTGCCGCCGGTCTCGAAGGTCTGACCCAGACCGACCGCGATGTCCGCCTCGCGGTCCCGTCCCGCACCCAGGGAGTCCCCGGCCGACGAAGTCTGGAACTCCGGGTTATAAGGGTACTGCCGGGCGATCTCGACCTCGGCTTCCGCGACGCCGACCTGGCGCCGAATCGCGGAGAGGCCCGGGTTGCGCGAGAGCGCGAGCTGGATCGCCTCGTCCAGGCGCAGCGCGCCACCGGGCCGGAGGACGGGTTCCGAGACCGACGGCGACGGCGCGGCCAAGGCGGCGGGGTCGCCGACCTGATCCACTGACGGGTCCTGTCGCGGAAGGACATCTCCGGCGGGACGCGGGGCGGCCGCACAGCCTGCGATCCAGACCAGGGCGAGACAGAGGATCCGGGGTGGCCACACGGCGTGTCGATCTCCAAACGAATCGGGCTGAACCTTTGCAGGGTGGTCTTCGCGCGAACGCCATTCCGCAGGGCCTTGGCGATCCGGCTCGCCCTCAAGTGCGGGGCCTACCAGGGGGCGAGGCCAAGGGGCCTAGCGTCCGCGGCTGTGACCGGAAGGGTTACACTGGAACCGGCCGGATTACATTCAAGGAAGGGGACTCCGAGAGATGATGGGTCCGCACAAGATTGGAAGCCGGCTTATGCTCGGCTTCGGCCTGGTCATCCTCAGCTTCTTCGGCGTGGCTGCCTACTCCTACCTGCGCCAACAGGACGTGGCCGGTGCCCTGGAGGAAATCCACAAAGTCGAGGAGGCGGGCAAGGCGGGTCTCCAGTTGGCGAACTACGCCCGGGAGAAATACATCCACGAGGCCCACGTCCTCCTGGGCGGAGGTCCTGGGCACGAGGAGCACTACCAGCGGGCGGAGGAAGCGATGGAGCGGTGGTTGTGCGAGATGCGTTCGCTCCTTACAGACCCCGAGGAGATGCACCTCCTGGAGGAGTTGGACGCTCGGGGCCGGGACTTCGACCGGCACTTCCAGGAGGAAATCCTGCCCGTGGTTCGCCGTGGCGAACAAGAGAGCTTCCTGCCCCTGCACCACAAGACCGAGGAGATCCTGGACGACATCCTGGCGGTGAACGAGACCTTGAGCAGCCGCCTGGACGCCCGGATCGAGAACACCGCCGCCTTTGCGCGTGGCGCCAGCCGCCAGGCGCGCACGGTTACGCTGGTTTCGGTGGCGGTCGCCACCCTGCTGGCGCTTTCCTTCAGTTGGCTCCTGGCCGGCTCCATCGTGGCGCCCATCCGCAAGCTGGTCGCCGGCACCGAGGCCGTGGGTCGGGGCGCGCTGAATACGGAGCTCGCCGTGTCCGACCCCACGGAGCTGGGGCAACTCGCCGCGTCCTTCAACCGCATGACGCGCGAGCTCAGGGACCGGCGGGAGGAACTGGTGCGCGCGCGGCACCTGGCATCCCTCGGGGAACTGGCCGCGGGCGTGGCCCACGAGATCAACAACCCGATCAGCGTGATCCTGGGCTACGTGCAGACGCTGCGCAAGGAGGCCGCGCCCGGTGGCTCCATGGCCGATGACCTGGCCACCGTGGAGGCGGAGGCCCTTCAGTGCCAGCGCATCGTCAGGGACTTGCTAGACCTGGCCCGCCCGGTGGATCGGGTGGACGAGCCCATGGACGTACGGGAAGTCCTGGAGGATGCGCTGGAGACGGCCCGCCGCACTCGTGCCGGCGCGGCCGTGAAGGTACGGTCCTCCTTCGCCGAAGGTCCCCTGCTCCTGGACGTGGAGCGCCGCTGGCTCAAACAGCTTGCAGTCAACCTCGTCAACAACGCCTACGAGGCCATGCCGGAGGGCGGGGAGCTAGCGGTGGAAGCGGGTCCCTTGCCGGACGGCGGGGTACACCTGGTCGTGTCCGACACGGGAGTGGGCATTCCGGCCGAACACATGGACCGGATCTTCGACCCGTTCTTCACCACCAAGGGCGCGGGCACCGGCCTGGGGCTCGCGATCTGCTACCGCGTCGTCACCGCCCTGGGCGGGCGTATCGATGTGGCGAGCCGTCAGGGCGAAGGGGCGCGTTTCGCAGTGTCCTTGCCCGGCCGCCGCCCGGGGGAGACCTCCTGATGGCGCGTATCCTCGTAGTGGACGACAAGCTGAATGTGCTCAAGCTATTCGTCCGCATGCTCCAGAAGGAGCACACGGTCGAAACCGCCTCCACGGCCGAATCCGCGCTGGAACAACTCGCCGGGGAGGAGTTCGACCTCGTCGTGACCGACGTGCGCATGCCGGGCATGGACGGACTGGCCTTGCTGGAGCGCGTACGCCGATTCGGTCCCGACACGGAAGTCGTGGTCATGACGGCCTACGCCACCGTGGAGCAGGCGGTGCAAGCGATGAAGGCAGGCGCCTTCCACTACGTGACCAAGCCCTTCCAGGCCGAGGCCCTGCTCCTGGTCGTGGAACGCGCCCTGGAACGCCGGCGGCTGCGGAGGACCAACCTGGCGCTGCGCCGCACCCTGGGCGGGTCCATCGGAGAACGTCCGATCCTGGGCAAGAGTTCCGCCATTCGCGGCGTCCTGGAACTGTTGGACCGGGTGAAGGCGACCGACACCAGGGTTCTGGTGACCGGCGAGACCGGAACGGGCAAGGAGTTGGTGGCTCGCGCGGTGCATGAAGGTTCCCCGCGGCGCGAGGCAGCCTTCATCCCCGTGCACTGCGGCGCCATCCCCCGCGACTTGCTGGAGAGCGAGCTCTTCGGGTACGTCCAGGGCGCGTTCTCGGGTGCTATCCGTAGTTCCGAGGGGCTTCTGGGAGCGGCCCAGGGCGGCACGCTGTTCCTGGACGAGGTGAGCGAGCTGCAGCCGGACCTCCAGGTGAAGTTGAACCGCCTGCTCCAGGAGGGCGAGGCGCGCCCGGTGGGAGGATCGGCCCCACACCAGGTGGACGTCCGCTTCGTGGCCGCGAGCAACCGCGATCTTGCGGAGGACGTCCGCCGCGGCCGTTTCCGCGAAGACCTCTACTTTCGTCTGAACGTCTTCCCGATCCGCGTGCCTGCGCTGCGGGAGCGGCCGGAGGACATACCCGTCCTCGCCGAGCACTTCCTCCGGTTCTACGCCAACCGTCTGGGGAAGCCGGTGCTTTTGATGGAACCCGGCGCGCTGGCCTTGCTCCAAGGCTACGCCTGGCCAGGCAACGTGCGCGAGTTGGAGCACCTGGTCGAGCGGGCGGTCCTCCTGGCCGATGGCGACATCCTCGACCAGGCCGCTTTCCCTGACTTGTCCGCCGCGACGCCGCGCGCGGAACAAGCCCGCGACGCGAACGCGTCGTCCGGACCGCTCTCCTACAAGGGCTACATGAACCAGACGGCCCGCGCGTCCGCGCGGCGTTACCTTGTCGAGCTCCTGCGTCGTACCGCGGGGAACGTGACCGAGGCCGCGCGGGAAGCCGGGATCGAACGCGAAAGCTTCCACCGCATGCTCAGACGCCACGACCTCGGCGCGAAGGAGTACCGGAGCGGGTGATTCCCGCGCGTACACGACCTTGCGCGTGCCGGTGTCGATGACCGCGGCCTCGGACACGGCTATGAGGATGAACCATGCTCAAGCCCCTGTCCCTGACTCAGGTTCCGCCATTGAGTACTTCGCGGGGGATGGTGGACTACCCCCAGACCGCCCGAGAGCTTGACGCGCTGTTCGCGGATGACGAGGCGTGCCGCACGTACCTGGCTCGCCTGCGCTGGGGCAATGGCTTCCTCTGCCCGGCCTGTGGAAACGATAGGGCCTGGGTGGGGGCGCGCGCTGTCCGGGAGTGCCAGCGCTGCGGCCACCAGATCTCCGTGACCGCGGGGACGGTCTTCCAGGACACCAAGCTCCCGCTCGCGGTCTGGTTCCGCGCCATCGGGTGGGTCACGAGCCAGAAGTACGGTGCGAGCGCGCTCGACGTGCAGCGCGTCCTCGGCCTCGGGAGCTACCGTACCGCGTGGTCGTGGCTTCACACGCTCAGGCGAGCGATGGTCCGAGCTGGACGCGACGCGCTTCACGGCACAGTGGAGGTCGACGAGACGCTCATCGGTGGCGAGGAGTCGGGTGGCGGCGGGCGGCACATCGGGAAGAAGGCCCTCGTCGCCGTCGCTGTCGAGCTGAACGGTCGACGTCTCGGTCGCGTCCGCCTCCGTCGTGTCCCGGACCACTCCGGCCCTGCCCTGATTGGGTTCGTCCAGGACGCGGTGACCGCAGGGAGCACGGTGGTCACGGACGGCTGGCACTCCTACGAGTCCCTGCCCGGCCAAGGCTACCAGCACGAGCGCCGGGTGATCCGCCGCTCCAGCAAGAACGCCAGCGGGTTGCTGCCGCACGTCCACCTGGTCGCGTCGCTCTTGAAGCGCTGGCTGACTGGCACCCTCCAGGGTGCGGTCTCCCGCGAGCACCTCGACTACTACCTCGACGAGTTCACCTTCCGGTTCAACCGGCGCACATCGCGAAGCCGCGGTCTCCTGTTCTACCGCCTGCTCCAGAACGCCGTGAGCGTAGCGCCCGCGCCCTACGCGACGCTCGTGAGGCAGACCGGCCGCGGCAGGCGGCCCCAAGGGGGCCCCTGACTCACGTGCATACCCAGGTGGTGACATAAGCGAAGCGGCCTCCGAGGAAATTGTCTCGGAAGCCGCATGTTTACTGGTCGGGGCGGGGAGATTCGAACTCCCGACCTCTTGCACCCCATGCAAGCGCGCTAAACCAGGCTGCGCCACGCCCCGAAGGCCGGCGGGGCGTATTCTAGCGCCACGGGGCGGCGCCTCAAGGCGGTTTTCCACCTCCCACGCGGGACTCGGTCCCCGCCACGATGCGGCGGATGTTGCCGCGGTGGCGCACGAAGACCAGGACCGTCACCGCCGCGCAGAGGGCGGCGACAAGGCCCTCGCCGCCCGAGGGCTCGCGCAGCCAGAGCGCCGCCTGGGTCGCAGTGAGGGCCAGGGCGGCCACCAGCGAGGAGAGGGACACCATGCGGCCCAGGGCCAGGACCGCGAGCCAGGAGAGGAGGGCCGCGCCGAAGGCGATCGGGGCGAGGGCCGCCAGGACCCCGGAGGCGGTGGCCACGCCCTTCCCCCCGCGCATGCCCAGGTAGACGGGCCATACGTGGCCCGCCACGGCTGCGAAGCCCGTCCCCACCACCAGGACGTCGGGCCCCCCCGTCGCCGCCGGCGCGAGCCCCAGGGCCCCGAGGGTGGGGAGCAGGCCCTTGAGGAAGTCCAGGGCGAACACCAGCGCCCCCGCACGCCAGCCCAGGACCCGCCCCACGTTCGTTGCCCCGATGTTCCCGCTCCCGTGGGTCCGGACATCCACCCCGCGCCAACGCCCCACCAGGACGCCGAAGGGGACGGCCCCCACGAGGTAGGCCACCCCCACGGCAGCGAACCGCACCGTGACCTCCGCCGTGGCCATGGTACCCTCCCCTCGCGGCAAGGGCGTGCCGCTCGCAATCGCGTCTTGCAACACGTGGTGCCCCAACTATAATCCCGCCCCGTCCCCCGCGGAGCACCCCCGCCCCCCATGAAGATGATCGTCGCGATCATCGACCCCGGTCGCCTCGAGGCCGTGAAGGAGGCCCTGGGCGAGGCCGAGGTCTACCGCCTCACGGTGGGCGACGTACAGGGCATCGGCGAGGAGGAACCGCCCACGGAGGGCATCCACGGGATGAAGGGCCCGGTCCGGCTGGTCCGCAAGGTGAAGCTGGAGGTCGCGGTCAACGAGGCCTTCGCGGGACCCGCCGTGGCGGCCATCGCCCGGGCCGGCAGGACCGGCGGTGGGCGGCCGGGGGACGGGGTGATCTTCGTGCAGGAGCTTGAGGACGTGATCCGGATCCGCACCGGCGAGCGCGGCCCGGAGGCCATCTGAACCGATCGCCAGGAGGACGCGAGCTCATGTCGACCCCGGGTGAGATTCTGAACCTGTGCAAGGAGCGGGACGTCAAGGTCGTGGACCTGCGCTTCATGGACCTCCCGGGGAGCTGGCAGCACTTCTCGGTCCCCGTGGGCGAGTTGACCCGCGAGGTCTTCGAGGAGGGCCTGGGCTTCGACGGCTCCTCCCTCCGCGGCTGGCAGGCCATCAACGAGAGCGACATGCTGGTCGTCCCGGACCCCACCACGGCGTTCATCGACCCCTTCCTGGAGGTGACCACCCTCACTCTCACCTGCAATGTCCAGGACCCCATCACCCGAGAGGACTACTCCCGCGACCCGCGCAACGTGGCGCGCAAGGCGGAGAACTACCTCAAGTCCACGGGGCTCGCGGAGACGGCCTACTTCGGCCCCGAGGCGGAGTTCTTCATCTTCGACGACATCCGGTTCGACCAGAACGCCCACGAGGGCTTCTATCACATCGACAGCGTGGAGGGGACCTGGAACACGGGGCGCGAGGAGCGGCCCAACCTGGGCTACAAGCCGCGCCACAAGGAGGGCTACTTCCCCGTCCCGCCCACCGACAGCCTCCAGGACATCCGGAGCGAGATGATCCTCACCATGGAGCGTTGCGGCATCCAGGTGGAGAAGCAGCACCACGAGGTCGCCAGCGCCGGCCAGGCGGAGATCGATATCCGCTTTGACACCCTGGTGCGCATGGCCGACAAGCTGATGATGTTCAAGTACATCGTCAAGAACACCGCCGCGGCCCACGGCAAGACCGTGACCTTCATGCCCAAGCCGCTGTTCAACGACAACGGCAGCGGGATGCACACCCACGCCTCGCTGTGGCGGGACGGCAAGCCGCTGTTCCACGGCGATGGCTACGCCGGCCTCTCGGACCTGGCCCGCTTCGCCATCGGCGGGATCCTGCATCACGCCCCGGCCCTGCTGGCGATCACCAACCCGACCACCAACTCCTACAAGCGCCTGGTGCCGGGCTTCGAGGCTCCGGTCAAGCTGGCCTATTCCTCGCGCAACCGGTCGGCGGCCGTGCGCATCCCGATGTACTCCGCCAGTCCCAAGGCCAAGCGGCTGGAGTTCCGCTGCCCCGATCCCTCCTGCAACCCCTACCTGGCCTTCGCGGCCATCTGCATGGCCATGATCGACGGCATCGAGCGCCGCGTGGACCCAGGGCCGCCGCTGGACAAGAACATCTACGACCTGCCGCCGGAGGAAAAGGCCAAGGTGCCGACCACGCCGGCCTCGCTGGACGCCGCCCTGGAGAACCTGGACCGCGGCCGCGAGTTCTTGCTCAAGGGCGATGTGTTCACCGACGAGGTGATCGACGGCTGGATCGAGTACAAGCGCCACCATGAGGTGGACGCGCTGCGCCTGCGGCCGCACCCCTACGAGTTCGCGCTCTACTACGACATCTGACGGCCGCACCGCCTCGGTGAACACAATCATGGGGCCCGAACTCCTAGCCCTGGTCGCGGCCGCGCGGGGGGGCGAGGCTGCGCGCATCAAGGGAGCCTGGCGCGCCTTCCAGGAGGCCCTGTGGGCCGAGCATGCCCTCGAGGGCCGGGCCTACGCGCGGGCCTTGACGGAGGGCCTGGAGGCGCTGGTGCGGGCGCTGCACGATGCGGCCCTGGGGCATCTGCGTCCCAGCGACGTGCTGCTCTTGGCCACGGGCGGCTTCGCCCGGCGCCAGCTTTCGCCCCGCTCCGACGTGGACCTGCTCATCGTGCACGGCGGCGTGACCGGGGTCGCCCTGGCCGAGTACGTCGCGCGCCTGTTGCAGCCGCTCTGGGATGCCGGACTCCACGTGGGACATGCCTGCCGTCTACCGACGGAATGCCGCGAGGCGCTGGAACGGCTGAGCGACGCCACGGCCATGCTGGAGGCGCGGCCCTTGACGCCCGAGGCGGCGGGTCTGGCCCGCTTCCTGGAGGATGAGCTGCTGGTCCCCTACCGCCGCGAGCGCGGTGCGCTCTTTGGCGCCTGGAAGCTGGACGAGGCCCGCGGGCGTCACGGCCGCTTTGGCGACGCGGTCTGCGTGAAGGAGCCCCACATCAAGGAGGGCAAGGGCGGGCTGCGGGATCACCACGTCCTCTGCTGGCTGGCCCTGGCGCAGGGCTCTCGCGGCCGGCCTCTGACCGAGTGGCTGGCGCAAGATCCGGGCCTGACCGACATCCGCGGCGACGACGTGGACCGGGCCGAGGACTTCCTCTTGCGCGTGCGCCACCAGCTCCACCGCCTGACGGATCGGCACCACGACGTCCTGGAGCAGCCCTTGCAGATCGAGCTGGCGGCGGCCTTGGGGTATCACGACTCGGCCACCGGCCTGGGGGTGGAGCGTTTCATGCGGGACTATTACCTGCACGCCCGGCGCCTCTCCGAGGCCCTGGAGATCGCGGCCGAGCTGCTGGGCGAGCGCGGTCCGGGGGCGGCACCCACCGGCCTGGAATTCCAGGCCCCGACGGACATCGATGCCCTCCTGGGC
>JACQVX010000290.1 GCA_016209495.1 Planctomycetota bacterium
CGCCCCGACCGCCCCCCTCGACGGGGCGCGCGAGCCACCTCCGGATGGAGACGAATTCGCCGCGGCCGCCCGGCTGGCCCTCCAGCCCTCGCGCGAGCCGCTCCTCCTGGGGGAGATCGCCCTGGCTCGGGGCTATCTCACCCGAGCGGCGCTCGACGCGGCCCTGGACGCCCAGGAACTGGACGAGGCCCACGGCGGCGCCGCCTCCTTGGGGGAGGTCCTCATCGCCCAGGGCGCCCTCGACCCGGGCCGACTGGAGGAGCTGATGCGGCTCCAGGACGAGGCCTTCCGTGGCACGGACCCGGTCTCGCGGCGGCCCCGCGAGGACATCCTCTTCGCCCAGCTCGCCGTCCAGAAGGGACTGGTCTCCCAGCCGGAGATGAACCGCGTCCTCCGCACCCAGGGCCTCCTGGCGGAGCAGGGACGCCGGGTCCCGCTGGGCCGCATCCTGGTGGATCAGGGACTCCTCTCCACGCACCTGGTACAGAACCTCCTGGCCTTCCAGCGCAAGCGGATCCTCCGCTGTCCCGCCTGCGGGGCGCAGTTCACCGTCCACCGGTACCGGGCGGGGAACCGTTACCGATGCGCCCGCTGCCCCGGGGAGCTCGAGGTCCCGTCGCGGCTCGGCTCCCTGGAGGTGGAGGGGGTCATCGACGGTGGCTGAGGGCCGAGCCGCACGGACCGAGGGCCGGGGGAGATTCGATCGCTACGAACTGAAGGAGCGCCTGGGGCGCGGTCGCCACAGCGAGATCTACAAGGCGGTCGAGGCGGGGACCCACTCCGTCGAGGCGGTGAAGATCCTCGACGAGGAGGCCTCCGGCGACGAGGACCTCTGCCGGCGCATCGAACGCATGGCCAAGCTCTCCACGCAGATCGACCACGAGACCGTCCTGCGCGTGTTCCGGACCGGCCGTTTCCAGGGCCGATTCTTCTACGGGATGGAGTTCGTGGCCGGGGAGTCCCTGGGGGCACGGTTCCGTCGCGGGCGCCTCTCGGCCACCGAGGCGGTGGATGCCGTCCGCCAGGTGGCCCGGGCCCTGGCGGAGGCACACCGCCGGGGGACCGTGCACGCGGACCTCACCGCGGCCAGCGTCCTGGTGGGGAGCCCCACGGAGACCTTCGGATTCCACCTCCAGGGGGACCGCCGCCTGGCGGCGAAGCTCATGGACCTGGGCCTCTCCCCCTGGGGACCCCGGGCGAGGGACGACGTGCCCACGGGGCCGATCTGGTCCTACGCCAAGTATGCCGCCCCCGAGGTCCTCGGCGGGGTGCGACCCGTCCCCGCCTCCGACGTGTGGGCCCTGGGGGTCCTGGCCTACGAGGCCCTCTCGGGCCACGAGCCTTTCCCCGTGGCCACGGAGCAGGCCTATCTACGGGCGAACCGCGAGCGGGTGAGCCAGCCCCTGGCCGAGGCGGTCGGGGGGCTGCCCGAGGACGTGGCGGAGGCGGTGGACCGGATGCTCCTCGCCGACCCGTCGGCCCGCCCCACGGCCGAGGAGGTGGAGGAGGCCTTCACCCGGGCCATGCCCGAGGAGAGCGGGGACGAGCTGCCCGTGCTGGAGGACCTCGGCGCCCCCGTGCCCCTGGCCGATGAGGACCCGGTCGAGCTCCCGGTCCGGCGGCGGCCCCGCGAGGAGGGCCCCCCTGCGCCCCCGCCCGGGGCCCGGGCCTGGGCCAGTCTCGCGGGCGGGCTCGCGGCGGCGGCCGTCCTTTCGGGGGCCCTCGTGTGGTGGCTCGCCGCACGGCCGCGCGGGGGCGGGACGGGGGCCGGGGGCGGCCCGGAGACCCTTGTCCCCCGGGTGGCGTCCGCCGAGGCCGACGCCGCGGCGGCCATGGCCGAGGGCGATGCCTCCCTGGAGGCCGGGGACTACCCCGCGGCCCTGCGCGCCTACCGCCGGGCCCGCTACCTGGTGCAGGGGGGCGGGGCGTCGGTCCTGGACGAGCGGGTGCGCGCCCTGCGGGACCGATGGGCCGGCTCGGCCCGCGCCCTGGAGGGATCCGGCGACTGGGAGGCCGCCGCCGCGGCGTGGCTCGCCATGGAGACCGCCTACCCCGGGGACGAGGAGGTCCGCGCGGCCCGCGCCCGGGCGAGGGCCGCGCCCCACCTGGCCGCCGCGGAGGAGGCCCGGTCCCAGGGGCGTCTCATGGACGCGGCCTCGGCCCTGGAGGCGGCCCTCCGGGCGGACCCCTCGCTGGCCCTGGGGGCCAGCATCGTCGAGGCCCGGGTGGGGCACTACCGGGCCCAGGCCCGGGAGGCCGAGGCCCAGGGCCGCTGGACCGAGGCGGCCACCGCCTGGCGACACGCCACCATGGAGGCCCCAGGAGACCCCTCCCTCGAGGGGGAGGCGGTCCGCTGCGAGGGACAGGGCCGGCTCCAGCTCGAGTACCAGCGACACATGGCCGAGGCGGGGCGGCTGGAGCAGGCCGGGGAGCTGGAGGCCGCCATCGGCGCCTACACCGAGGCCCGCGGCCTGGCCGCCTCCCCCGGCGAGGCGGACGAGCGCATCGCGCGCGCGCGCAAGGCCCGGAGGGACGAACTCGTGGAGGAGGGGCGCGGCCTCTTCCGGGCCAGCCGCATGGACGAGGCGGCGGCGGCCTTCGGGCGGGCGGAGGGCTTCGCCGAGGCCGGCGACGGCCTCCCCGGTGCGGCCCGCGCGGCGGCCGCGTCCCTGGCGGGGACCGTCTACCTGCCGGGGGGCGAGGTGCGGGTCGGTTGCGACGAGGGCGCCCAGGACGAGCGTCCCGCCCACGTCGTCACCCTGGCGCCCTTCCTCATGGACCGCCTGGAGGTCTCCCGACGCGGCTACGCGGCCTTCGTGGAGGTCGCCGGCCACCGTGCGCCCGAGGGCTGGGGAGGCGGCGCCCCGCCGGCCGGGGAGGAGGCCCTCCCCGTGGTGCAGGTCTCCTGGGAAGACGCGGCGGCATATGCCCGGTGGGCTCTCAAGCGCCTCCCCACGGAGGAGGAGTGGGAGGCCGCGGCGCGTGGCGCGCCGGACAGGGCCATGCAGGGCGGCCTCCTCTGGCCCTGGGGGGAGGGTTTCTCCCACGCCCTGGGGAACTTCGAGGAGTCGGGGCGGGGGGCGCCCGTGGCGGTGGACTCCTTCCCCGAGGGGGCGTCGCCCTCGGGCTGCCTGCACATGGCCGGGAACGTGGCCGAGTGGACCGCCAGCGTCTACGGCCCTTACCCGGGCTCCGCCTGGCGGACCACCTCCCACGACGGCCCGCGCCGGGTGATCCGCGGGGGCTCGTTCCACGACAACGCCCACGCCGCCCGGGTCACGGCGCGGGCGGCGGCGCGGCCTGACTCGCGCACGGCCTTCGACGGGTTCCGCTGCGCCGCCGACGTGCCGGAGGTGTTAAGATAGCGGACCCCCTGGGGAGGGCATGGGCATGGGCATGGTAGGACGCGCGACGGTGGCCGGCCTGCTCGTCGCGGTCGCGGCCATCCTGGCCGAGGGCTCGCGGGCCGGCGTGGAGGTGCAGGCCTTCTTCTCGCCGGGGGGCGGGGTCGAGGAGGCTATCCTCGCCAGGATCGAGGGGGCCGGCACCGAGGTCCTGGTGGCCATGTACCAGTTCACCAACGCCAACCTGGGGCGCGCCCTCGTGGCGGCCCACGAGCGGGGGGTGCGGGTCCTGGTGATCCTGGACTGGGAACAGAAGGACGTGAAGTACGGCCAGAACGAGATCCTGCGAAAGGCGGGGGTCCCCGTGCGCTACGTCCGCGGCGACATGGCAGACCCGGAGTGGCGCCGGGCCAAGTTCCACCACAAGTTCGGCGTCTACGACCGCGCCGCGGTGTCCACCGGCTCCTTCAACTGGACCAGCGCCGCCGACGAGAAGAACTGGGAGAACGTGGTCCTCGTCGCGGACAAGCGGCTGGCCGGCGAGTATCGCACCGAGTTCGGCCGCCTCTGGGAGGAGGCCATCGCGGAGTAGGTCGGGGACGAGATCGGCCGTGGGGGGCTGGGGCGGGTCGTCTCCGTCCATGACAGGGGATTCGGCCTCGAGGTGGCGCTCAAGCTCATCCTGGGCGATGCACAGCCGGAGGCCGTCGCCCGCATCTTGCGCGAGGCCCGGGGGACGGGTCGGCTGGTGCACCCGAACATGGTTCCGGCCCACGACCTCGGCGTCCTGCCCGGAAGGGACGGCGGGCCTGCCCAGCACTACTACACCATGAAGCGCATCCATGGCGTGGACATGGCCCAGGTCATCCGCGGGATCGGCGCCGGCCGCCACGAAGGCGGGTGGAACCGCCGCCGTCTCGTCGAGGCCCTGCGCGATGTCTGCCAGGCCATCGTCTACGCCCACTCGAAGGGGGTCATATGAGGGATGCCCGCCGGCGCCTGCGCGAGGCGCGGACGGCGGTCAGCGAGGCCTTCGGGGCCGCCAACGCGGCCTACGGGGCGGCGCTGACGGCGGTGCCGGGGCATGCCGCCGCGCGGGAGGGCAAGTGCACGCCTTTCTTCGCGCGCTACCTCCAGGCCGAGCAGGCGCTCGACGAGGTGGCGCGGGCGCTCAACCGCCAGCGCGTACGACAGTACGACCCCGGGGGCTGGACGGGGCGCCTCGAGCCTAGGGGGACGCTCTCGCTCTCGACGGCGGCCTACGCCTGCGACTGCCTCGCGCCGCTTGCGCCAGGTGTCCTGGCTGTGCGCTTCGAGGAGGACTGCACGATCCCCTGACGCGAAGGCCCGCCATGCCCCGGCGAGCCTTCCGGCGCGGATCGACCGCGACGGGGTTTGGCGGCAGGACGTGACCCTCTACCGCGCCCCGGAGACGCCGTATCGGCTCCTACGTCTGCCTCGCGGCGGGGCGTGGCCCAGCACGCCGGGCTTCGCCCGCGCGACGTTCCGGGGAGGCGACGTCCCCGCGGTCGCGCTCCGTCGCTACGGCCTCCGGTTGGCCCTGTCTCCGTCGTCCCCGACGCCCTACACGCTCCACTCGTCCACGTAGGCCACCTGCTCCACGAGGTTGCGAATCTCCTCGTCGGCGAGGTTGCGCGTGGAGAGCTTGGCGGCCCGGAAGACCCGGTCCACCACCTCCTCCGAGGGCCGCACGCCGTGCCTCTCCAGCCACCAGACCACGTTGGAGCGCCCGCTCATCGGCCCCACCTTGATGACCTGTTCCCTCCCCAGCTCCTCCGCGGGGACGCCGCTGTAGATGCGGTTCGCCAGCCAGTGGTCCCCCTTCCGGAAGGCCTTGATGACCGCCGCCG
Source organism: Planctomycetota bacterium (assembly GCA_016209495.1). Lineage (GTDB taxonomy): Bacteria > Planctomycetota > JACQVX01 > JACQVX01 > JACQVX01 > JACQVX01. The sequence continues at coordinate 5,216 of JACQVX010000290.1, forward strand.
CGTGGACCCCGGTGCCGGTCTCGAAGGCGTCCCGGCCCACCATGGGGTAGTTGTCCGGGATGGGGTGGCCCGTGGCGCGGCTCACCGCCTCGCAGTAGTCCGGGAGCTTCCTCAGGTTCACCCCCTCCACCCAGCCCATGAGGTGCAGGTTCACGAGGAGCTGGTCCATGGGGGTATTGCCCACCCGCTCGCCGATGCCCAGGGCGCAGCCGTGGACCTGGTCCGCCCCGCCGCGGATGGCGGCAATGCTGTTGGGGACCGACAGGCCCCGGTCGTTGTGGCCGTGCCAGTCCAGGCGCACCGCGCGGCCGCTCTCCTCGATGAGCCTCCGGACGAAGCCCACCACCTGGCGAGCCCCCTCGGGGGTCGAGTGACCCACCGTGTCGCAGACGACCACCGCCCTGGCCCCGCAGGCGATGGCGGCACCGTAGAGTCGCCGGAGGGTCTCCGGGTGGGCGCGGGTGGTGTCCTCAGTGACATACATGGCGTCCAGCCCGCGGTCCACGCAGTAGCGCACCGCCTCCTCGGTGAGGGCCAGCATCCGGTCCAGGCTCCAGTCCTCGGTGTACTGGCGGATGGGGCTGGACCCGATGAACATCGCCACCTCGATGGGCACCCCCGTCTCCTGGACGATGCGGTGGATGGGCTCGATGTCCGCGATGACGGTCCGGGCCGCACAGTTGGCCCGGATCCGCATCCGGGAGCGGCCGATCTCCCGGGCCAGCTCCGTGGTGTCCCGCACCACGTGGGGGCCGGCCCCGGGGAGCCCGATGTTGGCGGTGTGGATGCCGATCTCCTCCATGAGGTGGAGGATCTCGAGCTTCTGCTCGATGGTGGGGGTCTGGACCGAAGGGGATTGCAACCCATCCCTCAGGGTCTCGTCGTCGAAGCGAATCCGCCGCCCCGGCGGCGGGTCGCCCCCCCCGACCGTGTTCCAGTCATGGATGAGGTCCTCGGCCCGGGGTGCAGGGGGGGGCTGGTCCATCACTCGTTCGCGCCCTCCGGTCGCTCACCCATGGCTTCCTCCCGGGCCCGAGCGCGGCCACGGCCGCGCGGCCGCCCGGGGCGCCGCACGATAGCCGGCCCCGGCCGCCCCGTCAACGGAGGCGCTGCCCCCCCTCCGGGGATGGTCGCTCCGGGCAGTCCCCGGCGCTATGCTGACGACGTGCGCCTGAAGGAGCGACCCGGCGACTTCCGCGTCGAGGAGGTCTACGACTTCGAGGCGGACCCCGCCGGCAGTTTCTGGGTCTACCGGCTCGAGAAGCGCCGGCTCACGACCCTGGAGGCCATCCATCGCGCCTCCTCCCTCCTGGATGTGCCTCGCCGGAACATCGCCGTCGCCGGCCTGAAGGACCGGCAGGCAGAGACGGCGCAGCACCTCTCCGTCCGCGTCGGACGCGCCCCACCCCCGGCACGGATCGCCGGGGGGGGCCTGGTCCTGGTGCGTCTGGGCCGCGCCCGCGAGCCGGTGCGTTCCGCGGCCATGCTCGGCAACCGCTTCCGACTGGTGGTGCGCGACCTCGCGTCGGCCGAGGTCGCCGCGCTGCCCGGGGCGCTGGCCGACCTCCGCCGCGACGGCTTCCCGAACTACTATGACGACCAGCGATTCGGCAGCGTCCGCGCCGGCCAGGGCTTCCCCGCCCGAGACCTGGTCGCCGGGGACACGGAGTCGGCCCTGCGGAGGGCGCTCGTGGCGCCACGCCCCGCCCGGGGCGGCGGGCGCGGCAGGCGCTGCCCGCGCGCGCGACGCGACCCCGAGGCGCTCTGGCAGGCGCTGCTCGTCCGTCACTGGGGCGACTGGGAGGCGCTGGCCGCGCGCGGCCTGCGAAACGTCCCCCACGCCGCCGCCTTGCGCCACCTGGCGCGCCACCCGCACGACCACGCGGGGGCCTTCGCGCGCCTCGAACCGCACCTCAAGGCCCTGCACGTCTTCGCCTACCAGGCCTACGTCTGGAACGAGACCGCCGCCGCCTACCTGCGCACGCGGGTCCCCGGCGGCTTCGAGCGACCCTATGCCTGCGGCCGGCTCTACCTCCCTGGCCCGCTGGACGCCGCGCGCCGGGCGGACCTCGCGGGACGCAGCGTCCCGGTCATCGACCACCGCACGCGGGTCGCCGACCCCATCCTCGCGGGGTGCCTGGACCGGGTGCTCGCGCGGGAGGGCCTCACCGTGTCCCGGTTCCGGATCGACGGCGTCCCCGGGACCTTCTTCCGGGAGGAGTCGCGCGCCCTGATGGTCCGCCCCCGGCGTCTCCGCGCAGGCCCACCCCGGCCGGATATGGAACGCCGCGGCCGGCAGGTCCTGAGCCTGGAGTTCGAGCTCCCCCCCGGGTCCTACGCCACCGTCGTGGTCTCGCGACTCTTCCCGAGCGCCCATACGCACTAGGGGAAGCCCCGGGGTATCTGTTCGGACCTGATGAGAGCCGGAGGGGGGGTCACAGAGGGGCGGGCGCCGAGGCCGCCCCCCGAGCCCTCAGACCCCCGCGGAGACGAGGGAGCCGGCCCCGGGGCGCACCCGGGCGCACCCGGCGTCCAGGCGGCGCCGATAGGCCAGGTGGCGCCGGCGGGTGATTTCCACGAGCGGCCGCCAGACCGCGGCGGTGAGCCGGTGGCGCACCAGGAGGTGCCAGAAGAGGTTCGACCTCTTGTAGAGGGTGCTCATGGCCAGGTAGGGGAGGACGGCCGAGGGGTCCTCGGGCCTGCGCCTCCAGATGGAGGCCCCCGAGAAGACCCGGCGGTAGCACCAGGCGTAGCCGGCCTCCAGCTCCGCGGCGGACATGCGGAGCGGGCGGAACACGGCGTGGGCCGTGTCGTAGAGGTCCCAATCCCGGGTGAGCAGCCTCCCCTCGGCCTCCATGCGCGCGAAGAGGGGGGTGCCGGGGTAGGGCGTGAGGATGTGGAAGGTGGCGCACTCGAGGCGGTTCGCCTCGACCCATTCCACGGTGCGGGCGAAGACCTCCGGGCCATCGTGGTCGAAGCCCAGGACGAAGCTCCCGTTCACCTGGATCCCCTGGGCGTGGAACAGCCCCACGCGGCGGGCGTAGTCCTCGGTCGGGGGGCTCCTCTTCCGCGCATCGGCGAGGTTCCGGTCGTCCAGGGACTCCAGGCCCACGAAGACGCCGGTGCAGCCGGCCAGGGCCATCTCGCGGACCAGGGAGGGGTCGTCGGCGACGTCGATGCTCACCGCCGCGCTCCAGATGCGCTCCAGAGGCCTCAGGGCCCGGCAGAGGCGCCGGAGGTAGTCGGGCCTGGACCCCAGGTTGTTATCGACGAAGACCGCGTAGGGCTGGCCGTCGGCGCGGATCTCCTCCACCACCTGGGCCACGTCTCGCATCCGGTAGGGCATGTGCAGCCCCTCGGTGGAGAGGTAGCAGAAGCCGCAGCGGTTGTGGCACCCCCGGGTGGCGATGAGGCTCGTGGTCGTGAGGAAGGAGGCCCGGGGAAGGAGGTCCCGCCGCGGGGCCGGGTCCTCGCGGTAGGGCCGCGCGTAGTCGCCGCGGTAGGTGGTCCGCTGCCTCCCGGCCTCCACGTCCTGGAGGATCCGCCCCCAGACCTCCACGCCTTCGCCCACGGCCAGCACGTCCGCGTGGGGACGCGCCTCCTCGGGACAGGCGGTCACGTGCAGGCCCCCCAGGACCACCACCGCGCCACGGCGCCGGTACCAGTCCGCCAGTTCGTAGGCCCGCCGGGCGAAGGTGAGGTGCACCGTGATCCCCACCACCCTGGGGAACGGCTCCCGGGGCGGCGGCCCCTGGAGCAGGTTCTCGTCCCAGAGGCGGACCTCCCAGCCGGCTGGCGTGGCGGCGGCCACGCTGGTGAGGGCCAGGGTAGGCGTGAGGACGTGCTTGCCGAAGGAGGCGTGGGGGTCCTTGGGGTAGAAGGGATTGATGAGCAGGGCGGTGCGCGGCCTGGGCGGGTCCGTCGCGAGACCCGTCTCCAGCCGCGGGGCCGTCCGCATGGCCCGCTCCACGCGTCGGCCGAGGGGGGCGAAGAGGCTCACGGCGCCCCGCCCACGCCGAGGGCCTGGATCTGGACCTGCCGGGTGCGCTCGCCGTCCAGTTCCACGAGGAAGACCCGTTGCCAGGGCCCCAGCACGGGCTCGCCGTCCGCCACCGGGAGGACGCACCCGGCCCCCAGGAGGAGGTGCCGCAGGTGGGCGTGGCCGTTGGGGCGCTCGCCAGGGTTGAGGTTCTCCGTGCGGTGTTCCAGGTCGTCGTGGCGGTACGAGGCGCCCCGGGGCGCCAGGCGCTCCAGCAAGACGCCGGCGTCCGCCAGGAGACCGCCCTCGTTCTCGTTCAGGACGACAGCCGCGGTGGTGTGCAGCGAGTGGACGAGGACCAGGCCCTCGAGCACCCCGCTCGCCGCCACCAGGGAGCGCACCTCCTCCGTGAGGTCCAGGAAGGCCGGCGCCCCGGGCGTCTGGAGGGTGAGCCGGCGGCCCGCCGAGGCGAGCGGTCCGGAGGCCGTGCAGGCCCGAGCCGGCGCCCTCACGGCCCCGTCTCCGTCCGGGCCGCGTCGATGATGGACTGCAGCGCGGCCAGATACCGCTCGAAGGCCCGGCGCCCCCGGGGGGTCAGGGCGTAGGTGGTCTGGGGCCTCTGATCCACGAAGCGCTTCGTCTGGCGCAGGTAGCCCGCCTTGATGAGCAGGCCCGCGTGGACGCTCAGGTTTCCGTCCGTGAGGCCCAGGACCTCCCGCAGCTCCGTGAAGGGCAGGGCCCCAGAGGCCGCCAGGGCGCTGAGCAGGCCCAGCCTCGCCCTCTCGTGGATGACCGGGTCCAGCCCCAGGGGATCGGTCCCGCGCACCGGTTCGCCAAGCTCGCGTGCCCTCACGGGCGCTGTCTCCAGGCGATGCGCAGGCCCACGGCCACGTGGATCCCGCCGAAGCCGGCCGCCATGACGGACATGGGGGCGCCGGGGAGCGCAAAGAGGGCGACCAGGCCCAGGCCCACGAAGGCCAGCCCCGCGAGCCGGACCTCCCAGATGGTGATCATGGAGGCCGCCAGCAGCCCCAGGCCGTAGGCCATCTGCCACGCCGGGACCACCAGCTCATCGTGGGCGGGCGAGTGGAGCAGGCACCAGAGGGTGAGGGCCGCCCCCACGGCGGCGGAGGGACCGAAGGCGGCCAGCACCTGGGGGAGCAACCTCCGGAACGTCGGGTCGTGCCCCTCCCTCCCTCGCCGCCACATCCCCGCCATGTGGAGGCACACGGAGACCGTGAAGACGGTCCCCCAGACCTCGGCGAAGAGCCCCGGGGGCGCCAGGAGGCCCCCGCCCGGGGGACGGCGCGCCTCCAGGAACCAGTGACAGACCGGCGCCGCGCCCATGGCGAGCGCCCCCGAGGCCACCCATGCGGCTCCCGAGACGTGGGAAAAGCGCGTCGTGCGCGCCACGACGCGGCGGATCTCCTCCAGCTCGCGCCTCGCCCGGCTCCCGTCGGGGGCCCCCTCCCCGTGATACAAAGTACTTTGCATAGCAAAGTATCCTAGGCGGTTCCCGGGGCGCTGTCAAGCCCCCGCCGCGGGGAGGTGGGAGGGGCTCGTCCGTTCGGGGCTCGCGGGTCGTCTGCGTGGCCGTGCTCGGAACGGGATTGCGCCTCCGCGCCCCCGAACGGGCAGCGGAGGCGCGCGCCGTCCGGAGC
>JACQVX010000291.1 GCA_016209495.1 Planctomycetota bacterium
GGCGTAGGGGCCGGCGTGGGCGTGGGCGTGGGCGTGGGCGTCGGCGCGGGCGCGGGCGCGGGCGCGGGCGTGGGGGCCGGCGTGGGGGCCGGCGTGGGCGTCGAGGGCGCGGTGACGCCCGGGCCCACCGGTACGGTGACCGTGCGACGTTCGCGCCGGTCGCAGCCGCCCAGGATGACGACGGCCAGACCTAGCGCCAGGGATCTCCGCACCCCCCCGTCTTTCGTCCAGTGCCTCATCCCAGGATCTCCTCTCCCCTTGCCTTCCCGCCTCGCACGAGTGAGCCACTTGTGAGTCACGCGTGTGTCACCCGTGTCACACATGTGAACCAACTGCTGTTCCGGGTGTGTCAGGACCGCAACTGGAGTCATCTCAACCGCACATGGGCGAATGGGGCCGCCAGGATCTGTCAATATCCCGCGACAGTGCCCGGCGGAGCGGACAGCCCGGTGGGCTACGGAACGAGGTCTATCGCTCCAGGGGCCCGCGGGCGATGAGGTGGGACTCCACCGGCCTTCCGCGGACGAGGTGCTCATCGATGATGCGGTCGAGCACCTCCGGCACGCAGCCCCGGTACCATGCCCCCTCCGGATAGACAACGGCGATGGGGCCTTCGCGGCAGACCCGGAGGCAATTGGCCTTCGTGCGGAGCACGTGACCCCCACTGTCGGTGGCCAGGCCCTCCTCCTGCAGCCGACGCTTCAGGTGAGCCCAGGCGGCGAGTCCGGCCTCTCTTGCGCAGCAGCGAGGCCTGGACTGGTCACAGCAAAGAAAGATGTGCCTCCGGGCCTGTCCCACGCCGAGGGAGGCCAGGACCTCCGGAGCCTGGAATCCCGGCTCGGCGCCCTCCATGACTCCTTACTCCACGTGGCGGCGCACGGCCGCCCGGATGGCCTCGGCCACGGCCCGATGTCGGTCCTCCTCCCCCTCCGGGGCGCCAGTCTCCGGGTGCACCTCGTAGCCATGGGTGCGATCGCCCAGTCTTACCGAGATGCGCCAGAGCGGACCCGGGGCGGGCGAACGGGAGAGCCGGTGCCGGAGCGTCCAGATGTCGCCCCCCAGGATGACCCCCCAGCAGCCGAGGTAGTCCTCCCTCGTCAGGCGGCCCCGTCGGATGAGCGGCACGTCGGTCCCGCTCGCCATCCACTGGACCGACACGCCCGTGTCGGTGCACTCGATGCGGAAGGTCTCCACCTTTCCCCCGGCCTCCACCTCTAGCCGCGCCTCGGAGGGAATCCACCGTCCCGCCTCGTCCACCAGGGCCGCCGGGGCCGCCGGGAGGGCCGCGCCTGCGGGGAAGAGGTCGCCCTCCAGGGACCGGACCTCCGCCCCCCGAGGCGCCAGTCGCAACGGGGCCGAGAGGTCCAGCCCCACCACCTCCTCGACCAGGCCCCCCGCGGCGTCCAGGAGACGGTAACTCAAGGTCGCCACCACGGGACGCGTCCCCTCGGTGGGGAGCCCCTCCGCGGCCACGAGGTCGTACAGGGCCACCACCCGACCGCGGAGGGCCGTGCCCCGTGGCATGCGCTCGCCCGCCACGGTCAGGGCCTGCCCCGTGTGGAGGATGACGCGGAACCGGCCCTCGGCCCCGTCCAGGGCCTGGCCCTCCGGGACCTCGAGGACGACGGCCGCGCGCAGCCGGTCCCCCGGCCGCGCCGCGTCCTGGGAGAAGGCCACCCGCGCCGGCACCGTCGACGGGGCAAGGGCCAGGGCGAGGGCAAAGGCGGTGGAGGCGAGGCCCATGGCGCGCCAGTCTGCCACAGGAACGCGCCCATGGCCAGCGTCGCGGCGTTCGGGCTGGACCCCCGCGGGTGTCGAGCCTAGAATCCCGCGCCCGGCGCAAGCCCGGTGGGAGGGGACCCATGGCGGAGCGGACCGTGTGGTGGCGTACGGGGTGGCGGGTCGCGCCGGTCGCGGCCCTGGCCCTCGCGGTGCTGGCCTCGGGCTCGTGCACGGCCCCGCCGCGCGCCGCGACCTCGCCCCGCCCCATCGCGGAGCGGTCGACGGATGCGACTCGCGTCGTCCGCGCCCGCCGGGGCGCCGTGGCCGCCGCGGCCCCCGAGGCCTCCCGCGCCGGTGCGGAGGTCCTGGCCGCCGGGGGCAACGCATTCGACGCCGTGGTGGCGGCGGTCTTCGCCATGAGCGTGACGCGGCCGGACGAGACGGGGATCGGCGGCGGCGGGTTCGTCCTCTGGCACCACGCCGCCGATGGGACCCAGGGCGCCCTCGACGGCCGCGAGGTCGCGCCCTCCGCCGCTCACCGGGACATGTATCTCGACGCGGCGGGCCAGCCCACCGCGGAGTCGCTGGACGGCCCGCGCGCGGCCGGTGTCCCGGGCCTCGTCGCGCTCCTGGCCCGGGTCCACCAGGGACGTGGCCGGCTGCCCTGGGCGCGGCTCCTCCAGCCGGCCATCCGCCTGGCCGAGGAGGGCTTCGTGGTAGGACCCACCCTCGCCAAGGAGCTGGAGGGCCGCAGGGAGGTCCTGGCACGCTACCCCGAGTCGGCGGCCCTGTTCCTGCCGGGCGGTCGCCCCTGGCAGGTGGGCGAGTGGCTGCGCCAGCCGAACCTCGCGGCGACGCTTCGGGCCCTGGCGGAGGGCGGGCCCGAGGCCTTCTACACGGGTCCCATCGCGGAGGAGCTGAGCCGGGCCTGCCGTGCCGCGGGTGGTCTCATCACGCCGGAGGACCTGGCCGGCTACCGGGTCGTGGAGCGCGAGCCCCTCCGTGCGGAGTATCGCGGTTCGAGGGTGATCTCCTTCCCGCCCCCCTCCTCGGGGGGCGCCCTCCTGATCCAGATGTTGAACGTCATGTCGGGCTGGGACCTCCAGGCCTGGGGCTGGGGCAGCCCGCGGCACCTGCATGCCCTGGCCGAGACCATGCGCCGCGCCTACGCCGACCGAAGCGAGCACATGGGCGACCCGGACCACGTGCCGGTGCCGGTGGAATGGCTGACCTCCCGCGAGAGGGCGGAAGCCATCCGCTCCTCCATCGACCTGGCCCGTGCGACGCCCTCGGACCGGGTGAAGCCCGGCGCGCCGCCCGCGGCGCCCGAGAGCCCGCACACGGCCCACATCTCGGTCATGGATGTCGAGGGCAACGCCGTGGGTCTGACCCACACCATCAACACGGGCGTCGGCTCCGGCTTCGTGGCCGGGGCCACCGGGGTCCTGCTCAACAACCAGATGGACGACTTCGCCGCGGCCCCCGGCGCCCAGAACGCCTTCGGCCTGGTGCAGGGCGAGAAGAACTCCATCGCGCCCCACAAGCGGCCCCTCTCCAGCATGACCCCCACGCTGGTCCTCGACGAGGGGGGCCGGGTCTACCTGGTCCTGGGCAGCCCGGGCGGCTCGCACATCATCACGGCGGTCCTCCAGGTCCTCTCCAACGTGGTGGACTACGGCATGGACCTAGACCTGGCGACCTCGGTGCCCCGCATCCATCACCAATGGTGGATGGAGCCGCCAGAGCCCGACCGCATCGAGGCCGACCCCGACCTGGACCCGGAGGCCATCCGGTCCCTCATCGGCCTGGGTCACGTCGTCCGCACCGAGGGGCTGGAGGTGGTGGGCGAGGTCCAGGGCATCCAGCGCCTGGGCGACGGCGAGATGCTGGCCGTATCGGACCCGCGCAGCGAGGGCCAGCCGGCCGGCTACTGAGGGCCAGCCCCGCGGGATGGTGCTTGTGTTATGAAAGAGATTGCTATACATATCGTCCCGCTGGAGGGTGCGCATGGCGTCCCCGTCTGACTCGATCCACGAGCTGGCGAACCGGGAATATCCGTACGGCTTCACCACGCCCATCGAGAGCGACTCGGTCCCCCCGGGGTTGAGCGAGGAGGTGGTGCGCCTCATCTCGGCGAAGAAGCAGGAACCGGAATGGCTCCTGGATTGGCGGCTCAGGGCCTATCGCCACTGGAAAACCCAGGAGGAGCCGCGCTGGGCGCGGGTGCGCCACCCCCCCATCGACTACCAGAGCATCGTCTACTTCGCGGCCCCCAGGTCCAGGGACGGCCCCAAGGGCCTGGAGCAGGTGGACCCGCAGCTCCTGGCCACCTTCGAGAAGCTGGGGGTCCCCCTCTCGGAGCGCAAGCACCTCGCGGGGGTGGCGGTGGACGCGGTCTTCGACAGCGTCTCCGTGGCCACCACCTTCAAGGAGAAGCTGGCGGAGATGGGGGTCCTGTTCGGCTCCTTCTCCGAGGCGGTCCGCGAGCACCCGGACCTGGTGCGGCGCTACCTGGGGTCGGTGGTCCCCTACACGGACAACTACTACGCCACCCTCAACTCGGCGGTCTTCAGCGACGGCTCGTTCTGCTTCATCCCGAGGGGCGTGCGCTGCCCCATGGAGCTGTCCACCTACTTTAGGATCAACGCCGCCGAGACCGGCCAGTTCGAGCGGACCCTCATCATCGCCGAGCCGGGGAGCTACGTGAGCTACCTGGAAGGCTGTAACGCCCCGATGCGGGACCAAAACCAGCTCCACTCCGCCGTGGTGGAGATGAACTCCCTCGACGACGCCGAGATCAAGTA
>JACQVX010000288.1 GCA_016209495.1 Planctomycetota bacterium
CTCCACCCTCTATGCCGGGACCTTCGCCGGGACCTATGAGAGCGGCCTCTTCAAGACGACAGACGGCGGGGCAAGCTGGTCGGCGGCGAACACCGGGCTCACGAGCACCATCGTCCGGGCCCTCGCGATCGACCCGAGCGCCCCCTCCACCCTCTACGCCGGGACCGTCGGCGGAGTCTTCAAGACGACAGACGGCGGGGCAGGCTGGTCGGCGGCGAACGCCGGGCTCACGAGCGCCTTCGTCCGGGCCCTCGTGATCGACCCGAGCGCCCCCTCCACCGTCTACGCCGGGACCGAGTACGGCGGTGTCTACAAGACCCGGTAACCCCCAGGTCTGCACGGGCCCTCCGTGCCAACATGGGGTGAGACAGATCCGAGTCCCGACGAGCGTGCAGGGCGAGGAGGGAGAAGTCCGAGGTCCCAGGGTGGGGAATGTCCGTGGGGGGGGGACATCGGGGGGAACTGCGTCTGGCGCAGCCCGAGGCCGCCCCCCCGAGCAATCAGCCCAGCGCCTCCAGCCAGGCCCGGCGGGGCTCCTCGGCCATGGTCTCGGTGGAGCAGAGCAGGGTGCGCACCATGACCTTCAGCATGGGGTCCACCTGTTCGCGGACCTCCATGCGGTGCAGCGGGGGGTCGTCCTCAAAGGGCAGGACGAGCTCGTGGGGGTTGACGTAGGAGCGCAGTCCCGCGGCGTCGTGGATCACGACCTGGTCCATGAAGGCGATGCGCCCCTTGCGGAGCCGGCCACCAGGATCCACGCCGGCCAGGACGTGGGTGTTATGGATGCCCACGTAGAGATGGACCCGGAGGCCGTGCATGGCCCCCAGGAGCGAGGGGGGTGGGGCCGTGTCCTCCTCCAGGACCTGGCCCAGGAGGCGGGGGGCCAGGTAGACGGCCAGCCGATCCGCCTCCTGCTCCTGCGCGAACTCCAGGGGACCCCCCATGACCTGGGCCTGGAACCACGCGGGCCGGAACCGTACGGCCATGGCCCGGCCCTCCACGGCGAGCCGCGCCTCCAGCACCTCCTCTCCGCGCACCCATTCCAGGTCCGCCGGGGACAGGCCGTCCAAGAGGACGGCCACGCCCGAGAGGCTCAGGTTGACCACGCGGAGCGAGAGCCCGGGCCTGGCCTCGGGGACCAGTGCGACGACCGCCTCGCGCCCGCGCAGGAGGTAGCGGTGCTGCAGCCGCTTCAGCTCCATGCCCAGGCCCGCCAGGAGCGGGTCGCGGACCTCGCCCGGCAGGGCGCAGGCGTCGAGGATCCGGTGGGCCGCGCGCAGGGCCTTGAAGGGCGGGACCTGGAAGTAGTCCACCGTTGCCGGGTCCACCCGGCCCAGGCCCGGGCGACTGGTCCCGCGCTGCAGGCGTCCCACCCGGAGCCGCCGGGGCCCCTCCTCCCAGAGGACCAGGTAGTCGAGGAAGTGCAGTTCCGACTGGAGGACGCGGCCGGCCAGGTCCTCCAGCACGAAGACCTGGGTCCCCTCGTCGCCCTGGAACCAGCGGACGCGGGTCTGGGGGGTGGGGGGGAGGAAGGGGACGGCCGTGACCTCCCGCAGCGAGGCCCCGACGATGGCCGGCCGCAGGTAGTCGGAGATCGCCCGCGTGGTGCCCGGGGCCCGGTGGTCGAAGCCGAAGCCCGTCCGGCCCTCCCCATGGTTGCGGACCGTCAGGGGCACCCGGAATCGGGTCAGGCCAACCTGCAGCACCCCCTCCACGACCGCCTCCGGGGGGAGGCTGGACTCGCCCGTGGAGGCCCGCAGGCCACCGTAGCTCAGGTCGGTGACGGCGTAGGGCCCCTGCCCCTCGAGGAGGACCGTGGCCCCCTCGATCCCCACGCGGCGGAAGAGCCGGCGCTCGCCTCGGGTCTTCGCGGCGGGGACCTGCGTCTCCTCCTTGCCGGCGATCCAGTCCAGGAGCCGGCGGAACACGCTACGGCGAATCCATGCAGCGTCCCGCGTGGCGCGGGTAGTCGCCGGGGTCGCGGAAGGGGTTGCAGCGCATGAGCCGGTCGGCGGCGCGGAACCACCCCACCACCAGCCCGTGGCGCTCCACCGCCAGGGAGGCGTATTGCGAGCAGGAGGGGGTGAAACCGCAGCGGGCCTGGAGGCGAGGCGAGACCAGGAGCCGGTAGAGGTCCAGGAGGGCGAGGCCGAGCCACCGTCCCTGTCGGATCTCGCCGCGGGAGGTGGTGGGGCCGCCCGCGGCCTGGGCCCCCGGCCAGGGGGCGCGCATCCGAGCCGCCGGCAGGCCCTCCGCCCCGGCGGTCTCCGGGGTCGAGACCACCAGGATGACGGCCACGGACGCCGCGAGGGTGAGGGTGCTCGTCCGCATCCGCCGCGCGGTTATACTGGGTTCTCCGTGGGCCTCCAAGCGGTTCTTGCATGGGGCGCCCGCGGGGGGGCGTCCCGTGGTGGATCCGACTCGACGATTCCGGCTCCCTCGCCGCGAGCGCCTACGCTCGCGGAGCCGGATCCTCCGCCTCTTTGCGAAGGGACGCGTCGTGGCCGGCGAGACGCTCCTGGTCCGGGCCCTGCCCAACGGACTGCCCCACTCGCGGATCCTTCCGGTGTGCTCCCGCAGGCTCGGGATGGCCGTCATCCGCAACCGGGCCAAGCGCCTCATCCGCGAGGCCTACCGCCTGAACCGGCACCGCTGGCCCTCCGGGCTGGACATCGCCGTGGTCCCCCGGCCCGGGGCACGGCTGAGCCTCGAGGGCGTGGCCTCCCACATCGGCGAGGCCCTGGCCCGCATCGCCGGCCGCTCAGGCGGGACTCGCTGATGGTCCGCCTTCTGGTGGGGTGCATCCGCGTCTACCAGAAGTGGGTGGTCCCCCTCTATCCCATCCCCATCTGCCGTTTCGAGCCCTCCTGCTCCCACTACATGGTGGAGGCCTTGCGGGTCCACGGCCCGGGTCGCGGGCTCCTGCTGGGGACCTGGCGCATTCTGCGCTGCCAGCCCTTCACGCGCGGGGGCCACGACCCGGTGCCCCCGGTACGGAACACGTCGCCGGTCCGGGCGTCCAACGGTCCATGACGGAGCAAGGGGGAACCGTGGAACCCACGCCGCTGGGGCTCGTCGGGCGCCGACTGGGCGACCTCCGGGTCCTGGGCCATATCGGGTCCGGGGGGATGGGCTCCGTCTACCGGGCCCGGGACGAGGCCCTGGACCGGGAGGTGGCGATCAAGGTGCTGCCCCCCGGTCTGGCGGAAGACCCGGAGCTGGTCCGCCGCCTGCGCCGGGAGGCCCGCCTGGCGGCCCGGGTGGACCACCCCAACGTGGCGACGGTCTACCGCTTCGGGGAGGACGAGGGCGTCCTCTACATCGCCATGCGGCTGGTCCGGGGTCCCACCCTGGCGGGGGTCCTCCGCGAGGGGGGCGCCCTGGACTGGCGTGTGGCCCTGCGGGTGGCCCGGGAGGTGGCCCTGGCCCTCGATGCGGCCCACGCGGTGGGACTGGTGCACAGGGACGTGAAGCCCGACAACGTCCTCCTGGAGCCCGTGGGGCGGCGCGCGCCGGACGGCGAGACGGTGGCCCTGGACGAGGGCGGCCGGCCCCTCCCCCCCCTGGAAAGCCGGGCCGGCGGTCTGGACCCGGCCACGGCCCGGGTGGTGGTCACCGACTTCGGCCTCGCCCGCCCCCTGGACCCGAATGCCGTCGGGACGGCCACCGGGACCTACCTGGGGACGCCCCGCTACTCCAGTCCGGAGCAGTGCCGCGGCGGCAAGGTGGACGCCCGGAGCGACCTCTACTCCCTGGGGGTGGTCCTCTACGAGATGCTCAGCGGCCGGGTCCCCTACCGCGCGGACACGCCCCTGGCCCTCTTCGAGAAGATCGTGCGCGACCCGGTGCCCCCGCTCACCGGGGTCCCGGAGGGGGTCGCCGCCCTGTTGGAGGCGCTCCTGGCCAAGCGCCCGGAGGACCGGCCGGCCCGGGCCGCCGATGTGGTCGCGATCCTGGACGGCCTCCTGGCAGGGGACCCGGCCGTCGTGGGACTCCGAGCGCCCCATCGGGTCGCGACGGGCCGCCGTCGGTGGGCCATGGTGGCCGTGCTGGGGGCTTCCGCGGCCCTGGTCCTCGGTCTCTACCTCCTGACCCGGCATGTACCCGACGGTCCCGGTCCAGGGACCTGTCGCCCGCAGGTGAGGGTGCAGGACTTCCGGAATCCCACCGGGGACCCGGACCTGGAGTGGCTCACTCTGGGCCTGGCGGACATGGTGATCACGGACCTGTCCCAGAGCCGCCTCCTGGCCGTCCTCGGCCGGGGTTCGGCCCCGGAGGCTGCGGCGCGCTTCCAGGTGAGCGGGGAGGTCACCCGCGTGGAGACGACCCTCCGGGTGGACCTCAGGGCCGAGGACGCGCAGGCGGGCGGGAGGGTCGTGGCCAGCGCCTCGGAACGGGGGCCCCTGGAGGACATCTTCCAGATGGTGGACCGCCTGGTGGTGTCGCTCCGGCGGCAGCTCGAGGAGACCGGCCGGCCGGAGGCCCCCCGGGTGCCTTCCGGCCTGCTGACGCAGAATGTCCTCGCCGAGCGCTCCTCGGAGCCGGAGGACGTCCCTCTCCTGTCCCTCCTCTGCACGCCGGCCGGGCCGCGCGGCAAGCGGCCGGGGCGCGCGGAGAAGCTGGAGTCCAACCGGGCGGACGCCGCCAGGGCGGAGGTCTCCGCGAGGAAGGACGTCGCCACCGCGGGAAAGGGGCGGAGCGCCGCCCTGGCCGCCGCCGGCCGGCTCGACGAGGCGGCCCCGCCGGCCCCGCCCGCGAGCGCCCCGCACGTGGCGAGGGAGGGGGGGCGTCGGGCTGTGGAGGCGGAAGGTCTCGCGGGGTCGGACCTCAAGCGCGAGCCGCGTGGGTCCGATAATGAGGGTGAAGCAGCTGCCGGCATGGGCGAGGAGGTCCTGCCTCCGGCGGCGACGGCAGCGGGTCTCGCCGCGGAGGCTGCGACACAGGCGGTCGACGAGGGTGGGCCGCCGCCGGGAGAGGGGACGAGCCTGGTCCATGTCATGCGGCGCTGCTACGAGGCGCTCAGGACGGCGGAGTCCGCGGGGGCGGACGCGGAGCGCCTCCGCGGCTGCATCCGGACCCTGGAGGGCTGCCTCGAGGACCAGCCCGACTACCAGGGCGCCCGCCACTGGCTCTCCGTCCTGCGGGGGCGTCTCGCTACCCTCGAACGCTGATCGAGCAGCCCGCCTCCGCCGCGGCCCCCCGTTTGTGAAGACCCTCCGCCGTCGCCCCGGGGACCGTCCCCGGACGACCGGTACGGCTTCCGAGCGCCCGCAACGCCCCGCACGGGGCGGGATGCCCTGGCCGCGTCCGGGAGGGGATCGTATGCTTGGCCACCCCACCTGCCGCGCCCGCCCGGCGCCCTCCCCGAGGTCCTGAATGCCCAGGGTCGTCCTCGTAGACTGGAAGCGGGTCCGCAAGAAATATCACATCGACGATACCCTAGCGGTCTTTCGCCGGGTCCTCGGCGACTGGAGGCTCTTCCTCCTGGTGTTCGTCCTCCCCGCGGCCGTCTTGGGGTACATCGCCTTCGTCATCCGCCCCGGGGACCCGGATCGGGCCGCCCGGGTCATGCTGGCGGAGACCCAGCGGCTGGCGGAGGAGGGCCGGCTCGCCACGGCCCAGGCGCGTCTGGAGGCCTTCATCCGGGACCACCCCCGCCACCCGGTCGTCCCGGAGGCCTACCTTCGCCTGGCGCGCTACACCCTGGATCGCAGCGCGGGGAACCCCAACGTGGCCGACGGGCTGCGGGTCCAGGGGGCCATCCGCATGGGGGCGAGGCCGGGGAACAAGGACCGGGTCGCGGCCCTGGACCACGACCTGGGACTCTACTACCTGTCCTTCGAGCGACCGGACCTGGCCCTGGCCTCGCTGGAGCAGGTGGTGCGGGACGACGGCGGATATCCGGGCAGGAATCCCCCGTACTATCGCGACCTGGCCAGCGTCCTGGTGTCCATCCAGCCCTCGGACACGGCGGGGGCCCTGGCCGCCATGGACCGCTACATCCGGCTGGTGCGCGCGGGTCGCAACGAGGAACGGCTCCTGGAGCAGCGGGACGAGCTGGCCGCCCGGATCGAGGACACCGGGCGGAAGCTTGTCGCCATCGAGGACGCCATCCGTCTCGCGGGGCCCCGATCCCGGGAGAGCGCGGCCCTGGAGGGCCGCCAGCACGAGCTGCTGGGCCTGATGCAGGCGGACGAGGAGCGGCTGCGCGGACTCGTGGACGAGCTGGCCCAGAGTCCAGTCCCCGGCGCCCTGGCGGACCTGGGGGAGGTGCAGGTGCGCATCGGGGACCACGAACAGGCCACGGTGGCCTTCCTGGAGGTCCTGATCAACTACCCGAACCACCGGGACTCGGTGGAGCGGGCCTCCTTCCACCTGGGGCGCATCGCCTTCCAGGGTGGCGACTACGAGGGGGCCGCGTGGCGGATGCGCCCCCTGCTGGAGTCGCCTCGGCAGGAGGCCATCCATCAGGAGGCCTACTACCTCGCCGGCGAGGCGAACCGACGCCTGGGCCGCTACCGGGACGCCCTGGAGCTGTTCCGCTTCGTCCTCCACCAGGACGTCACGCCCCTGGTCCGGTTCGCGTCCTCGGTGATGAGCTCCGAGTGCGTCTTCGCCCTCGAGGACTGGATCGGGGCGGCCTCGTCCTACCGGGCGGCCATGGACGCGGACCCCGCCCTGGGAGGCCGGGAGCCGGAGGCCTTCCTCGCCGAGCCGGCCCAGGACGTCCAGGAGACGGTCATGGGATTGCGCCGGCGGCTCATCCTGGGAGAGGTCCGGGAGGACGAGGAGGGCACCGCCCGCCGCGTGAGCGGGCTCCTGGCCGTGGCGGACGCCTTCGTCGACGAGGGGGAGCTCGTGCGCGCCCTGGACGTCTTCCACCGGCTCAAGGCCTATCGCGCGGGAGACGCGGTCTTTCCCCCCGACGAGGTCTACTTCAAGATCGCCGGGACCTACGAGGGCCTGGCGTCCGCGGCCCTGGACCGGGGGGACGCCGAGGAGGCGCGCCGCATGCACCTGGAGGCCGCCCGGGAGTGCCTCCGTCTCCTGGACTCCGGGGTGCCCAGCCCCAGGGTCAAGGACGCCTGGTGGCGGGCCGCTGCCCAGTTCCACGAGGCCGGCCACCGCTACGCGGAGGCGGAGGCCCTGGACCACTTCCTCGAGGGCCTCCTCCGCGACGATCGAGAGAGCGAGGCCCTGCTCCTCTCGGGCCGCGCCTACCAGGCGGCGGGCCTCCTGGAGGACGCGGCCCGCCGCATGGAAGAGAACCAGGCCCGCTTCCCCGGCTCCTTCTTCTCCTGGGAGTCGCGGGTGGGGTACGCCGAGTGCCAGGTGTCCATGGCCCTGGACGCCCTCCGGGCCGCCGGGGCCCACGAGGAGCAGGGCCAAGGGGCGGAGGCGGAGGGGAGCCGCCGCGGGGCCGCTCGCCACCTGGACCTGGCCGCCGTGGCGCTGCGCGACCTGGTGGACGACCCGCGCATCACGCCCCGGGCCGCGGCGTGGCGGAAGGCCATCTTCGAGCTCGCCCACGTGCAGGAGCTCCAGGGGAGGGAGCAGGACTGGGCGCGCACGACCGAGGTGGCCCTCTCCTACTTCCCGGACGACGAGGAGGCCCTGCCCATCTACTACCGGCGGGCTGCCCTGGCCCTGGGGGAGCGCCGCTACGCCGAGGCCCTGGACGGTTTCCAGGAGATCCTGGACCGCTGGGACCCGGCGAGCCGGCCCCGGGACGCCTTCCTGAAGTACGCCGTGTTCCACCGGGCCGATTGCCTCTACGCCCTGGACGACCTGGCGGCGGCCGAGGACGCCTACCGGAGGGCGGCCGACTTCTACCACCAGGACGGCCTTGCCCCCTGGGCCCTCTACCAGCTCGGCAACGTCCACCGGCGGCAGGGGAGGGTGGACCAGGCCCGCGACGACTACGCCCTGGCGAGGGTGGTCCTGGACAGCCTCCCCGCCGAGGTGACCGCACGGGGGCCCGAGGGCCTGAGCGTCGAGGCCTGGAGGGCCTTGCTGAGCTTCATGGGCCGGGGCCTCCCGGGAACGCCCGGGGGCTAGGGATGCGGGCCTGCGGCATGTCCAGGGAGGGACCGTGATGGAGATCCCGAGCGAGGTGGAGCTGCGCCAGTTCGTCCAGGACCTGTCCTCTCAGCGGGGGCTCTACCGCCTCATGGCGGAGCTGAGCGCGCGCCAGGCA
Organism: Planctomycetota bacterium; assembly: GCA_016209495.1. Taxonomy (GTDB): domain Bacteria; phylum Planctomycetota; class JACQVX01; order JACQVX01; family JACQVX01; genus JACQVX01. Next base: position 8,198 of record JACQVX010000288.1, read on the forward strand.
GAGGCCCTCCTCCGGGGAGACGGCGCCGACCTGGCGGCCGTGGCCGCCCGGAAGGCGGAGGTCCTCGGGGAGGTCGAGGCCATCGACCGGCGCGCCGGTCCCCTCAAGCTGCGCTGGGGGGCCATCGCCGACGCCGTCGGGCCCGCGCTGAGGGCCGAGGTGGAGCGCGAGGTGGAGGGCATCCGCGCCATCCTGGCGGAGCTGGTCTCCACGGAGGACGAGGGGCAGCACCGGTTGGAGGCCCTACGGAGGGCCGCCGGGGAGAGGTTGCGGGCCGTGGACCTGGGACGCCGGGCCGGGCGGGCCTATGCGGGGTCGGCGCCGGAGGTCTCGAGCGCGGAGGCCCGCTTCCTGGACCAGGTGAGGTAGGGATGCCCCCCCCCTCCCAGGCCGCCTCCGTCCTGGACCCGGGTACCCTCGCGGGGCTGATCCAGGAGTTCAACCGGTCCACCGAGGCCCTGGAGGCCTCCCACCGCCGGCTACGGGGGCGGGTCCGGGAGTTGACCCGGGAGCTGGCCGAGAAGAACGGGGAGCTGGCGCGCCGCCGCCGACTGGCGGCCCTGGGCCAGATGGCCGCCGGGGTCGCCCACGAGATCCGCAACCCCCTGGGGGGGATCCAGCTCTGCGCCACCCTCCTGGAGCGGGACCTGCCCGAGGCCGCCCCCGCGCGGCGGCTGGTGGAGCGGATCCAGCGAGGGGTCCAGATGCTGGACGACATCGTGGAAGGGCTCCTGGCCTTCGCCACGGACGTGGTCCCGGACTTCGCACCGGTGGACCTGGAGCTGGCCATCGACGAGGCGGTGGCCTACCTGGCCCCCCGCCTGGATGCGGCCCGCGTGCGGGTGGAGCACCGGCGCCGGACGGGGGGGGTGGGGCTCGTGGCGGACCGGAACCTCCTCCAGAGGCTCTTCATGAACCTGGTGAAGAACGCCATGGAGGCCATGGCGGGCGCCGGCGGTGTCGTGGAGATCGAGGCTCGGCCGGCGGCCCGGCGGGTCCGGGTCGAGGTGCGGGATACGGGACCCGGCGTCCCGGAGGCCATCCGGGACCGGATCTTCATCCCCTTCTTCACGAGCAAGGACAATGGCGTGGGGCTGGGCCTCTCCATCGTGCACCGCATCGTGGAGCGGCACCGGGGCCAGGTCCGGGTGCTCTCCCGGGCCGGGACCGGGGCCGTCTTCCAGGTGGACCTGCCCCTGGACCCGCGCCGGGCTCGCCGCACGCGGGACGAGGGCCGCATCCCGGAGGAGGCATCGCCGTGACGCATCGCATCGCCGTCGTCGAGGACCAGGACCTGGTCCGCGACTCCCTGGTGGACACCCTCACCCGCGCGGGCTGGGCCGTGGAGGCCCACGCCCAACCGGAAGAGGCCCTGGCGGCCTTCCGCCAGCGGCCCACGGACCTGGTCATCACGGACCTGCGCATGCCGGGGATGAACGGGGTCGAGCTCCTGGCGGAGGTCCGGCGCATCGCCCCAGAGGTCCCCGTCATCGTGATCACGGCCTACGGCAGCGTCGAGAACGCGGTGGAGGCCATGAGGCGCGGGGCCTACGACTACCTCACCAAGCCGTTCCGTGCGGACGCCATCGAGCTGGTGGTCCGCAAGGCCCTGGAGACCCGCGAGCTGCGCGCGGAGAACCGCTTCCTCAAGGGTGAGCTCCGGGCCTCCCAGGCCTTCGAGTTCGTCTCCGGCGGCTCCCCCGCCATGGCCCGGGTCCAGGAGACCATCCGCAAGGTGGCCGCCTCGGCCGCGACGGTCCTGGTCACCGGGGAGAGCGGGACCGGCAAGGAGGTGGTGGCCCGCGCCCTGCACTTCTGGGGGGATCGGGCCGAGCGGCCCTTCCTCTCGGTGAACTGCGCCGCCCTGTCGGCGGGGCTCCTGGAGAGCGAGCTCTTCGGCCACGAGCGGGGGGCCTTCACCGGGGCCGAGCGGGTCCGAAAGGGACGCTTCGAGCTCGCCCACGGCGGCACCCTGCTCCTCGACGAGGTCAGCGAGATCGACCTGGACCTCCAGTCCAAGCTGCTCCGCGTCCTGCAGGAGAAGTCCTTCGAGCGGGTGGGTTCCAACGAGACCCTCCGGGTGGACGTCCGGGTGGTGGCCACCTCCAACCGGGACCTGGCCGAGGCCGTCCGGCAGCACCGCTTCCGGGAGGACCTCTACTACCGGCTCAACGTCATCCGGGTGGAGATCCCTCCCCTGCGGGAGCGCCCGGAGGACATCGGCCCATTGGCCCGCCATTTCGTCGGGAGGTTCTCGGCCCGGGAGGGGAGGCCCGAGATGTCCATCGAGCCGGAGGTCTTCCACCGCCTCCGGAACTACCGCTGGCCGGGCAATGTCCGGGAGCTGGAGAACGTCATCGAGCGGGCCTGTCTCCTCTTTGCCGGTCCCGTCCTCCTGCCGGAGCACGTGGCCCCCGGCCTGCGGGAGGACCTCCCCGTGGCCACCCAGGAGGCCATAGGCCACCGGCTCGCGGGGATGTCCATCGAGGAGATGGAGAAGGTCCTCATCAAGGACACCCTGGACCGGTTCGACGGCCACCAGGTCCGGAGCGCCGAGGCCCTCGGCATCGGGGTGCGCACCCTCCGCACCAAGATCAAGAAGTGGAGGCTGAGGTGAGCGCGCAGGCGAAGCGCGGCGAGCGAGTAGATAGAGCCCACGCCTGCGGGTCGACCGAGCAGAGAGAGGGAGAACATGCATGCCGTCCGGGTAGGCCGTCCAGGACCATCGCGGCGGAATCGGCCGCTCCCCCCTCGGAGGCCGCCGTCGCCAAGCCCCCCGCTGGCTTCGCGACGGGCATCCGCCGGCCGGCGGCACCGGGATTGCCCTCGGGGCGTAGACCGTGGCGCCGCTGACCCGCACCATGTTCAAGGGGGCCATCCCGGTCCTGGAGAAGGTCCTGACCTTCACCGAGGAGCGACACCGGGTCCTGGCCAACAACATCGCCAACATCGATACCCCCTACTTCAAGGCCCGGGACTTACCCACGGGCGAGTTCGACCACATGCTGGGGCGGGCCATCGAGGACCGGAGGCGCGGCAACCCGCGCCTCTTCCACATGGGGGGGAGCCGGGACATCCAGGTCCTCCCCTACGGCCGTTCCGGGGACACCACCCTCAGGCCCAAGGCCCTCGAGCAGCGGGAGCTCAACATCCTCGCCCACGACGAGAACCGGCGCTTCGTCGAGGTGGAGATGGCCGAGCTGACCAAGAACACCATGCGGCACAACACCGCCGCCGCCCTGCTGCGCCACCAGTTCTCCCTCATCGAGAGCGCCATCCGGGAGCGGCCCAGCTGATGTTCAGCACCTTCGACGTGAGCGCCTCCGCCCTGGTCGCCGAGCGCGTGCGCATGAACGTCATCGCCCAGAACGTGGCGAATGCGCACACGACCCGGGACCCGGACGGCAGGCCCAATCCCTACCGGCGGAAATTCGTGATCTTCCAGCAAGGGGTCCCGGAGAAGGGGGATCGGCAGCGGGGGGTCAGCGTCCTGGACATCCGCCAGGACCCATCGGCCCTCCGCGCAGAGTACGACCCCCACCACCCGGACGCGGACGAGAAGGGCTACGTCCAGATGCCCAACGTCACGCCCCTGGTGGAGATGGTGGACTACATCGAGGCGACCCGGGCCTACGAGGCCAACGTCTCGGTCATCGAGCTGACCAAGGCCATCGGGGCCGCGGCCCAGCAGATCCTGGCATGAGCCCGCGTTGAGGAGCTAGAGCAAGGTGCCCGACAAGGTCGGACCGGTATTCCAGCGCCCCATCGGCCCCACGGGGGACGCGGCCAGGCCCTCGCCCGCGAGGCGCGTGGACTCCTCCCCGTCCTTCCAGGACGTCCTGAAGGCCCAGATCGACCGGGTGAACCAGATGCAGCTCGACGCGGACACGGCCATCGAGGACCTCGAGAACGGGCGCACCGAGAACGTGGGGGAGGTCTTCACCGCGGTCCAGAAGGCGGACCTGGCCTTCAAGACCCTCATGCAGATCCGCAACAAGCTCCTGGACGCCTACAACGAGATCCAGCGGATGAGGATCTAGTCCGATCCGGACCCGCGCGGGCCTGGGCTTGACGGGTGTTGTAGTATCCCGATGCGCGGCCCCGTCCCCCGGGGTCCAACGGCGGCACAGGCCACCCGGAGCACACGATGGACCTTCTCCGCCAGCTCCTGGAACAGATCCGCGTCCTCCTCACCCGCTTCTCGGTCGCCCAGCGGCTCACCATCCTGGCCCTGTGCGTCTGCGTCGTCCTCTCCATGCTCATCCTCGTCTTCTGGTCCGGCGGCTCCCACTACGAGCCGCTCTTCAGCAACCTCCGCGAGGTGGAGCCGGACTTCATCGGCCGCGTGGTGGCGAAGCTCACGGAGACCGGGGTGGACCACAAGGTGGAGGGGGACGTGATCCTGGTGGCCCAGGGCCAGAAGGCGCGGGCCGTTGCCCGGCTGGCGGCAGAGAACCTCCTCCCCTCCCAGAAGGACCTCTGGGGCTGGGTGCAGGAGGACTCCATCACCGAGACGGACCAGCGGCTGATGCTCAAGGCCCTGACCTCCCTCAAGGGGGAGGTGGAGCGGATGGTCGCCGGGGTGCCCGAGGTGAAGGCCGCCATCCTCCAGTTCACCCCGCCCCCGGCCCGCCACGAGGTCCTCTACGAGCACGAGCTGAACGCGGGGAAGGCCTCGGTCCACGTCAGCCTGAAGTGGGGGAAGAAGGGCCTCTCCAACGAGTCGGTGGAGGCCATCGCCAACCTGGTCTCCCACGCCATCCCCAACCTCCCCCCTCACAATGTCCACATCGTCGATTCCATGGGGCGGACCTACTCGCTGCCCGATGAGTCGGACCCCATGGCCCGGGCCCACCGTTTCCTGGAGATGAAGCGGCAGCGGGAGACCTACCTGGAGGAGAAGGTGCGGGCCCTCTTCGCGGGCTTCGCCCCGGAGACCCTGGTGCAGGTGGACCTGACGCTGGACATCGACTCCACGACCATCAAGACCCACGAGCTGGACCCGGACATCTTCATCGACGATCACTTCTGGACTCGCGACGAGACGAGCGAGGAGACGAGGGCGGCGGGGACGCCGGGCGTCAACGCCAACGCCCCTGCCGAGATACAGGGCGGCTCCGGGGCGACCCAGGGGACCAAGCTCCACGAGGAGGAGCGCTGGAGGGACGTGAAGACCACCGACACCCAGGTGACGCGCCCGCCGGGGATCCGCAAGGACGCCACGGCCTCGGTGATCATGCCCCTGCACCAGTACATCAATTCCTACCGCCAGGCGCGCAAGCCCGAGGACTTCACCCCGGACGAGGTCCGCTCGCTCATCGAGGGGACGAGCCCCGACCTGGCCTCCTGGCGGAAGAAGGTGGCGGCGGCCCTAAACATCCCGGACACGGAGGGCAAGATCGCCCTCTCCGCCGTGCCCTTCCTGGAGGAGCGGGTCATCCCCAGCCCCTCGATCGTGGAGGTGGCCGGGGCCTGGCTGGAGGCCCACGGGGGGCAGATCTTCCTCGGGCTCATCACCTCCCTGGCCCTCTTTATGATGTTCAGCGCCGTGAAGCGGTCCATCCCGCAGCCCGAGCCCATCCTCATCGAGCAGGAGGAGGCGGCCGCGGCCGATGAGGACGAGGAGGAGGAGGACATCCTGCTCACGGAGCGATCCCTCACCGAGGCGGAGCGACGGGCCCTCTTCATCAAGAACAAGGTGGCCGAGTCGGTGCGGGGCGACCCCGCTGCGGCCGCCCGCCTCATCAAGGGCTGGCTCTGGGCGGGACGCGCCTAGGGATGCGCGCGGCGGGAGGCTAGGGGATGGCCAAGGACAAGGCCGCCACCACGGGGGCCGTGGACACCCGCTCCATGAGCGGGGTCCGCAAGACCGCCATCTTCCTCCTCTCGCTGGAGCAGGACGTGGCCGCCCAGGTGATGAAGGAGATGGACAAGGGCACCGTGGAGCAGGTCTCCCTGGAGATCGCCCGCATCGATCGCGTCACCAACGAGGAGCGCGAGGCGGTCCTGGAGGAGTTCTACAACCTGAACATGGCCCAGACCTTCCTCCTGGAGGGCGGCGTGGGCTATGCCCGGGGCCTCCTGAGCAAGGCCCTCTCGCCCGATGAGGCGGCGGGGATCCTCCAGACCCTGGACAAGTCTTTCAAGGCGCAACCCTTCCACTTCCTGAGCCGCGTGGGGGCGGAGAACATCCGCACCTTCATTCAGGATGAGTTGCCCCAGACCATCGGCCTGGTGCTGGCCCACCTCTCGCCGGAGCAGGCCTCGGAGATCCTGAGCGGCCTCAAGCCGGAGAAGCAGCTCCAGGTCATCAAGCGGCTGGCCACCATGGAGAACACCTCGCCCGAGGTGGTAGACCAGGTCGAGGCCTCCCTGGAGAGCCGCCTCTCCATGCTGGTGACCCAGGACCTGAAGGAGATCGGCGGGGTCAAGACCGTGGCCGAGCTCCTCAACGTCATCGATCGGGCCACGGAGAAGTCCATCCTCGAGAACCTGGAGGAGGAGGACCCGGAGCTGGTGGACCAGATCAAGCGCCTGATGTTCGTCTTCGAGGACATCCTCCTGGTCAACGACAAGGGGATCCAGAACGTCCTCAAGGAGGTGGACAACGAGGAGCTGGCCCTGGCCCTCAAGACCGCCAGCGACGAGCTGAAGGAGAAGATCTTCAAGAACATGTCCGAGCGCGCCTCCGAGCTGATCCGCGAGGAGATGGAATACATGGGCCCCGTGCGCATCGCCGACGTGGAGGCCGCCCAGCAGACCATCGTGGACGTGGTCCGCAGGCTGGAGGAGTCGGGCGACGTGATCATCCAGGGCCGCTCGGGAGAGAGCGAAGTCATTGTCTGAGACGGGCCGGGTCATCAAGCGTTCCGAGACCGCAGACCAGGCGGCTCACGCCGGCGCCTTCTCGCTCCTGGACTACCAGGAGGAGGGGCGCCGGATCATTGGTCTGGCGAGGCGGAAGGCCGCCATGCTCATCGCCGAGGCCCGCCGGGTGGAGCAGGAGGCGGCCCGCTCGCGCGCCCAGCTCGATACGGAGCGGGCCCGGCTCCAGCAGGAGATGGCCCAGGCCGAGCGGATCAAGGGCGAGGTCCGCCTCCAGGGCCTGGAGGAGGGCCGCGTCGAGGGCCGGGAGATGGGCGTGGAGGAGGGGCGCGCGGCCGGGTTCGAGGCGGCGCGCAAGGAGGGCTTCCAGGCCGCGCACGACGAGGCGCGCAAGGCCCTGCAGGAGGAGACCCGGGACGTGGCGCGCACCCTGGAGGCGGTGCTGTCCGTGGTGGAGGAGGAGCGGGAACGGGTCATCAAGACGGCCCACGCGAACCTCATCCGCCTGGCGGTGGCCGTGGCGGGGAAGGTGATCAAGCGTGAGGTCGCCCTGGACCCGGACGTCATCAAGGGCAACGTCATCCGGGCCGTGGACCTGGCCATGCAGGAGGCCGTGGTCACCATCCAGGTCAACCCCACGGACCAGGCGGTCATCGGGAAGTACCTGGACCAGGTCCGGGACCAGTTCGCGAAGATCAAGGCCTTCGAGGTGGAGACGGACCCGGCCATCGCCCAGGGCGGCTGCGTGGTGAAGAGCGGCGACGGGGTGGTGGACATGCGGCTCGAGACCCAGCTGGCGGAGATCGAGCGCCAGCTCCTGGAGGGCTGACTCGGTGGTTCGTCGAACGGTGAGGAGTCGCGAAAAGGAGCGTGCCTCGCGGCCGGAGCCGGGGGCGGGGGCGTGTGTTCGCGTTGTACGGCCCCATGAACGGGTACCCCATCGGGAGAGGTCCCGCAGTATCAGTCCCTGTGGGGTGTCATGCCTGTAAGCGAGGAGGCATTCCTGGACGAGATCCCGCGGCTGGTGGGGCTCATCCCCGCGCGCATCAGCGGGACCATCCAGAAGGTCATCGGGCTCACCGCGGAGGTGCGGGGGCTGGGCGTGCCCATCGGGAGCCTGTGCGAGGTGAACGCCCGGGAGGCGCGCCGCACGTTCTCCGCGGAGGTGGTGGGCTTCCGGGACGACCGCACGCTGGTCATGCCCCACGAGGAGTTCCAGGGCGTCGCCCCGGGGGACCGGGTGAGCCTCGTCTCCAGGTACCCGCAGGTCCCGGTGGGAGACGCCCTCCTGGGCCGGGTCCTGGGGGGGACCGGGGAGCCCGTGGACGGGAAGGGCCCGCTCTACCTGACCGAGAAGCGGCCGGTGCACGCCGCCCCGCCACGGGCCCTGGAGCGGCCCCGCATCCGGGAGCCCCTGGCCACCGGGGTCACCGTCCTCGACGCCCTGCTCACCACGGGCCGGGGGCAGAGGGTGGGCCTCTTCAGCGGCTCCGGCGTGGGCAAGAGCGTCCTCATGGGGATGATCGCCCGGAATACGGAGTCGGACGTCACGGTCATCGCCCTGGTGGGGGAGCGCGGCCGCGAGGTGCGCGAGTTCATCGAGCGCGACCTGGGGCCAGAGGGCCTGGCCCGATCCGTCCTGGTGGTGGCCACCAGTGACGCCTCGGCCCTGCTGCGCGTGCGGGCCGCCTTCGTGGCCACCACCGTGGCCGAGTACTTCCGGGACCGGGGCAAGGACGTCCTCCTCATGATGGACAGCGTGACCCGCTTCGCCCTCGCCCAGCGGGAGATCGGGCTCTCCGCGGGGGAGCCGCCCGCCACCAGGGGTTTCCCGCCCTCGGCCTTCTCGCTCCTTCCCCGGCTCCTGGAGCGCGCGGGCCGATCGGCGCAGGGCTCCATCACCGGGATCTATACCGTCCTGGTGGAGGGCGACGACATGGCGGAGCCCGTGAGCGACGCGGTGCGCGGGACCCTGGACGGACACATCGTGCTTGCCCGGGAACTGGCCCACCGGGGCCACTACCCCGCGGTGGACCCCCTGCAGAGCATCAGCCGACTCATGGTCGAGGTGGCCACCCCCGAGCACCTGCGCGCCGCCCAGGACGTCCTCGCCATGCTGGCCACCCACCGGGAGGCGGAGGACCTCATCCAGATCGGGGCCTACGTGGCGGGCTCCAATCCCGAGGTGGATCGGGCCATCCGCAAGATGCCGGAGATCCGTGCCCTCCTGCGCCAGGGCATCCAGGAGCGGCGGGCCTTCCAGGACTCGGTCCGGGTCCTCCAGGCGGTGGGAGACGGACAATGAGGCGATTCGAGTTCCGGCTCGAGGCGGTCCTGCGCTACCGGCGGTTGACCGAGGACCTCCGCAAGAGGGAGTTCGCCATGGCCCGCGCGGCCGTGGTGGCCCAGGAGGGCGAGATCGGCCGGATCCGCTCCGAGGCGGAGTCGGCCCGGGTGGCCCTGCGGGACGTGGTGGCGGGCGGCCTGGACCTGAGGCGCGTCCTGGACTTCCAGAGGTTCATCAACGGCCAGCGGGCCCGCGAGGCCCGCGGCCTGGCCCGCTTGCGGGAGCTTGCGGCCGCCATGGAGCCGCGCCGGCAGGCCTACGTCGAGGCGCGCAAGGCCACGCGGGCTCTCGAACGGGTCCGGGAGCGCCAGCGCGCCGGGTGGCGACTGGAGGCCCTGCGGGAGGAGCGGCGCGACCTGGACGAGGTGGCGAACCGGGCGGTGGTCCTCCAGCGGATCGGTGAGGCGTGAGCGGCAGGACCGCACGACTGGGTGCGGCCCTGGGGACCCTGACGCGGGGCTGGCAGGTCCTCGCGGGCTTCCTCCTGGCAACGCTCCTCGTGGCGGCGGTGGCCTTCGCGTTCAGCGCGCGCTCGAATCCGGTGTGGCGGCAGAGACTCTCGGGCGCCCGGCGCGTCCTGAGAGGCGACGCGGTGAGCTTCCCCGATGAGGCGGCCCAGCACGTCCGGCCGGCGAGCCTCCTGGAGCGCTTCGACCTCCTCGTCGAGGGGAGCGAGGGCCTGGAGGCGGCGCGCAGGGGCGTGGACACGGTATCGGAGCAGGCCCGCCTGGAGCAGCAGGCCTTCGAGCACCGGAAGCACCAGTTCGAGCTGCGAGTGGAGGAACTGGCGCGGGACCTGGACGCGCGGGAGCAGGCCCTGGTGCGAGAGCGCGAGGCCCACCAGGCCAGGGTCGAGGCGGAGCGCGCCGCCCTGGAGGAGGCGGGTTTCCGGAGGAACCTGGCCCTCTTCTCGAAGATGAAGGCCGAGGACGTGGCCTCGGCCGTCTGGCCCCTGCCGGACAGCGACATCGGTCGCTACCTGATGAACATCAAGGAGCGCCAGGCGGCGGAGGTGCTGGCCGCCCTGGTGACCCGGGCCGCGATCGCCCCCGAGGGTCCCGACGGGGACCGGGAGCGGGTCGCGCGCATCCTGGCGACAATGGAGCGGCGCGCCGTGGAGCTGCGCGGCTCCGAAGGACCTTAGCAGCCGTCCCGCCCGGCGGTGCCGCCCGGCGGGACGCCCGCGGCGACAGGGAGTCGCCGCGTCGAGGATCTCTCCCCGAAGGATCGGAGCCCGTGGCGGTAGGGAAACCGCGGCGGGCGGGACATGAGGACCCGTCAGGAAACCACTGCTACATTCGGCTGGCTACGAAGGCCGCTGGCTGCGTCTTTCCTCCTCCGCGTATCTCTCCGTGGATACGCGTCGTCGTCGCTCCTTGCCATCGGCCTTCTCGCTCAGCCTCGGTGTGACGCATTGGTTTCCTGACGGGTCCTAGCCGGAGAGGCCACCATGGCCTTCGGCCCGGTAACGACGGGGACCCTCACGGTCCGCGCGGAGACCCTCGCCTCGCCGGCGGGGCACAAGACCCATCACGGCGCGGCGGAGACGCTCGTGGCCGGCCCCGGTACGTTCGCCGAGGTCCTGCTGGCCGTGGCCGCCCCGGCCCCGCACGCCGTCGACTCGCGTCTGGAGAGGCGCGCGGAGGAAGAGGCGGCGCAGGTTCGCCGGGGGCCGGTGGAGGCCAACCCGGCGGCAAGGCCTGGGGGAGTAGTCACGGCCCACGAGGGGCGAGCCACCGCCACGCCCACGGCCACGGCCACGGCCACGCCCACGGCCACGGCCACGCCCACGGCCACGGCCACGCCCACGGCCACGCCCACGGCCACGCCCACGACCACGGCCACGACCACGGCCACGACCACGCCCACGACCACGTCCACGACCACGCCCACGGCCACGGCCCCCACCGTAGCGGCGGCATCGGGGTCTCCCCGGGTGGACCTCGCCCCGGCCTGGCCCGGGGCGGGGCTACCTGGAGCGGCCACATCGGCCGCACCCGGCAACCCTCTCCCGCCGGCGGCATCGGTCCGCGCCGCGTCCATGCGACTTGGCGCAGGCACGGCGGGTGCGCCGCACACCGCCGCGTCGCCGCCGGCCGATGGCGGCGGTGCCCCGCGTCCCCAGCCGGTGGGCGCGGCCCAGCGAGCGGATGGATCCGCCGGAGGCCGCGCCCGCCTCGCGGGTCCCGAGGCGGCGAGCCCCGGCGGGGTCCAGCGCGCCATGCTGGACCGCATCGCCCGTGTCCTCCGGGCGGCGGCTACCACGGGCCTGGACCGGGTGCGCCTGAGCCTCGCCCCGGACGGACTGGGCGAGGTCCGGGTGGACATCCGGCGCCGCGGGGAGGCGGTGGACTTGGTCTTCAGGGCCCGGGAGCCCCAGACGAGGGAGCTCCTGGCCTCGCGGGCCGAAGCCCTGCGGTCGGCCCTGGCGGCCCACGGGCTGGAGGTGGGACGTCTGGAATTCCTGCCCCCGACGGGGTCGGGCGCGGAGGAGGCCTCGGCCCGGCAGGGCCAGGGCCCCCGCGACCCCTGGCGACGCCCGGGCGGGGAGTCCGGCCGCCCGGTCGAGGGGGGGGGACCGCGGCCTTTGGAAGGCGCGGCGCTGGACGGGGTGGCCGGGGCGAGACCCGGGCGGGAGACCCTGGCGCGTCGCGGCCGGCTCGACCTGGTGGCCTGACGAAACGAGGTGCGTGATGGAGTTGCAAGCCCTGACGGCGGCACTGGCCGCGACACCGAAGACGGCGAAAAAGGCCGACGCGACGGAGCGGTCGCAGATCTCCCGGCAGCAGTTCCTGGACCTCCTGGTGGCGGAACTCGTCAACCAGGACCCCATGGAGCCGCTCAAGAACGACGAGTTCATGAACCAGCTCGTCCAGCTCCAGTCCCTGGAGTCCACCAGCGCGCTCACGGACGGGATCCGGAGCCTGGTCCTTCAGAACCAGATGGCCTCCGGCTCGGCCCTGCTCGGGAAGCAGGTCCGGGGCCTGGATGACGCGGGCGACTCGGTGACGGGCCAAGTCCAGCGCGTCCTCATCGCCGACGGACAGGTCCGGCTGCTGGTGGCCGGCCGGCCGGTGGCGCTGGGGCGGGTGCAGGAGATCCTCCCCATGGAAGGGGCGGGGGTGGAAGCAGGGACGCCGGTCGCGGCGACGAACCGCCGCTAGCACGCGGGAGTCCCTCCATGGCGCTCATCCGATCGCTCAACACCGCGGTCACGGGCCTTCGCGGCCAGCAGCGGAACATCGAGGTCATCGGCGACAACATCGCCAACGTGGAGACCACCGGGTTCAAATCGACCCGGGCGGAGTTCAAGACGCTGCTCTCCCAGGTGCTCTCCTTCGGGACCTCTCCCGACGGCCAGCTCGCGGGCTCCAACCCCAAGGCCGTGGGTCTGGGGAGCGAGGTGGCCGCCACCTCGCGGAACTTCTCCCAGGGCTCCCTCGAGTCCACGGGGGTGGCCACGGACCTGGCCATCGAGGGGGAGGGCTTCTTCATCCTCAAGGACGAGAGGGGCAAGAACATCTTCACCCGGGACGGGTCCTTCGCCGTGAGCAGCCAGCAGCTCCTCTTCGACGAGGCCACCGGCTTCAAGGTCCAGGGCCTCCAGCTCACGGACGCGGAGATCCTGGCCGGGGTGAGGGTCGCCACCAAGGGGGGCACCACCACCACGGACTTGCGGGTCCCGGTGGGGGACCTGCGCATCGCCCGAGCCAGCGCCGGCACCTCGGTCCGCGGGAACGTGGACGCGGGGGGCGACGCGGCGGACGAGGCCACGAGGCTCCTCGGCCAGCAACTCTTCGACGCGGAGAAGGAGAGGCAGACCATCACGGCGGTGAGCGCCGACCTGAAGACCCTCACCCTGGGGACGGCCTTCACCGGCGCCCAGGTCGGGGACTTCGTCCGGGTTGCCGACGGTGTGGCCAGGGAGCGGGTGGGGCGCATCGCGGCCGTGGACGCCACCGCTCGGACCGTCACCCTGGCGGCCCCCCTGGCCACGAACCCCGGCACGGGCGTGGGCCTGGCCCTGGTGGCGCCGGCCAGCGAGGGGACCCCCCTCACACGGCTGCGCCTGAGCGACGGGGGCCAGCCCAGCCCCCAGTTCACCCAGGTCTTCCAGGCTGGCCAGACGGTGAGCTTCACGGCCCGGAAGGGGGGCCGGACCCTGCCGGCCACCACCTTCGTGGTGAACCAGAACTCCAGCCAGGGCCTGGCCACCCTGGGGGAGTTCGCCAAGTTCCTCCAGCGTTCGCTGGGGATCAACGCGGAGGCGGGCGTGCCGGCCTCGTTCCAGCGTATCGCCCCGGGCCGCCTCCTGGTGGGTGATGGGGTCGCCACCACCGCCCCGGCCCCCGCCGAGCGCATCGACCCGGCGGTCTCGGGGACGGCCGACGCGGTCAGCTCCACGACCATCTCGGACCACAACCTCATCGTGGGCGGGGCCCTGAGCACCTTCGCGGCGCGGGGGGTGGCCGCCGGCGACCTGGTGGTCATCACCTCGGGCCCCGCGGCCGGGAAGGTGGTCCGGGTCACGGCCCTCTCGGCCGACGGCAAGACCCTCACCTACGCCAACACGGGGCTCCCGGCCAACGCCCTGCCCCTCACGAACTCGGACACCCTGGGGGGCGCCTTCGGCTACCGGGTGGTCCGGGCCGCCACCTTCGCCGCCGGCGGTGCCCTGACGGCGGCCACGGACGTCGTGGGCACCGCCGCCCTCCCGGCGGACATCGACACCCAGCCCGACGTGGCCACCACGACCAGCATCACGGACAACGACCTGGATTTCGCGGCGGCGGGGGTCCGACCCGGGGACTTCCTGAACATCGTCACAGGGGCTGGGGCCGGACAGAAGGTGCAGATCCTCGCGGTCTCGGGTCACACGATCCAGTTCGAGGCCCTGTCCCTGGACCCCGACGCGGGGGCGAGCGCCGCGAACCCCTTCATCGAGTACTCCATCGAGCGGGCCAACGGCCCCGTGCGGGGTCGGGTGGACGCCCTCGACACCGCCACCACCGCCTTCCTGAAGGACCTGGACGTGGACTTCCAGCAGGGCGGGGTACGGGCGGGGACAGGGGGGGACTTCCTGCGATTCACCAGCGGCGAGGCCAACGGGCTCATGACCCCCATCACCGTCCTGGGGGACAGCGTGACCAACCTCCCGGACAGGAACCGGCTGGAGTTCTCGCCCATCGTGCGCGCCGCGAGGCTGGGGGACGACTACCAGGTCCACGCCCGCGCGGGCGTCACCCTGACCCCCGGGGGGGTGCTCCAGGTGGCGGGGAACCTGGGGGCCCTGAACGACCTGGCGGAGCTGAAAGTCGAGGTGGACGGCCAGAGGGTGGACCTCTTCACCGCGGCCGCCCTCTCCAGCGCCCGGGGGGAGTCGGCCCGCGGCGGGCTCATGGTCTTCGACGGCAAGGGCAAGGCCCACGAGGTCACCCTGACCTTTGTCCTGGAGTCCCAGCGCACCGACGGGCCCAGCACCTGGCGCTGGTACGCCGAGAGCGACGACCACACCCCCACGGGGACCGACGGGGTCCGGAGGCCCTCGAGGTTCGTGGCGACGGACACCATCCAGTTCACTCGCGACGGGCGCTTCATCCTCCCCGCCACCGCCCAGTCCTTCACCCTCCAGCTCCCGGACACGGGGGTCCAACCGGTGACCGTCGCGCTGGACTTCTCCCGCATGTCCCAGTTCGCGGGCCGCCCCTCGGAGCTGGAGCAGCTCGACCAGGACGGCTTCGAGGAGGGGACGCTCCAGGGCTTCCACATCGGGAAGGACGGGGTGGTCTCGGGGACCTTCTCCAACGGCCTCACCCGGGACATGGGCCAGGTCCTCCTGGCCGGCTTCCCGAACAACGGCGGCCTCCTCCCGGAGGGAGACAGCGTCTTCCGCCAGGGCATCAACTCAGGCGCCGCCCGGGTGGGCGCGCCGGGGAGTTTCGGGAGGGGGGTGATCCAGTCGGGCTTCCTGGAGGAGTCCAACGTGGACCTCTCCCAGCAATTCACGGAGCTGATCGTGGGCCAGAGGGCGTTCCAGGCCAACGCCCGGACCATCTCCGTGAGCGACGACATGCTGCAAGAACTGGTCAACCTGATCTGATGGGGTATACTCGGGTCGGACCGTGCGCTGGCCCCAGACCTTCCCCACCGTGGGGCCGTGACCCAAGGATGGGCCGAATGATCCGGCTCACTCGCCTGAACAAGAAGCCCTTCGTCCTCAACGCCGAGGTCATCAAGTTCCTGGAGGAGACCCCCGACACGGTCGTGACGCTCCTGGGCAACGAGAGGGTCGTCGTGAGCGAGCCCGTGGACGAGGTGGTGCGCAGGGTCATCGAGTATCGCCGCTCCCTGCGCCTCCTCCCGGAGGACTAGCGCGCCTTGGACCTCGCCACCATCGTGGGGCTCACGCTGGGCACCGGGCTCATGCTCTTTGGTATGCTCTCTGTCGAGGCGTTCGCGACGTTCGTCGATTATCCCTCGATCTATATCACCGTCGGGGGCTCCCTGGGCGCCACGATCATCAGCGTCTCGGTCTCGCAGATCAAAGTGCTGCCATCGGTCTTCATGAAGTGCTTCCTCAACAAGCCCGAGGACCCGGTGGAGTTGATCCAGACCCTGGTGCACTTCGGCGAGGTGGCCCGACGCGACGGCATCCTGGCGCTGGAGGGGGCCCTGGAGGGGGTCAAGGACGACTTCCTCATCCGGGGGATCCAGATGGCCGTGGACGGGAACGACCCGGAGCTGATCCTCACGACCATGACTCGCGAACTCGACAACATCAGCGCCCGCCACGGGGACGGGAAGAAGATCCTGGACCTCCTCACGAAATACGCCCCGGCCTACGGCATGCTCGGGACCCTCATCGGCCTGGTGGCCCTCCTCAAGAACCTGGACGACCCGGAGTCCATCGGCCCCAACATGGCCGTCGCCCTCATCACCACGCTCTACGGCGCCCTCATGGCCAACCTCACCTGCGGTCCCATGGCGGACAAGCTGTCCATGCGCGACGCGGAGGAATACGGCTACAAGACGATCATCATCGAGGGGGTCATGTCCATACAGTCGGGGGACAACCCCAAGATCGTCGAGCAGAAGCTGCGCACCTTCCTCCCCCCCAAGCAGCGGGAGCTGCTGAAGAAGAAGGAGGGGGCGTAGGGTGCCGAGGAAGAAGGAGCAGCCGGCGGGGGTCCCCGACTGGATGGTGACCTTCGGCGACCTGAACAGCCTCCTCATGACGTTCTTCGTCATGCTCTTCAGCCTCTCGGAGATCAAGAAGGACAAGCTGGGCGAGGTGGCGGAGAGCCTGGGGGGCAAGATGCAGGTCGAGTCCACGATCCCGGAAACCGAGCCCATGAGTAGCCGGCAGACCTTCAAGCAGATCATCCTGGAGCTCTCCAAGGCCCGGTTCTCGCCCTACGAGAAGGAGGGCGGCACGCAGATCAAGAGCCCCTTCGGGCAGAACACGAAGGTGGAGTTCGTGCGAGAGGGGCTCAAGGTCACCATCGGCGGCAAGGCGGCCTTCGCCCACGGCTCGGCGGAACTGACCGAGGAGGCGCGGCAGGTCCTCCTGGAGCTGGCCAAGATCGTGGCTGGGGTCCCCAACAAGCTGGAGGTGCGCGGCCACGCGACCACCATCCCCATCGACGACGAGGACTCCCCCTACCGGGACGACCCGGACCGCTTCCGGCTGGCCCACGACCGGGCCCTGGCCGTGGCACGCTTCCTCATCGACGAGGGAGGTATCGCCCCCGAGCGGCTCCGGGTGACAGCCGCCGGGAAGTACGAGCCCGTCCGGGACAACATCCTGGAGGCCGGGGGGAGGGCCCAGAACCGGCGCGTGGAGGTCATCGTCACCGAGGAGCAAGTGGCGCCGGCGCCGGCCCAGTACGAGCGCCAGTAGATCGATTCCAGGGCGGACCAGGGGAGGGGGCAAGACATGGCGAAGGCGGCCGCGGAAAGGGAACAGGCAAAGGACAAGGACAAGGGCCGGAAGGGAGAGGAGGCCGAGGGCGCGGCGGCCAAGGCGCCGCTCTTCAGCAAGAAACAGCTCGGCATCCTGGGCGCCA
>JACQVX010000030.1 GCA_016209495.1 Planctomycetota bacterium
CCGTCGCACCAGGCGCCGGTAGTGGCTCAGGCGGTTCTTCACGTCGGTCACGCTGGCGCGAATCATGGAGCTAGAGTAGCTTCATCGATGTGGCTGGTAAAGCTATCCCACGGCGCGTGGGCGTGGGCGTGGGCGTGGGCGTGAGCGTGGCCGCGGGCGCGAGCGTGAGCGTGGGCGTCCTATCCCCCGCCCAGAGGCACGGTGGCCAGCCGGGTGTGGAACGGGGCGCCCGGTCCGAGGTCGCTCTGGTAGAGGACCATGGCTTCCACCTCCTGCTCGCCCCCGCGAAAGCGCGCCTCGGCGGCGAGGAGCGAGTCCATGGGACGGCCTCCCCGGGGGCCACGGCTCCGTCCCAGGGTGAGGTGGGGGGTGTAGGCGCGATCCTCGCGGGGGAGGTCCAGGTTGCGCATGGCCTCCTCCACCTGTCCGTGGAGCTCCCGCAGCGCCCCGCTCGTCTCCCGTACCCCGGCCCAGACCACCCGCGGTGTCGAGGGCCGCGGGAAGGCCCCAACCCCCTCGATGGAGAAGGCGAAGGGGGCCGTCGACGAGGCGGCGAGCCGCAGGCACTCCTCCACCTCCGGCACCATGAGCGGGGGGATGTCTCCCAGGAACTTCAGCGTGAGGTGGATGGCCTCGGGCTCCACCCAGCGCAGGCGTGCCCCACCCGCGATCAGGCGCCCCTGCAGTGCGCCCAGGACCTTCCGGACGGCGTCGTCCAGGTCGATGGCCACGAAGGTCCGGATCACCGCAGGCTCACCATCTCGAGGAATCGGGCGCGCCGCGCCTCCATCTCCGGGCCGCGCAGGTCCCGTAGCCCCTCCACGCCAAAGGCCTCCACGTTGAACGACGCGACCACGGTGGCGTCCACCAGGGCGCGGCGCATGGCCGCGAAGTCCACCGCCCCGTCCCGGGCCAGGGCCCCCATGAGGGCGCCGGCGAAGCTATCGCCGGCACCGGTGGGGTCCCGCACCACCTCCACCGGGTACGCGGGGAGGAGGGACAGTCCCTCGCGGCCCACGAGCAGGCAGCCGTGCTCGCCCTTCTTGATCACCACGTACCGCGGCCCCATCTCCAGGATGCGCGAGGCGGCCCGCGTGGTGTTTCCCTCGCCCGTGAGGGCGCGGGCCTCCCCGTCGTTGACCACCACCCCGTCCACCCTGCCCAGGAGCGCCAGGAGGTCCGCGCGCGCCGTCGCGATCCAGAGGTCCATGGTGTCGCAGACGGTGAAGGCCCCTTCCCCGACCTGATCCAGGACGCAGGCCTGCGTGGCGGGCGCGCCGTTGGCGAGGAAGACGAACCGGGAGTCCGCGAATCGCCGGGGGATCAGGGGCCGGAAGGTCCCGAAGACGTTCAGCTCCACCGACCGGGTCTCCCTGGAGTTCATGTCCGGGGAGTAGCTCCCGCTCCACCGGAAGCTGCGCCCCCCGGGGACCACGGTGACGCCGGAGGTGTCCACCCCCCGGCCCGCGAGGGCCTCCAGGTGGGCCGAGGGGAAGTCCTCCCCCACCACCCCCACGAGCCGCACCGGGCCGAAGAGCGAGGCGGCGTACGAGAAGTGGGTGGCGGAGCCTCCCAGCAGGTCCTCGCGGCGCCCGTGGGGCGTCTCCACCGTGTCCAGGGCGATGCTCCCTACCACCAGGATCGACATGCTAGCGTTCCTTGCGCATCTTCAGGGAGTCACGCTGCCTCTTCATGACGTAGCCGTGCACGATGGCGGTGGCATGGTTGACGCCCCTCCCCCGATTGAACTCGATCCCCAGGACGATGGTGGTCCGCTCCTCCGGGGTGCGGGGTTCCTGCACCCGGCGGCTCCTCACCACGCCCCCCAGGGTCACGTCCCGCTCGTCCGTGGGGAGCTGAAAGACCACGACCACGTCGTCGTCGGCGATGAGGTTGACGCCCTCGTCGGGCTCGTCCACGCGCACGGCCATGCCGCCCTCGCTGATGTTGACCAGGAGACCGCAGTAGAGCTCGCAGGGCCGCGCCTCCGGGAGCCCGGCGGCGGCGGCCTCGGCGGGTCCCTCGGAGGTGCGCACGAAGGCCACCCGGCGCACCATCACCGTCACCTGCTCCCGGAGACCCGGGTCCACGCGGAAGTACTCCCGCTCCTGCACGTGCTCGACCAGCTCGGGGTAGGCCATCTCGATGCCCGACAGGACGGCCCTCACCTCGCCGCCGACCTCCACGAACCTCGTCGTCTCGGAGCCGAAACGTAAGAACTGCCCGCCCATCGAGAAGGTCACCACCACCGACACCCCCAGGCCGAGGGCGTGGGGGTCCGACCCCAGGGCGGGCCGGTCGATGACGAGCCAGCGGCGAACCCCTCGCGGACCGCGGCCCAGGAGGACGCCCCGAACCGGGGCCTCCTCCTCCCTCTGGCCCAGGAACCGCGTCTTGTAGACCAGTGGCCTCCCCCCGGCCGGCGGGGGCCGCACCCGGGCCGGGACGTTCCGGTCGCAGGCCTCCCGGAGCAGGCGGTCCCGCTGGGCGGGGTAGATCTCGATCCCCGACATGCCTAGACCCCCTCCGGGAGGGCGGTCGCGGCCCGCTGGCGAAGCAGGGCGTACCAGAGCACGGTCTCGGGCCAGGCCTGGCCCGCGGATGAGTCGGGCAGGACGCGGAAGCGAAGCTCGTGACCCCGGGCCTCGGCCGGACCCGACCGCAGGCGTCCCTCGCGACTCTCCAGCAGGGAGGCCGAAAGCTCCAGGGCCCCCAGGGGGGCCGGGAGGGTGACGCGCATCCGGTAGGTCTCCCCCTCCGCGCCTCTGGACTCCCACCGGGCGGTGTAGACCGAGAGGCCGTCCTGGCCCAGGCTCAGGAGCTGGCCGGCGTGGCGAAAGCGCCCAGGGGTCGGCCCTCCCGCGGCGCCTCGCCCCGGGGCGCGATCCATGGGGTGGTAGTCCACGCGGACGGGCAGCCCCGTCGCGGCGGGCTTGCGATAGCCCCCGGCTCGCCCCAGGGCCCGGGCGCTCGCGGGATAGCGCAGCACCAGCGCCGGACAGCGCTCGCCCGACGACGTGGCGTGGAGCTCCGTCCCCGTGTAGGTCGAGCGGAAGACCCAGTCCATGCGGCGGAGCCCCAGCTGCACCGTGGCCTCGTCCGGGGCCCTCGGGACCAGGGCCCGATCGAGGGGACCGCGGAGGAGCACCGCCTCGACGGGGCAACCGCGGCGCAGGGCGAGGACCCGGCTCTCCAGGTGGGCCCGGACCTCGGGCTGGTCCGGGGCAGGTTCCGGGCCCACCAGGACGACGACCCTCGCGCCCTCTTCCAGGGCCTCTCCCAGCGGATCGGCGACGCGTTCCGGCATGGGCTCCACCCCCTGGGCGCTACCTCACCACCACCGCGGCGTAACCCACCACCCGGTCGCGGGGACCGCCGAAGTCCCCGCTGGTGCGGTGATCCACCACCTCCGCCTCCCGGGCGCCGAGACGGCACGCGGCGCCCACCATCCCATAGGTCGGCAGGATGCCGCACATGCTGATGTCCTCTTCCTGGACCCGCCGGTAGAGCCCCTCCGCGTCCAGGGCGCGCAGCCGGTCCAGGGCCCGCTCGTCCTTGGCCATGGTCAGCTCGTGCGGCTCGTGGTGGTTCATGTCGCTGGAGGCCACCAGGAGGACCTCCCCCGCCGAGGCCTCCACCACCCGGGCCAGGGCCTCCCCCAGTCTGTCCAGGGCCCGCCGGTCCCGAGCGCCCACGCAGACCATGGCCACGCGGGCCGCCGGGTTCCGGTGGCGGATGAACGGGAGCTGCAGCTCCCCGGAATGCTCGTCCCGGTGGGCCTCCTCGTCCTCCTGGGCCTCGGGGAACTCGGCGCCCAGCGAGCGCGTGAGCGCCTCGTCCACCTCGACGGGCCCCAGGGGCGTCTCCCAGGGGCCACCGGGCCAGAGGGAGAATCGCGCCCCCGCCCCGGTGTGGTTGGGGCAGAGCACGATCACGCGGTCGGGGACGCGCACCCGGCCGTAGGCGCTCCCCGCCACGGCGCCGGACCAGCGGTAGCCCGCATGGGGCGCCACCAGGCCCAGGACCTGCTCTCCCTCGCCGGGCCGTGCCCCCCCGCAGAAACCCTCGACCTGGGCCGTGAGCCGATCGCCCCGGCCCTCGTACCAGCTCCCCGCGAACCGCGCCACTCGGGCCTTCAGGACCTGCCTTCCTTCCTGACCACCACGGTCCCGGCCAGCCGGTCGCCCACCCGCTGAGAATGCCGCGAGTAGACGATGGCGAGGATCCCCACGAGGGGCTCGTAGCCGAAGAAGTCCACGACCCGGAAGACGTTCCTCACGAAGGACTCCCGCCAGGACAGGGGTCCCCCGGCCTGTCTGCGCACCACGATCCCGCAGACCCGCTTGCCCAGGGTCTGGCCCGCCAGCTTCTCGCAGAGGGTGAAGTAGGCGATGAGGGCGGCGAGCGTCAACAGCCTGAGCTCCAGCGGGAGGAATCCGGCCTCCAGGTCCACCCGGTCCACGAAGGGCCCCACGAGCAGCACCGAGAGGGGCAGCAGGACCCCCACCGTGTCCACGAGGAGGGCGCAGCCGCGCCGGGCGAGGGAGGCGTAGGCCGGCGGGTCCACCGGAGCGCCCCCCGCCGCCTCCCGCGGCCCGGGGGGGACCCTGCCCCCCGGACTCCTCTCGCGCACGGGGCCGGCCCGCTTGCGCGTCGGGAGGATGAGCGGCGCCGCGGTGGCCCCCAGGAAGACCAGGGCCAGGCCCAGGGCCGCCCCCCACAGGTTCACGGCCCAGCGGTCGAAGAGGGGCATCCCCGCCACGCGCTGGGCTGGACCCCAGCCCCCCGGACCCCGGTGGGCCACCACGACGTCTCCCCGGAGGACGTGGAGCAGCCCGGCGGCCAGGACGGACCCTCCGTCTACCTGGGCCACCGAGAGGGCAGCCACGTTCTCCGACGTCAGATCGGGCACCGGGATGGGGAGCCACGCCGCGTCCGGGGCCACGCCCCGCGCCGTCGGCCGGCGGAAGGCCACGAGGGAACGGCCTCGCGAGGAATCCGCCAGGGTCCGGAGGTAGAGGTCCAGCCCCTCGTCGGCCAGGGAAGCCGCCAGCGGGCGGTAACGCCCCTCCGGGACCCGCACCGGGTCCCAGGACGGTGCCACCCCCCCCGTCCCGCCACGGACCACGGTCCCCCGCAGCGAGCCGTCCTCGAGGGTCCAGAAGGCCCAGACGCCGTCCGCGCCGCGGACCACGGCCATGCGGGCCACGACCCCGCCCGCCTCGGGCCCGCCCTCGATGGCGAGGCACCCCTCCACCCCGAGCGTGGCCACCTCCACCCGGCCGCGGCCGTCGATCCCCCCCAGGGCGAAGCCGCCGGGGCCGGCGCCCAGGGCCAGCGGCACCCAGCGGTAGGGAAAGCGCCCGCCGCGGACCCGTGAGCCGGCCGCGTCCAGGAGGAGGTAGCCCTCGCTCCCGATCTCCGCCCGGAGCGGTCCCGCCCCCGCGGAGGCGATCCAGTCCCTGTCCAGTCGGCGGGTCCCCGGCGAGCCCCCGTCGGGCGCCTCGGCCAGCCTCGTGGCCCAGGCGGAGGCGTTCGCGCCCGCGGTCACGACCCGGTAGCTCACCTCGACGCCGCCCGACCAGACCGAGACGGCCGGGGTCGCCGCCATGGAGAGGGAATCGTTGTGGGAGAGGCCCAGGGCCGCCAGGAGCACCACCACGGCCAGCCACCCGAGGAAGCGCCGCCTCCGGGACTCGCGCTCCATCACGGCGCGTGTCCCACGCCACGGCCTTCCGCCGCGTCGCGCGGCCCCGCGTGTCCCAGGGCCTCCGACAGGGCCCGCACCAGCCCCGGGGCGGTGTGCACGGCGGCCTCCACGCCGACCCGCAGGCCGGCACGCCGCAGGGCCTCGCTGGTGACGGGCCCGATGCTCGCCAGGCAGGCCCGGGAGGCCACCTCCCGCGCCGGCCCCCCCAGGCGATGGAGGAAGCCCCGGACCGTCGAGGGGGCCGTGAAGGTGATGGCGTCCGCCCCGGCCAGCTCCTCGGCGCCGCCCGGGCCCGTCTCGGTCACCGTCTCGTAGACGGGGATGACGTCCACCTGGGCCCCCAGGGAGGCCAGGCCCCGAGGCAGGGCGTCCCGGGCCTCGAGTGCCCTGGGCAGGAGTACCCGCGCGCCGGCCAGGCCGCCCTCCTCCGCGAGCGCCTCCAGCAGCCCCTCCGCGACATGCCGTCGGGCCACGCGCTGGCAGTCGAGGCCCCGAGCCCGCAGGGCGCGCTCGGTGCCCGGCCCGATGGCGGCCAGCGCCACGCCCCGAAGGCGCCCCTCGCCGATGCCCAGGGTCCGGAGCCGCGCGCAGAAGGCCTCGACGCCGTTGGCGCTGGTGAAGCAGACCCAGCGGTAGGAGTCCAGCCTGCCCAGGGCCTCGTCCAGCCCCCGCGGGTCCTCCAGGAACCGGACGCGGATGGCGGGGAAAGGGATGACCGTGGCGCCGGCCCCCTCCAGGAGCCGGGTCATGCCCTCGGCCTGGGCGCGGGGGCGCGTGACGACGACCCGCCGACCCTGGAGGGCACCCCGGGTCGCCCCCTCAGTCCCCACCGCCCGCCTCGCCTTCCCCGGCCTGCCCTCGCACGGGGGTACGGTCCATGGCCGGGGGCCGCGGCTCCCCGGCCATCGGGGCCTCGGGATGGTCGCCCGCGAAGAGCTGCTGCAGGGCCGCCGCCAGGGGGGCCCCGTCCCCGGAGGCCGCCTCCTCCCGCAGGACCTCCATGGGCCGGTGCAGGATCTTGTTCACGAGCCGGACGGTCATGTCCTCGATGGCCACCCGCTGCTGAGGGTCCAGCCCCGGGAGGGTCCTGAGCACCCGCTCGAGCTCCGCGGCGCGGAGCTGGTGCAGGCGCTCCCGGAGGGCCACTATGGCCGGGTCCGCGTCGCGCGCGACGCGCTCGGCCTGGAAGCGTTCCAGCTCCTGCCGGACCAGCTCGCGGCCTGCCTCCAGGAGCTCCGAGCGGTGCTCCATGTTCTCCGCGGCCACCTCCTCCAGGTCGTCGATGTCGTAGAGGAACACGCCGTCCATCTCCCCCACCGCCGGTTCCACGTCGCGCGGGACGGCGATGTCCAGGATGAGGACGGGACGGTGGCGCCGCTGGCGAGCCACGCCCCGCATCCGGTCGCCGCACAGGACGGGCTTCGGGGAAGCCGTGGAGCAGATGATGATGTCGGCCAGCGGCAGGAAGGGGTCCATGCCGTCGAAGGGCACCGCCGTCCCGCCTACCTCCCTGGCCAGGGCCTCCGCGCGCTCCCGGGTGCGGTTCGCCACGAGGACCGAACGCACCCCCTCCGCGATGAGGTTCTCGAGGGTCAGCCTCCCCATGCGTCCCCCCCCCACCACGAGGACCACCTTCTCCCGCAGATCCTCGAAGATCCTCCGGGCGAAGGCCACCGCCACCCCCGGCACCGAGACGCGACCCTCCGAGAGGCCCGTGCGGGTTCGCACCGTCCGGGCCACCTGAAAGGCCCTCTGGAAGACCGAATGGAGGAGCGGGCCGACGAAGCCCTGCGCCGTGGCCAGACCGTAGGCGTCCTTGATCTGCCCCAGGACCTCCGTCTCCCCCACCACCATGGAGTCCAGCCCCGCCGCCACCTCGAAGAGGTGCCTCGCCGCCTCGCCGCCGCGGTAGAGGTAGGCCCGTTCGCCCAGGGAGCGCGCCATCTCTCGGTGCCACGCCAGCAGAAGCTCCCGCGCCACCGGGTCGTCCAGCTCCGTCGCCCCCAGGTAGAGCTCCACCCGATTGCACGTCGAGACGATCACGCACTCCCGTACGCTGTATCGCTCCCGGAGGAGCCCCAGGGCCCCCGGCAGGTCCTCCGGCCGGAAGGCGATGAGCTCTCGCTCCTCGATGGGGGCCACGCGGTGGTTGACGCCCACCACCAGCAGGGTGTCCCGGGGCGAGGGGCCCGCCGTCACAATAGGTGCCTCGTCCCCAGGAGGGTGAAGAGCACGACCCCGAAGGCGGCGATGCTGATGACCGCGACCCTGCGCCCGTGGAGGAAGAGGGCCTGCCGCGCCAGGAGGATGGAGGCGTAGACCGCCCAGGTGATGAGGCCGAAGATCACCTTCGGGTCCAGGAGCCATTCCTGGCCGAGGGTCCCCGCGGAACGTTGCCAGCCGGCCCCGAGGACGAGCGAAGTCGTCAGGAGGGGTAACCCGGAGAGCAGCGTCCCGTGGAGGGCCCGGTCGAGGGTCTCCAGGGACGGGAGTCGCGAGGCGCTGCCCCCGAGGCGCCGCGAGCGCAGGGCGCGTTCCTGCCAGAGGAACATGAGGGCCGCGGCGAATCCGATGGCGAAGGCCACGTAGGCGGCCACCGCCGTGGCCACGTGCAGGGCGAGGGCCACCCCCACGAGACGCTCCCCGGGACCACCCGGCCAGCCGCCGGTGAAGGCCCCCGCGACGAAGAGGGCGAGGACCAGGGGGGAGGTGAAGGCAGGGAGTGCGGCGATCCCCAGCATGCGGCGCAGGGCCAGTCCCCCCGCCGCCAGCAACCAGGAGAAGACGAGGGCAGTGGCGGGCAGGGCCGTGATGGGCGGCACCCCATGGTTGCGCCAGGAGACGACGACGAAGGCGGCGTGGGCGGCCAGGGCCCCGACGGTGGCAAGGCCCAGGAGCCGCTCTCCCCCCTCCGCCCTCCGGACGAACGCGCGGATGGCGAAGAAGGCGGCCGCCCCATGGAGGGCGAGGGCCAGGAGCAGCGTGAGGGTGCGGGGTTCCATGGCCGGAGCTATAGGCTACAGGGTCCAGGCCCAAGGTTCCACGGGCGCCTGTACCCTGGAGCCGCGGGGCGGCTCGCCCTTGACACCCCACCTCGGCGGTTGCTATTCTTCCGCCGTCGCGGCCCCGGGGCTTCCGGGTGGTCGCGGCTCCCTTGTCGATCGCTACCCTGGCCCCGGTCTGGTGGCACCCCGTCCCATGAGAGCGAGCAAGCGAAGGGCAGCGAGCGAGTCAGGAATCCCGATCCCTGCATAGCCCCGAAGGACCCCCGCGGATCGATACCATGGCCCTGGGCCGCGTCACTATCGTCGGGCTGGTCGGCGGTATAGGCAGCGGCAAGTCCACCGTGGCAGGGTTCTTCGCGGAGGAGGGGGCCCACGTCATCGACGCGGACGAGCTGGCCCACCAGGCCCTGAGGCAGGTCGCGACGCGCCGCTCGGTCGTGGAGGCCTTCGGCCAGGGAGTCCTGGGCACCGACGGCGAGGTCGACCGGCGGCGTCTGGCGGCCCAGGTCTTCGGCGACGGGGCGCGGGTCGCGCGCCTCAACGGCATCGTCCACCCGGCGGTACGCGCCGAGGTCCGTCGGCGGCTCGAGGCCCACGACGCCGAGGGCGGAGGCGTGGCGGTCCTGGACGTGCCCCTGCTCCTGGAGGGCCCGCTGGCGTCCCTGTGCGACCACGTCGTCTTCGTGGATGCGCCCCGCGCCGAGCGCGCGGCGCGCGTGCGTTCGGGACGCGGTTGGGACGAGGCGGAGCTGGAGCGGCGGGAGGCCCACCAGACGCCCCTGGAGCGCAAGCGGGTCCAGGCCGACTGGGTGGTCGCCAACGGGGGCGAGAGGGAGGAGGCCCGGCGCCAGGTCAGGGAGCTATGGCGAGCCCACCTGGCGCGGGGGCGCGGTGCGAACGAGGCCCGGGGGACGGGCCCGAGCGAGGAGGGGTGATGCCTGGGACCAGACGAGGCGCTGCGCGCAAGGAGTCCGCGCCCACGGAGGTGGAGCCGCCGGACCCGGCGGCGCGCGGCAAGGGCGAGGACGAGGAACGACTTCCGCCCGGGGACGCCGGGGCGGCGGCACGACCGGAGCCGCAGGTCACCTGGCCCGATGGCGGCTCCCACCCCGACGGTGGGCCGGTGACCGCGGTGCCGACCGTGGCGGCCCCGGCGGGGGCGCCGGAGGCCCTGGAACGCAAGTACGAGGACGTGAAACGCAGCGACCTCCACCTGGGGCGCCTCCAGCAGATGAACATGAAGGAGCTGATGGAGACGGCCCGCCAGGAGGGCATCTTCGACTTCTCGGGCCTCAAGAAGCAGGAGCTCATCTTCAAGATCCTGCGCGAGAGGGTCAACAGGAACGGGCTGATGTACGGGGAGGGCGTCCTGGAGGTCCTTCCCGACGGCTTCGGCTTCCTGCGCTCCCCCGACTACCACTACCTGCCCTGTCCCGACGACATCTACATCTCCCCCTCGCAGATCCGCCGCTTCGGCGTGCGCACGGGCCACGTGGTCAGCGGCCAGATCCGGCCCCCCAAGGACAACGAACGCTACTTCGCCATGCTCCGGGTGGAGGCCCTGAACTACGAGGACCCGGACAGGGTCAAGTCCATCGTCACCTTCGACGACCTGACGCCCCTCTACCCCCAGGAGCGCCTCTACCTGGAGGTCCCCGGCGAGAACGACATCAACATGCGCGTCATGGACCTGGTGGCGCCCATCGGGAAGGGCCAGCGCGGCCTCATCGTCTCGCCCCCCCGCGCCGGGAAGACCATCCTCCTCCAGAAGATCGCCAACTCCGTCGCCAGGAACCACCCGGAGGTCTACCTGATCATCCTCCTCATCGACGAGCGCCCGGAGGAGGTGACGGACATGGAGCGGAACACCAAGGCGGAGGTCATCTCCTCCACCTTCGACGAGCCCGCCTCGCGCCACGTGCAGGTGGCGGAGATGGTCATCGAGAAGGCCCGGCGCATGGTGGAGTACGGCAAGGACGTGATGATCCTCCTGGACTCCATCACGCGGCTGGGCCGGGCCCACAACACCGAATGCCCCCACAGCGGGAAGATCCTCTCCGGCGGCATCGACGCCAACGCCCTGCAGAAGCCCAAGCGCTTCTTCGGGGCCGCGCGCAAGGTGGAAGAGGGGGGCTCCCTCACCATCATGGCGACGGCCCTCATCGACACCGGGAGCCGCATGGACGAGGTCATCTTCGAGGAGTTCAAGGGCACGGGGAACATGGAGATCATCCTGGACCGGCGCCTGTCGGACCGCCGCTGCTACCCGGCCTTCGACATCACGCGGTCCGGGACGCGCAAGGAGGAGATCCTCATGGACCCGGAGGAGCTGAAGCGGGTGTGGCTCCTCCGCAAGGCCCTGGACGACATGAACCCCATCGAGGCCATGGAACACCTCCTCGACAAGGTCAAGAAGACCACCTCCAACGCCGAATTCCTGCTCAGCATCAAGATCTGACCGTGCTGGGCGAGGCCTTCGAGTTCGGCTTCCCCACCCGGGTGGTCTACGGACCCGGGTCCGTGGACCGCCTGGGGGACGAGCTGCGGGAGCTGGGGGCTGGCCGCCCCTTCGTCCTGGTCGGCCCGGGGCTCGCGCCGCGGGGCCTGCCCGGCCGGGCCCTCGCCGCCCTGTCCGAGGCGGGACTGGAGGCGGCCGCCGTCGTGCTCGCCCAGGGGCCGGCGCCGGACGTGGATTCCGCGGCCCGGACGGCCGCGGCCCTGGCCGGCTCGAGGGCGGACGCCGTGGTGGCCCTCGGGGGCGACGGCGCGCTGGACGAGGCCAAGGCCGCCATCACCCTCGCGGGCTCGGGTGGGGACCTCCGGGCCCTCCGCGGGACGGCCGCCACGTCCGCCCCGCTCCACCCGCTCGTGGCCATCCCCACCGCCGGCGGGGGCGGGGGCGAGGCGAGCCCGCACGCCCGTCTCCGCGACCCGGCCTCGCGCGGCGTCCTCCTCCTTTCCCGGCGCGGGACCTGCCCGGCCCTGGCCGTCCTGGACCCGGAGCTGGGCCTGGCCGAGTCGAGCGAGGCCACCGCCGCGGGCGGGCTGGACGCCATGGCCCATGCCCTGGAGGCCCTCGTGAGCCTCATGGCCCAGCCCTTCGGAGACGCCCTGGCCGCCGCGGCCCTGGGGGAGCTGGACCGCTGGCTCGTCCCCGCGGTGCGGGTCGGCTCGGACCTGGAGGCGCGTGGGCACCTCCTGGTGGCCTCCGCCATGGCCGGCGCGGCCTCGGGGGCCGCGGGGACCGGCGTCGTCCACGCCATGGCCCACGCCCTGGAGGGCCGGTGTGGCCTGCCCCACGCGGCCACCGTGGGCCTGCTCCTCCCCCACGGGGTGCGCTACAACGCCGCGCGCGTCCCGGGGCGCTATCTCGGGGCCGCCCGCGCCCTGGGCCTGCCGGACGGCCCCGCCGAGGAGGCCGCGGAACGCCTGGCCCGCCGCCTGGAGGGAATGGCCGCGGAGGGGGGCCTTCCCGCGCGGCTCCGCGACCTCGGGCTCGACCGCGGCGCCCTGGCCGAGGTCGCCGAGGCGGCCCTGGTGGACGCGTCCATCTTCTCGAACCCCAGGGCCCCTGTGGATGCGGGCGAGCTGGTGGCGCTCTTCGAGGGCGCGTGGTAGGGAACCGTGCGTGTGGGTGGACGTGCGTGCCGGAATGAGGGATCCCGCATCTTGGGGCCCGCGCCCACGCCCACGACCACGCACACGTCTCACGCCCACGACCACGAGGCACGGGCACGCCCACGCCCACGCCCACGCCCGCGCCCACACGCGATCGGTGGACTCTCTCCGTGTGGAGGCCCTCGCCTACACGACCTCCGCCACGCCGTTCACCAGGACCGGCACCCCGTCCTGGTTCGCCGACTCGAATCCGAGGGTGGTGACCCCGGCGTTCCGCTCGATCACCCATCCCCGCGTCGTGATGGTGTCCCCCGGGAGGACGGGCTTCGAGAAGCGAACGGCGATACGCCGCAGCCTCTCCGGGTGACCTGCGAGGTGGACCTTGACCACCGCCTGGGAGGCGAAGGCCATGGTGCAGAGGCCCTGGAGTATGACGTTGGGGAAGCCCGCGGCGCGCGCCACGTTCACGTCCACGTGGATGGGGTTGTGGTCGCCGGAGGCCTCCGCGTAGCGCCAGGTCTGGTCCTCCGTCACCCGCACCGGGTCGCTGAAGGCGGGGGCGGGCCGCGGCGCAGGGCCCGCGGCCTCCGGGGCTCGCGCCCCCTCCCCCTCCCGCCGCCGCGCGCGGATGAACATGCTCGCGCGGCCGTCCACCACGGGCTCGCCGTCGCACCAGAGCACGCTCCTCACGTGGACGATCTGCCCCGAGGACTTGTCCTCGATGCCCGAGATCTCGGCCCTGGGACTGAAGATGTCCATGGGCCGCACCGGGCGGAGGAAGCGCAGGTCCTCCTCGCCGTGGACCAGGCGCACCAGGTCGGCGTTCAGCTCCGGGTCCATGATGGCCATGAAGAGGACGTCGCGCATCACGCGCACGGGGAAGACCGGCGGGGCCACGATGCCCCCGGGCCGGGAGGGGTCGCAGTACCAGGGGTGGTCGTCGTTGGTCCCGCGGGCGTAGGCCACCATCATCTCCGGCGTGGCGATGAAGGGCCCCGCGCGGTACTTCCGGCCTATCAGGGCGCGGTTCAGCCCATCCACGGGCGTCCCGGCGGCCGAGGCAGGCGCGGCGGCCCCTGCGCCGGCCGCCGCCTGGGCGGCCTGCTTCAGGTCGAAGGCCTGGCCGAACTTCATCATGTCCGTGAGGTTCGAGGCGCTGATGTGGCCCTCCATGAAGGCCCGTTCCGGGGTCAGCTCGCCCCGGATCATCCGGGCATAGGCCTCCGCCTTCACCTTCACCAGGCAGGTGGGCCGCTCGTCCAGCCCGCGCGTCACCTGGGCGCGCCCGAGCGAGACCTTCACGGTCCATTCCCCGGCCCCCTCGACCTGGAACGCCACGCGAGCCTCCCAGCCGGGGACCTTGTCCCCGCGGTAGGCCCCGGGCAGGGCCTCCAGGTAGCTCGCCACCAGGGCCGCGGGACCGGCGGGGGCCGCGGACGGCACCGCCGGGGCCGCGGTCGCGGCGGCGGCCGCCGGCGCGGCGGACTTCGCGATGGGGGCGGCCTGGGCCAGGCGCTGGGCCCCCCGGCGCAGGTCGAAGGCGGCGCCCATCTTCATCATGTCCGCCATGTTCGTGGCGGTGATGCGGCCCTCCATGAAGGCCTTCTCGGGACGGACCTTGCCCTGGACCATCCCGGCCCAGGTCTCCGCGTCGCTCTTCACCACGCAGGTGGCGGTCCCCTCCTTGCCCCGGGCGAAGGCGCAGCGCCCGTCCGCCACGGTCAGGGTGTAGTCCCCCGCCCCCTGGATGGCGAAGTGCATGACCGCCCGCCACCCCGCCGCCTTCTCCGGGACGAAGAGCTCCGGCATGAGGGAGAGCCCCCGCTCCACCACCGCCGCGGAACCCGACGGGGCCACGCTCGCCGCCGCCGGGGCCGCGGTCGCGGCAGCGGCCGGGACGGCCTGCCCCGTGATGGCCTCGAGGCGCTCCGCGATGTCCCGGGCCGTCCAGTCCCGCTCCAGCTCCACCCCGGGGGTACTGCCCATGCGCCATTCGAAGATGAGCCGCCCGTGGACCGCGAAGATGCGCCCCGTCACCTCGCGGGACAGGTCGCTCGCCAGGAAGACCGCCATGGGGCTCACCTGCTCCGGCCGCTGGTCGTCCGGGACCGCGGGGATGTCCTCCGTCATCCGCGTCTTCGCGATGGGGGCGATGGCATTGACGGTGATCCCCTCCTTGCGCAGCTCCATGGCGTGCGTGAGGGTGAGGCCGTAGATCCCCGCCTTGGCCGCCGAGTAATTGGACTGGCCGAAGTTGCCGCGGAGGCCGGCCACCGAGGTGGTGTTGATGATGCGTCCGCCCCGGGCCAGCTCCTTCATGGCCCGCGCCGCGGCGCGGCTGCAGAAGAAGGTGCCGTGGAGGTGGACCTCCAGGACCGCGCGCCACTGGGCGTCGTCCATCTTGAGCAGGGACTTGTCGCGGAGGATACCCGCGTTGTTGACGAGGATGTCCAGCCGCCCGAAAGATTCCACGGCCTTGCGGATCATGCCATCCGCGGCCGCGGGGTCTGCCACGGAGCCGTAGTCGGCCACGGCCTTGCCGCCGGAGGACCGGATGTCGGCGACGACCTTGTCCGCCGCGGACGAGGCGCCGCCGCTTCCATCCCGCGCGCCGCCCAGGTCAATCACCACCACGGCCGCGCCTGCCGCGGCCAGCGCCAGCGCGTGCGCACGACCCAGGCCCCCGCCCGCGCCCGTTACGACGGCCACCTTGCCTGCGAGTTGTCCCATGGTCACATCCTCTCGATGATCGTGGCCGTCGCTTGCCCAAGGCCGATGCACATGGTGACCAGGCCGTAGCGAGCCTTGCGGCGATGCAGCTCATGGACAATCGACGTCAAGAGGCGGGCACCCGTGCAGCCCAGGGGATGACCCAGCGCGATGGCGCCGCCGTTCACGTTGAGGCGCGCGGGGTCGGCCCCGGTCTCGTGTAGCCACGCCATGGGCACGGGCGCGAAGGCCTCGTTGACCTCGAAGAGGGCGATCTGTTCGAGCGGAAGCTCGGCCTTGCGCAGGACCTTCGCCGTGGCGGGCACGGGGCCGGCAAGCATGAGCGTGGGATCCACGCCGGCCACGGCGGTGGCCACGAACCTCGCCAGCGGTCGCAAGCCGTGGCGCTTCCCCAACGCCTCCGTACCCACCAGCAGCGCGGAAGCGCCATCGGTGATCTGCGAGCTGTTGCCCGCGGTGATTCGCCCATCGTCCCTGAACGCGGGCTTGAGCTTGTCCAGCGCGGCGAGGTTGGTATCGCGCCGCGGTCCCTGGTCGGTCCGCGCGATCGTCCCGTCCGGCCGTGCGATCGGAACGATCTCCGCCTCGAACCGGCTGGCGTCGATGGCGGCCATGGCCTTGCGGTGCGACTCCACGCTGTACACATCCAGGGCCTGGCGCGAGAGGTTCCAGCGATCGCACATAAGCTCGGCCGCGATGCCTTGGTTGTACAGCTCGAAGCGGTCCTGGAGCCGCTCGGAGAACGGCGCGTAATCCGAGCCCATCGGCACGCGGCTCATGCTCTCCACGCC
>JACQVX010000020.1 GCA_016209495.1 Planctomycetota bacterium
CCGTGACCCCGAGTACTACAAGCTCAAGATCTTCCAACGCTGCTCCCTGCCCGAGAACCCCTGGGCCATGGTGCCCCTGTGATCCGCATGGTTACGGGAAATCGAGAGGAGCCTGTTTTGTGAGGTCGGGCCTGCCGAGATCGTGGTCTATGCAGTGTTCCATGGCGCGAGGAATCCATTCGCTTGGAAGCGCAGGAGAGACGGATAACCTCGCAGTGGAGCGGGCGCGCTCCGCGCGCCGGTTAGCAGCACGTTGGGCAGACGGAGGCGCCGCCGGGTGAGCTCGGGTGCGCTGGAGCACGAAGGCTGTCGGGTAGGATGGTGCCATGCAGCCTCGGATACTCCACCGCCGGAGGACCCCATTTCCGGTCTGGTCCCCTGCGCTTGTGGTGCCTGGACTTGGAGCGACAGCGAGGTTGGAACTGGTTCCCTTCACGCGAGGCGCTCCGCGAGGAACGACGGTCGTGGACTCCCAGGGCAAGTGCCACGACGCCACCGACCTGCACCAGCGCCCTATTCCCAGGTTCCCCGAGGGGGTCCGCCGACATCGTGAAATTGGCCCACACGGCCACCGATGCCGGTGGACCTCTTTCGTGCGAGCAAATCGCTGCAAGCCTGGGCCGCTCCAACCCATGGGTGCCTGTGGGACCACCACCGGCAGTGGTGGGCGGGAGACCACCGGCAGTGGAGCAGTGCGCCATCGACCTGGGTGCCGCCCTCCTCGTCCTGGACGACGTCTTCCCGGGGATCGCGGCGCTCAGCGCCCTGCGGCTCGCCCTCTGACGGATCCCGCATGATGGGGGACGACCGGCTCTACTTTCGCCAGCTCCTCTGCGGACGGGACCTGGCCCGCGGTGACGCGATGGCCGCCCAGATGGTGAACTTCGTCTACCTCATCGGGGACCGCGAGGGGAGGGAGTGCCTAGCGGTGGACCCGGCCTGGTCCATCGGGGAGATCCTGGAGGTCGCGGACTCCGATGGGATGCGCGTGACGGGCGTCCTCGCCACCCATTTCCACCCGGACCACGTGGGCGGCGACCTCCTGGGCATGGCCATGGTGGAGGGAGTCCGCGAGCTCCTGGAGCGGCAGTCCGTGAAGGTCCACTGCCAGGGGGAGGAGGCCCCCTGGATCCGCGAGGTGACCGGGCTGGGAGACGGCGACCTGGTCCCCCACCAGGGCGGCGACCTGGTGCGCGCGGGGGAGGTGGAGGTGCGCCTGATCCACACGCCGGGCCACACCCCGGGGAGCCAGTGCTTCCTGGTGGGCAACCGCCTCGTCTCCGGCGACACCCTGTTCCTCGAGGGCTGCGGCCGCACGGACCTACCGGGCGGGTCCAGCGACGAGATCTACCGCAGCCTCCACGAGCGCCTGGCCCGGATCCCGGACGACACGGTCCTGTACCCGGGGCACCTCTACTCCCGGGACCCCTCCGCCACCCTGGGGGAGACCCGCCGGCGCAACCACGTCTTCCGGGTGCGGAGCCTGGAGGACTGGCGGCGGTTCATGGGGGGCTAGCGCCCCGCCTCCTCCAGTCTACGCAGGGCCTCGCGCCGCTCCCCGGCCTCCAGGGTCCCCTCGGGGAAGGCCGCCGTCCACTCCGCGAGCCGCCGCCAGGCGGCGAGGGCCGCCCCGGTGTCCCCCACCGCCTCGAAGTGCTGCGCCCGGTGGCGATCCAGGTAGAGGCGGTAGTCCGGGTCCCCGGCCTCGGCCTCGTCCAGGGCCGCCAGGGCCTCCCCGGGCCGCCCGAGGTCGCGGAGGGCCTCCGCCAGGCCGAACAGGCTCCAGGTCCGGTTGTGCATGGCGTTGGAGCGATTGGCGCTGGCGGCCCAGCGGTAGCGCACGGCCCGGCGACGCGGGGCCTCCGGGTCGGCGCCCCAGGCCTGGCCCACGGCGTTGTTGAAGTGGTGGAAGAAGGCGTCGTCGTTCGCCATGCCTTCCGGGTCCAGGGACCAGGCCCGATCGAAGGACTCCAGGGCCTCGCTCGGCCGCCCGAGACGGTAGAGGCACACGGCCCTGAGACGGTGGAGCCGTGGCGCGCCCGCCCCCGGCTCGCCCGCCAGGAGGCGCTCGGCGTCACCCAGGGCCTCCGAGGCCCGGCCCGTGGCCAGACAGGCGATGGCGTGGATCCGGCGCGCCTCCGCGTCCAGCGGTTCCCGGACGAGTACCGCGGTGGCCTCGCGCCTCGCGGCCTCCATGTCGTCCAGGGCGCACGCCTCCTTCAGCCGGCCACGGGCCCGCTCGGTGGCCGTGTCGAATCCCGCCCCGGCGCGACGCCGGGCCTCCGCCCGGTCGGCCTCGGCCTCCGCCTCCCGCCCCAGGGCCTGGAGCACGGCGGAGCGGGCCAGGTGGTCCTCGCCGTCCGGGTCGTCGCGGACCAGCCCGTCATGGTCCTCCAGGGCCTCCGCCAGGCGACCCTCGACCGCCAGGGCCTCGGCCCGGACCCGCAGGGCCCCCCGGTGGCCGGCGACCCGCTCGAGGGCCAGGGCCGCCTCCCGGAGGGCCTCGGTGGGCTGGCCCGCCCGGAGGTGGTCCCGGGCCTCCAGGGCCAGACGGCCGGCCTCCAGGGCGCGCAGGTGGGCCCGGACCGCGAGTCCGCCGGCCAGGAGGGCGGCCGCCGCCGCGAGGGCGAGCGCGGGATGCCGGCCCCCCCGACGTCGGGCCCGGCGGGCGAGACGCACCAGTGCCCCAGGGGCGCGGGCCAGGCCCACCTCGCCCCGCCCCAGGCGATCCAGCTCCAGGGCCATGGCGAGGGCGTCCGGGTAGCGACGGGCCGGTTCCTTCTCCAGGGCCTTCAGGATGACGGCCTGGGCCGCCGCGGGCAGGTCGCCCCTCAGGGCGCGCGGGGCGGGGGGCTCCTCGTCCAGGATGGCCGTCACCACGGCGGTGATCCCCTCGCCCACGAATGGCGGGCGGCCGGTGGCCATGGCGTAGGCCACGGCCCCCAGGGCCCACACGTCCGTGCGCGCGTCCACGTCCCCGCCGCCACCGCACTGCTCCGGGGCCATGTAGGAGGGCGTGCCGAGGACCGCGCCGCTCCGGGTGAGCCGCCCGTCCGCCTCGCGGTCCAGGGCCAGGCCGAAGTCCGTCACGTGGGGCTCGCCCGCCAGGTCCACCAGGATGTTGCCCGGCTTCAGGTCCCGATGGACCACCCCCTGGGAGTGGAGGTAGTGGACGGCCTCGGCGACCCGCGCCAGGAGGGCGAAGGAGGCCCGAAGGTCCGGGCACCCCCCCTCCGGGATGCGCGTGAGCGGCTCGCCCTCCACCAGGTCCATGGTGAAGTAGGGCGCCCCCTGGTGGGTCCCCACGTCGTGGACCCGGACCACCCGCGGGTGGGCCAGACGCGCCGCCGTCCGCGCCTCCCTGCGGAAGCGCTCCCGGTGGGACTCCGAGGCCAGGGCGCCCCCGGAGAGGACCTTCAGCGCCACCTCCCGGCCCAGTTCCGGGTCGAGGGCGCGGTAGACCACCCCCATCCCGCCCCGCCCGAGGACGCCCCGGATCACGTAGCGGCCCAGGGTTCCGTTCAGGCCCACATCGGGGCCCAACGGAGACGGGGGTCCGACCGCTCGGGGGGGAACCGATGACGGTTCCCTCCCGAAGTCCCCCCCCCGCGAGGCCTCGTCGGCCGCGGCCCTTTCGTCCCCGGGGTCCATGTCCCCACCTCTCGCTTGACATTCCCCCGACGACCCCTAGTATACGCGCGAACCTCGATGCCCCCCGGGGCCGCGAGGTGGTCTTTGGATTCGCAAGGCAGCGGGATTCCGTCCGTAGGTGCGACGGTGGACGTGGCAACCGGATTGGGCGTGCTGTGCCCGTGACGACTCCCCTTGCCGAGAAGGAGTGCGAAAGTGCCTAACGGCCGAGTGAAGTGGTTCAACGATCAGAAGGGTTACGGCTACATCGCGCGCGACGGCGAGGCCGACGTGTTCGTGCACTATTCCGCCATCAAGGGCGACGGCTTCAAGACGCTCGCCGAGGGCCAAGAGGTCAACTTCGACCTGATCAATTCGGAGAAGGGCCCCAGGGCCGAGAACGTGACCAAGGCCTGATCGGACGGGTCAGACCCAATCCAAGGTGCCGGCCGCGACGAGCGTCGCGGCCGGTTCCGTGTACAAGGCGACCTAGTGGATGGGGGCGACCTCGATTCCCTTGCCCCGGCGCCCGCGCGGCACTGCACTGGCCTGGGCGACCTGCGCCCTGGCCTGTACCCTGGGGGGGGTCGTGGCCCTGCACCCGGCCGCGAGGCCGGCCGGTGGGGCGCGGCGGGACGCGAGCGTCATCGAGGTGGTCTCCCCGGCCCCGGGGGCGCTCCTCGTCGTGATCGACGCCCTGCCCCTCGCCGTGGCGAGGGACGCCTCCCTCATGCCCCGCCTGGCGGCCCTGGGCGCCGAGGGCTCCCTCGGCGTGGCCCGCACCCCCTTCGGCTTCTCCGTGACGGGCGCCGCCGTCTACGCGCTCCTCACGGGCGCCGGGCCTGGCCCGCTCCAGGTCCTCCAGACCGTCCGGAGCACCCGGGCGGGCCGGGACACGATCTTCGACCGGGCGCGGGAGGCCGGCCTGTCCACCGGGGTCTACGGCCCCGCCATCTGGTCGGACCTGGCGGGGGACGAGTCCATCGACGACCGGCACTCCACGGACGAGGTCCTGGAGGACGTGGCGGACCTGGCCCGGTCGGACGGGACCGCCGTGGCGGCCCTGGTGGCGCGGCATCCCTTGCCGCGGCTCGCCGTGCTGCACCTCTTCGGCAGCGACCACGCGGGGCACCGGTTCCGCCGCCATGACCCCCGCTACCACCAGGTCATCCGCGGCATCGACGGGATGCTCGCACGGGCGCTGGAGGCGGCCCCGGGACGCGCGGTGGTGGTGGTGGCGGACCATGGCATGACCCCCGGGGGCGCCCACGGCGGGCCCGAACCCATCACCGCCGACGCCCCCCTGGTGGTGGCGGGGCCAGGCTTCCGGAGAGGGGTGGAGGTCCGGGTCCGCCAGACCCAGCTCCCCTCCACCCTGGCGGCGATCCTGGGGATCGAGGCCCCGCGGGACGCCACCGACGGCCCGGCCCTCGAGCTCCTGGACCTGGGCGAGGGTCCGCCCCCGGCGGGCCTGGCCCCCGGCGGCCCTCCCCTCTCGGCGCGGCCCGGCGCCGCGGGCCTCGCGGTCCTGGCCCTCGCGGTGGCGGGGCTTCTGGCCTCCGCCCGGGGCCTCGCCCGTCTCTGCCAGGTCCCGCCCGGCCCCTCTGGCCTGGCCGCGCGCCTCGGGCCGCGCGCCCAGGTGGCCGCCGTCGCCATGGCCCTCCTGGCCGCGGACCCGCGGACCCGTCCATGGGCCGCGCTCCCGGTGGCCCTGGAGGTGCTGGCCGCCGTGCGCGCCCTGGCCCGGCCAGGCCCCTGGCCGCTCCTCCTGGCGGCGAGCTGGGCCGCCGCCGTGGCATGGGGCGGTCCCCCGGGTCTGGTGGCCCAGGGGGCGCGCGGGCTCCAGGAGCTGGACCTCCCCTGGGGCGCCCGTGCCCTGTCGGCGACGGCCTTCCTCTGCCTCGCGGCCGCCGAGCTGGCGTGGCGGCCGCCTCCGGGCCGGCGCCGCTGGCCCCTCGCCCTCGCCGCCCTGGCCGCGACGCTGGTCCTGAACGCCGCCCAGCTCGCCGCGCTGGCGGTCTGGCTCGCCGGGGCCCGTTCGGGCCTGCGCGGCCGGACGGCCGTCCCGGGGCCCGCCCTCTGGAGCCTGGGGATGGGGCTCTACTTCCTGCTCGGGGGCGGCTGCACCCTGAACCGGGTCGAGATGGCCCCCCCCACGGAATGGCTGGTCGTCCCGGGCCCCCTCTCCATGCCCATCCTCTATACCGCGGGCCTGACCCGCTACTTCCTGCCATGGGTGCTCCTCTCCGCCGCGGTGGGCGGCCGTGGCCTGCTCTCGGCCGTCCCGCCCTTCCTCGGGGCCACCGCGGCCCTGCTGGCGGTGGACGCCCTGGGCCGACCCGGGGAGGAGTGGCGCGAGGGGGCCTTGCAGGTCGTGGCCCTGCTCCTCTCCTCCTGGATCCTCCTGGCCCTGCCGGGGGCCTTGAGCCTCAAGGCGTTCCCCGGGGCGTGCCCCGGGCCGCCCGGGCCGCCCGCACCAGGGAGGTGACCTCGAGCGAGACCTCCTCGCGGCGCGCCCGGAGCTCCGTGGCCAGCCGACCGCGTCGGCCGAGGAGGAGCCAGGCGCGCGCCTCGCCGGACAGCCGGCCCCGACGCTCGTGGAAGCGGAGCGCGACCCAGCCCGAGAGGGGCGCCAGGACCGCCACCGCCGCCGAGGCGTGCCAATCCCACAGCCACCAGCCCAGGAGCGCCTCCAGGGCCCAGGTCAGGGGGAAGAGGAACAGAGCGGTGTAGATCTTGACGCTGGAGGGCTGATCTCGCTCCCGCGCCATGCGCGCCGCGGCCCAGCGGGGGAGGTGGTAGGGGACCCAGTTCAGGAGAGTCCCCAGCGCCGCCAGCGGGAGCCCCAGGGTCAAGGTCGCCAGGGCGCGTAGCGGATACCCCAGCACGAGCCAGAGGGGATACCGCGCCGCCACCTGCTCATCTTTCACGGCGAAGGTGGCCAGGAGCCGGTCGTAGCGGGCCACCGCCCGGGAGACCGCCTCCACCTGGGCGGGGGATCGCTCCTGCATGAGGCGATAGCCCTCGGCGAAGGCCTTGCGCAGGGCGAAGCGATCCGAGAGGGCCGGCTCCTCCGGCAGGTCCCGCGCGGGACGGGCGTAGATGTCCACGGCCCTCTCGATGAGGCGCGCCTCCTCCCAGGAGGGGTAATTCAGCGTCACGGCCTCCAGGGCGCGGCCGATCCGCTCCGTCAGCTCCCGCACCGCCGCGGGGGCGTCCTGGGCGTGTCGTTCCCGCTCGCTCGCCGGGTCCAGGGGCTCCCCCACCACGATCAGGGCCCGGGAGCGGAATCGCTCCTTGGCGTCGAAGACCAGCCCCACGGGGACCACCTGTACACCGGGCCGCAGCGGGTCCGGCCTGGACTCCAGGACGATGCGCGCCGCGCCGGTCTTGAGGGGCAACAGGGAGGGCTCGTTGTGGCTCGTACCCTCGGGGAACAGGGCGATGGCCCCACCGGCGGCCAGCACCCGGTGGCAGCGGTCGAAGGTCTGCTGGTTCCGGGAGGTGTCCACCCCCTCGTCCTGCCTGCGGTATACGGGCACGACCCCCCCCAGGGCGAAGAGGAACCGGAGGAAGGGGTTCTCCCACAGGGTGCTCTTGGCGAGGAAGCGGGGGTGGGCGCCCAGGTAGCCCAGGATGAGGAGCGGGTCCACCAGGGCGTTGACGTGATTCGCCACGAAGACCAGGGGCCGATCCCGGGGGACGCGCCCCGCGCCCAAGACCTCGACGGCGCGGTAGTAGACCCCCAGGACCCTCCGAACGAAGGCCGCCAGGAGGGCGTCGAGGAGGCGTCTCATCGGACCGGGGCTCGTCTCTCCCGACTCCCCAGGTAGTCCTCGAGGGCGTGGCCGGTGCTCGGGAAGGCCAGTTCACCCCAGGGCAGTTCATCCGGGGCGACCCACCTCACCTCCAGCGTCTCGTCCAGGGCCCGGGCCTCGCCCGCCTCGCTGCGTGCGGCGTAGACGACGACGGCCACCGGGACGCCCGGATAGGAATAGACCCCCACCAGGGCGCCTGGCTGGACCGCCAGCCCGGTCTCCTCCAGGGTCTCCCGCGCCGCGGCCCCGTGGACGGTCTCTCCCCGGTCCACGTAGCCCCCGGGGAGGGTCCACAGACCAATGGAGGGCTCGATCCCGCGCCGGAGGAGGAGGAGGCGCCCCTCCCGCTCGACGATGCAGCAGGCCGCCACCTTGGGGTCTTGCCAGCACTTGCGCCCGCAGGCCGTGCAGCGCGGGGGCGTCGCGGCGTCCAGGCGGCCGCCGCACTGGCTGCAATAGCGCTCGGGGGCATGGCGCGGGTCGTGGGCGTGGCTCACGGGGCCCGCTTCTACCGGGCTCGGCGGGCGACCGAAACTTTTTTTCAGATTTCTCCTACAATCACCTTCGTGAGCCGATGGACCCCAGGATACAAGCAGGTCCGTTCAGTCGTTCAGTCGTTCAGTCGTTCAGTCGTTCAGTCGTTCAGTCGTTCAGTCGTTCGGTTGTTCAGTCGTTTGGTCGTTTGGTGGTCCTGTGCAGGCGTGGTCGGTCGGTGGCGACCTCGCGTCTCGCGCCGGTGCCAGCCCCGAGGGGCGGCTACTGCCGGCGTGGTGGCCCGGGGCGTGCGCTCGGCCGACCGGGGTAGTAGTAGAGCGTGTCAGGTTTGAGCCCCGGGGCGCATAGGCCGCGCCCCGGGGCTCTCGTTTTGTACATAGGGGGACCCCTCGGCGGCCCCGCCGGTGTCCCCCCCCACAGAACCTCGCCACTCCGGGACCTTGGAGGTCCCCCCCCGGGTGGACGTTCCTGCGGGGCGGTGGCGCGGCGTATACTCCCGCCATGCTCCAGGGCCGACGCATCGCGGTGGTCATGCCCGCCTACAACGCCGAACTGACGCTCCGGCGCACCTACGACGAGCTGCCCCACGACATCGTGGACCAGGTCATCCTCACGGACGACGCCTCCCGGGACGCCACCGTGAAGACCTCCCTGGAACTGGGCCTTCGCACCCTCATCCACGACCGCAACCGGGGCTACGGCGCCAACCAGAAGACCTGCTACCGGGAGGCCCTGGCCACCGGGGCGGACATCGTGGTGATGGTCCACCCGGACTACCAGTATTCCCCCCGTCTGGTCACGGCCATGGCCAGCATGATCGCCAGCGGTCACTACGAGTTGGTCCTGGCCTCCCGCATCCTGGGCCGCCGGGCGCGCGCCGGCGGGATGCCACTCTACAAGTACGTCTCCAACCGCCTCCTCACCGCCGCCCAGAACCTGCTCTGCGGTGCGAAGCTCTCCGAGTACCATACCGGATTCCGGGCGTATTCGCGCCGCTTCCTCGAGACCATCCCCTACGAGCACAACTCGGACGACTTCGTCTTCGACAACCAGGTCATCGCCCAGGCCCTGTGGTTCCGCCTCCCGGTGGGGGAGATCTCCTGCCCGACGCGCTACTTCCCGGAGGCGTCGTCCATCGACTTCCGGCGCGGCGTGGTGTATGGGCTGGGGGTCCTTGGCACCTCGGTTCGCTACCGCCTCCAGAGGCTGGGCCTTGCCCGCTACCGCATCTTCTCGCCGCGGGAGGCCGCCCCTCCCGCGGCGGGCGCCCACGCGTGAGCTGATGGAGGCAACCCTGGTGCGGCGCGCCATGGCGCTCCCCGCGGCCCGGGACCGGGCAGCCCAGGTTCCCTACCTGGTGCGACGCGCCGTCGGGCGACTTTCCGAGTCCCTCGAGTGGGACCCAGGCCGCGATCCGCCCCGGGAGGCGGCGGTGCTCCTGCCCCTCTACCCGGGGCCCGAGGGGCTGACGCTGGCCCTGGTGCTCCGGGCCGACGGCCCGGACGTGCACGCGGGGCAGGTGGGACTGCCCGGTGGGGGGCGAGAGCCCGGCGACGCCTCGCTCCGCGAGACGGCCGTGCGCGAGGCCGAGGAGGAACTGGGCCTGGACCGCGCCCGGCTGGAGGTGATCGGAGAGCTGGGCCCGGTCTACGTCCCTGTCTCGGGCTACCAGGTGGCCCCCTTCGTGGCCCTGGTGGACGGCGCGGTGGCCTTTAGGCCGGACCCCCGCGAAGTGCAAGAGGTCCTTGAGCTGCCCCTGTCCACCCTGCGGGACCCGGCCCAGCGCGGGGAGGAGGACTGGCCCTGGGGAGGCGAGATCTGGCGTGTCCGCTTCTTCCGCGCCGGCGCGCACAGGGTCTGGGGCGCCACGGCCCGGGTCCTGGCCATGCTCGTGGCTGCCCTGGAGGCCGCGGAGGATGAGGTGGGCCATGTCGCGGACTGAGGCAGGGGGCTGGCTGGGGCCGGTGGCCGGGGGACTGGCCGGCCTGGCGTTCGGGGTCCTGGGGATG
The DNA here is from genome assembly GCA_016209495.1 of Planctomycetota bacterium. Taxonomy (GTDB): domain Bacteria; phylum Planctomycetota; class JACQVX01; order JACQVX01; family JACQVX01; genus JACQVX01. Next base: position 9,953 of record JACQVX010000020.1, read on the forward strand.
TGGGCATGGGCCCCCCGCCCGGAGCCCCCTCGCGTCGGGGAGATCGCGCCCGCGCCCACGCCCACGTTCGCGCCCACGCCCACGTCCGCGCCCACGTCCGCGCCAGCGCCCACGCCCACGCCCGCGCCCACGCCCACGCCCGCGCCCACGTCCGCGCCCGCGCCCGCGCCCACGCTCACGCCCGCGCCCGCGTCCACATCCGAGCCCCCGGAGGTGGAGGTCGTCCGGCTACGCTCCGAGAACCGGCGGCTCAGGGATGAGCTGGAACGGGAACGCGTGCGGACCGGGGCATCGCCTCCATCGGTCGGTGTCTTCCGCTTCGGTCTCGGCGAATCGACCCCGGTGTTCGATCGCGCCGACTGGGCCGGGCTGGCATCCAACATGGAGGCCATGAACCACCTCATGCCCGAGTTGCTCGACGCGGTCGTCGCCGACAAGCCCACGGATGGGGTGGTGGCGCGGCTCCAGAGGCACAACCTCGAGCTGGCCAAGTTCGCCATCGGGGTGAGCGCGGAGATAGAGGGCACGGGCCCGAACGGCTCCTTCACCCACCCCGCCGTCATCGCCCACTTCGTGCGGGCCGCCCTGGCCGCGGCCGGAGTCCCCCTGAGCCCGGCCCAGGAGCAATCCCTACGTTCCCTGGGCGAGGCATGGGCCATCGAGGCGGTGGCCCGGGCCGCCGGCTACGGGGAGGGGACCCCGGCCCTGCGGAGGGCCATCGACGAGGTGGACGCGAAGCAGCGCTTCCTCATGGCCCTGCGGCAGGTCCTCTCGCCCTCTCAACGGGACAGGCTCTTCCACCCCGCCACCGACGGCCGCGTGGGGCTGGACCTCCTCTCGCCCGGCCTGGTCTACATCCTGCGGCAGCCCGTGCTGGGTCTGGACCGGGGCGCGCTGGAGTTCCTGGTGGTGGAACGCCTCTTCGAGATCGCGGACCTGGGCGAGGAGCTGAAGGCCGCCGATTTCGCCTATGTCGGCTGGGGCTGGCTGGACGCCTCCCCCCACTGGGACGAGGTCTACGACCCCCGTAGCCCCGACGCCCTCTTCCCCCACGTGGACCGGGTCCAGGCGGCGGCCATGGCCCAGCTGGGGGCGATCCAGCGCACCGTCTCCGACAGCCGGCTCGGCCCCGAGGCGAGGCGCGCCCTCCTCGAGGTCACGACCGTCCTCATGCCACAGCGCGAGGGCGCGAGGTAGGACTACCTCGGCCCCCCGAACTGCGCCCGGAGCGACAGGGCCTCCGGGTGGGCGGGGTCGATGGCGAGGGCGGCGTCGAACTCGACCACGGCCTCGCCCACGCGGCCCTGCTGGACCAGGACCTTCCCCAGGTTGACCCGGGCATCCACGTGGCGGGGGTCGGCGGCGCAGGCGGCGCGATAGCGGTCCTCGGCGTCCTGCCAGCGGCGCAGGAGCGCCAGGGAGTTCCCCCAGTTGTTCAGGGCCTCGGCATGCGGGGGGGCCAGCTCGGTGGCCCTCCGGTAGCGGGCCGTGGCGTCCTCGTGGCGCCCCAGCCGCGCCAGGGCCACCCCGTGCCAGTAGGCGGCCTCGGCGCTCCCGGGTCGCTCGCCCTCCGCCCTCTCCAGGAGCCGCTCCGCCTCCTCCCCGCCGTTTCGGTCCCCCACCTGGAGCAGGGCCCGCCCCAGTCCCACGCGGGCGTCGAAGTACCCCTCCTCGAGCTCCAGGGCCCGCCGGAAGTGCCGGGTGGCCTCCTCCCACCTCCCCTGGAGGGCCAGGAGGTTCCCGTAGTTGTAGTGGGCCTTCTCGTAGCGCTCGTTGATGGCGATGCAGGCCTCGTAGTGGCGCGCCGCCTCCTCGTAGCGGTCGGCCGTATGCAGGGCGTTGGCCACCGCGTGGTGGGCGATGTAGTTCCCCTCGGTCACCGCCAGGGCATGGCGGAAGAGGGTCTCGCTGTCCTTCCAGTGGCTCGCCTGCAGACCCGCCGCCGTCGCCAGGGCCAGGACCGCCGCGGTCCCCGCCGCGACGAGCGCGGCCCGGGCGCGGTCGCCGGCCAGGGCCGGGAGCCCCCAGGCCACCGCCACCGCCAGCCCCCACCCCGGGACGTAGGTGTAGCGGTCGGCCATGGACTGCAGCCCCACCTGCACCAGGCCGATGACCGGCACCAAGGTCCCCAGGAACCAGAGCCAGCCCACCAGGACCGCCCTCTCGCGCCGCGCGGCGCGCACCGCCAGGACCGTGAGGACGACCAGCAGGGCCGCCGCCGCCGCGGACTTCCATGCGGGGAGGGCCTCCACCGGGTGCGGGTAGAAGACCGCCAGACCCCGGGGCCACAGGGTCTGCCCCAGGTAGGCGGCCGTGGCCACCAGGGCGTTGGCGGCGCGGGTCCCCACGGGCCAGCTTCGCGTCACCGCCCCGCCGGCCGACTGGGCCGCCAGGGTGATGACCGAGGAGGCCACCGTGAGGGCGAAGAGCGGGAGCTTCTCCCGCACCAGCGTCCCGAGCCGGCCGGGGCGCATCCGCCCCAGGGGCCAGAGGTCCAGGAGGAGCAGGGTGAAGGGCCAGGTCACGAGCATGGGCTTCGCCATGAGCCCGAGGGCGAAGAGGAGCGCCGCGGCCAGGTAACGGCGCGGCGAGGGCCTCCGCTGGTAGCTGAGCCAGGCCATGGTGGCCAGGACCCAGAAGAGGGTGGAGAGGACGTCCTTGCGCTCCGAGACCCAGCAGACCGACTCGGCGCGGAGGGGGTGCAGGGCGAAGACCGCCGCCACGAAGGCGGACCGCGCAGCCGAGCCTGTCGCGCGCGCGAGGAGGAGGTAGAGCAGCGCCGCGTTGGCCGCGTGCAGGAGGACGCCCGTCAGGTGGTGCCCCCCGGCCCAGAGCCCCCAGAGCTGGCAGTCCAGCATGTGGGAGAGCCAGGTCAGGGGGTGCCAGTTGGCCCCGTGGCCCGTGGTGAAGGCCCAGGCCACGCCGCTCGCTGTCAACCCGGCCTGAACGTGCAGGTTGTCTGTAACGTAGACCTGGTCGTCGTAGAGTCGAAGGAAGTCGAAGAGGGCCGCCTGGCCGAAGACGGCGAGGACCGCCGCGGCGAGGCCCGCCGCGATGGCCCTGTCGCGCACCCGGGCCGTCACGGATTCTCCCGGAGCCAGGCCTCGCAGAGGGCCGCCAGGCGGCGCGCCTCCGGGTGGTCCGGGACCTGCCCCAGGACGAGGCGGAACTCCGCGAGGGCCTCCCGGCGGCGGTCCTGGGTCAGGAGGACCTTCCCGAGGTTGTGGCGCGCCTCCAGGTGCGCCGGGTCCGCCTCGAGGGCCGAGCGGTAGCGCCTCTCCGCCTCGCGGTAGTTGCCCGCGATGGCCAGCGAGTTCCCCCAGTTGTTCCACGCGGCGGCGTGGCGCGGGTCGGCCCGGGTGGCCTGGTCGTACCACTCCATGGCCTCGGCGTGGTCGTCCAGCCGCGCCAGGGTCTCGCCCAGCTTGTAGAGGGTGTCGGCATTGCCGGGCCAGAGGGCCGCCGCCCTGCGGTAGTACACCAGGGCCTCCGGGAGGCGGCCGAGCTGCGAGCAGGCGTTGCCCGCGTTGTGCAGCGCCTTCTCGTAGTCCGGCTTGAGGCGCAGGGTCTCCTCGAAGTGGGCGAGGGCCCCCACGTGGTCCCCCCGGTTGTAGAGGACCACGCCCAGGACGTGGTGGGCGATGTGGTTGCCCCGGGTCACCTCCAGGGCGTGGCCGAAGAGGGTCTCGCTGTCCTTCCAGAGCCGCACCTGGCGTGCGGTCTGGAGGGCCATGGCCCCCACCGCCGCCGGGGCCAGGACCGCCAGGGCCACCCGGGCGGCGCCCCAGCGCCGCGCGGCGGCGGCCCCGCCCCAGGCGGGGAGGAGGGCCAGGGGGACGTAGGGCAGGTAGGTGTATCGGTCGGCCATGTACTGGGAGCCCACCTGGACCAGGCCGATGACCGGCACCAGGGTCCCGAGGAACCCGAACCACCCGACGAAGGCCCAGGGGGCGCGGCGCGCCGCCGCCAGCGCCACGACCGTCCCGGCCGCGAGCACGCCCCCCCCCAGGGCCACCCGCCCCGCGGGCCAGCTCCCCGGGTGCGGGTAGAAGGGCGCCAGGTCCACCGGCCACACCGTCCCGCGGAGGTAGTCGGAGAGGGCCACCAGGGCATTGGCCAGCCGGAAGCGCAGCGGGAGCATGTCCTTCACGGCACCGGCCTCCTGCTGGACCAGGTAGGTCACGACCGAGGAGGCGGCCACGAGCGCGAACAGAGGCCACTTCTCCCGCACCAGGGCCCAGCGCCGGCCCGGCCGCCACCGCCCCAGGGGCCAGAGGTCCAGGAGGAGCATCACGAAGGGCAGGGTCACGAGCATGGGCTTCGCCATGAGCCCCAGGGCGAGGGCGAGCCCCACCGCGGCGCGGCGGCAGGGGGTGGGCCGCCTCACCGAGTCGAGGTAGAGGAGGAGGGTCAGGAAGCCGAGGGCCGCCGAGAGGACGTCCTTGCGTTCGGCGACCCAGGCCACCGACTCCACGTGCATGGGGTGCAGGGCGAAGACCGCCGCCACGAAGGCGCTGGGCCGCGGCTCCCCCGTGGCCCGAACCAGCACCCCGAGGAGGAGCCCCGTGGCCGCCACGTGGAGCGCGAGGTTGACCGCGTGGTGGGCACCGGCGCGCGTCCCGAAGAGCTGGCAGTCCAGCATGTGGGTGAGCCACGTGAGGGGGTGCCAGTTGGCCGAGTGCCCGGTGGTGAGGGCCCAGCGCACGGAGGCGGCGCCCAGTCCGGCGCGGACCTGGGGGTTCTCGGTGACGTAGGCGTTGTCGTCCAGGTCGATGAAGGGGTGACCCAGGACGGGGGCGTAGACCGCCAGGGTCAGGACGACGACGAGGGAACCGGCGACGAGAGGGCTGCGCATGCCGGCATGAGGGCCCCGGCCCCTGTCTCGGCGACCAACCGCTTGAAGTGGAACTGGGCGAACTCGCCCTCCTGCGCCGCCTCGGCCCGGCTCACCAGCTCCTCCAGGTAGCGCTCCACCGAGTCGCTGGAGAGGGCGAGATGGATCCCCGCGGCCTGGCGCAGGGTGCGGACCACGTCGTAGGGGGTGAAGGACTCCGTGGGCCGGGCGGGGTGATAGCCCGGCTCCTTGCCCTCGGTCGCCACCTCCACGAGCAGGCCCCGATCCACCAGGCCGTGGACCACGTCGCGGACCAGGCGCACGGGGACGTTCAGGTCGGAGGAGATGGCCGCGGCGCCCACCGCGGGCCGGCCCGCCTCGAAGCGCTCGGCGATGAGGAGGACGGTCCGCAGGGCCAGGATCTCCCGGAAGGCCTGGCTGGCGCTCAGGGCGCGCTCCTCCCGGCGGTAGGTCCGCGCGTTCTGGTTCGCGAAGGCCACGGCCGCCCCGAAGAGGACGATGACCCAGGAGAAGTAGATCCAGAGGATGAAGAGGGGCACCGCCGCTAGGGAGCTGAAGACCGCGTCGAACTTCTTGAAGGAGCCCACCAGGATGACGTAGTAGAAGAACTTCGCCAGCTCCCAGGTCAGCCCCCCCACCACCCCGCCGATGAGGGCCGGCCGCATCCGCACGCTGGTGTTGGGCATGAGCAGGTAGAGGAAGAAGAAGGCCAGGCAGGTGAAGGCGATGGGGACCCCCACGCCGAAGAGCCGCTGCCCGCCGGGGACCAGCTCCAGGAACCATCGCACGAAGGAGTCGTTCTGGAAACTGGCGGAGAGGCTGAGGGAGAGCCCGATGAGCACAGGCCCCACGATGACCACGAAGAGGTAGTAGACCAGCTTCTGGAAGAAGGAGCGGTCGCGCCGGACGCCCCAGATATCGTTGAAGGCCTTCTCGATGTGCCCCAGGAGCGTCACCACCGAGAGGAGGAGGAAGGCGATGCCGATCCCCCCGATGGCACCGCCCTGCACCTTGGCCACGTAGCCGATGATCTGCTGACGGATCTCCGCCTTCTTCTCCCGCATCTTGACGACGGCAGGGTCATCGGAGGTCGTGTCGTCGGCCACCGCGCTCTCGCCGGTGACGTAGTCCAGGGCCTTGGGCAGGAGGTCCTGCTCCACGGCGGCGAGGCCGCCGAAGCCCTTGAAGAGGGAGAGGGAGACGGCCAGGAGGGGAACAATGGAGAAGAGCGTGATGTAGGTCAGGGCCATGGCCCGGAGCTTGAGCTTCTCCTGCACGAAGCCGCGGGCCACGATGAAGATGACCCGGAGCTGGTAGATCAGGAAGGCGCGCGGTCGGGCCAGGAGCCGCAGGTCCTGCTCCCAGATATCCCGTTCCAGGTAGTACCGGATCCGGCCGACCAGGCCGGGACGCTGGGTGTCCTCGGTAGCCATGGGGGGAGTATATGCCACGCCGGGCCCCGTGTCGCAAGGCCCCACAGGGTGTGGGCTTCCTGGCCGGGGTGCGCGCTCCCCCCGGCAGCGAAGCCCCCGTCAGGGGAAGGGCATCGACGCGAGGCGGGTCGGCCCCCACATTGCGCCGTGGAACCGGGGGCAGAGTCTGGGACCCGGGGACCGATATGCCTAGGGCGCTGTCCGCATTCCTGGTCCTGGCGTTCCTCGCGAGCGGGTGCAAGCTCACCCCCAACGTCTATTCCTTCGCCCCGGATGGCCGCCTGGCCGTCTGCCTGGGCCCCGAGGGCCGCTTCGAGTTCCTCACCGACGCCACCTCCACCGAGGTCTATGTGGCCGACCCGGAGCTGGAGACCCTCCGGCGCCTCACCACGCGCGAGTCTTTCAAGAGCTGGGTCTCCTTCTCGCCGGACGGCGGGCGGCTCCTCTACGTGGAGGACCTCTCGACCCTGCGGGAGATAGGCGCCGACGGATCGGACGACCGGGTCCTCTGCAGCCTGGCCATGGAGGAAGAGGTCTGGTTCCCCCGCCACGCCCCCCGCGCCGCCGGGGCCGCCTCCGACTCGGGCTGGGTGGCCTACCACCGGACCGCCGACCTCACCACACCCGGCGCGGTCGAGGTCCTGGACACGGCCGACCCGGAGGCAGGCCCCCGCCGCCTGGTGGCCTCGGCCCTGCCGCGCTATGCCTGGTCTCCCGACGGGACCGCCGTCGCGGCGGTCGTGGCCGACCGCGAGGCGCAGGAGTCGCTCTACGAGGGGCGGCTCGTGGTGGCCCGGGTGGAGACCCGGGAGCAGGAGACCATCCTCCAGGGCCACTTCGGGGTCCTCACCTGGGTGGACTGGAGCCCCGACGGGGCCTCCCTCCTCCTCACCCGCGCCGACCCGGAGGGCCTGAGCCTGCACCTCGTCCGTGTGCGGCTCGCCGACGGCGAGGTCACGGAGCTGCCCCGCGCGGAGGCCGCCACCGACTTCTACCCGAGCTTCTCACCGGACGGCGAGCGCGTGTTCTGGACCCGGTCCACGGAGGAGGACTCCAGCCTGGCCGGGCGGCCCTTCCTCATGGACCTGGAGGGGGGGGAGCCCCAGCTCCTGGCCTTCAGCCGCGCCCCCGCTACCGCCTATCCCGTGTGGGTCGGCCCCCGGAGGCTCGCCTTCGTGGCCGGCGAGACCGGGATGGAGGGCCTGTGGAGCTACGACCTGGAGAAGCGCGAGGCGACGGACGTGGGCGCGAGGCTCCAGCGCGCCTTCGCGAAGCTGGAGGGGAGGTAGGGCCGTGCGGCGGGCCCTGCCGACAGCCCTGGCCTCCCTGGTCCTGGCCCTGGCTACCGCCGGGGCGGCCCTGGCGGGCACCCCCCCGCGCACCCTCACCGGGGACGAGATCACCCGCCTGGTGCGGGACCGGATGGGGCGCGACGGGGGCCGGAACGCCTTCGAACTCGTGACGGGGGTCCTGCAGGACGCGGGCGACAACGTGGACATCCCTGGCGACGCCCTCCGGCAGGCCCTCCAGGCCGGGGGCATCGCCGTGGACGACGGGATCGTGGCCGCCCTCCTGGGCAACGCGACGAGCATCCACCGGCGCGGCGACCGGCTCAGCCTGGTGAACGCCGCGCCCATGACCCAGGCCATCCGGGACGCGGCCACCGGGGGCGAGCAGGGACGCATCAGCCTGGACCGGGAGGTCCGCATGAGGATGCGAGGCCGCGGCCAGGGCCTGAGGCTGGACGACGTCTCCGGCATCAAGGTGGGAAAGGCGGGTGGAGACCTCTACCCCCTGCGGTGGATCCGGATGAAGGACGCCCCGGCGGGACGGCCGGTCATGCAGGTGAACGCGGGCTACGCCCTGCTGAACGACACGGTGGAGTTCCCCCTGCGGGTCCTGGACCCCCCCCGGGCCTCGCCTCCCGCGCCCGCGCAGGCAC
>JACQVX010000026.1 GCA_016209495.1 Planctomycetota bacterium
ACCTGCAAGGGGTCGTCGCTCCCGAAGGGGGGGACCAGGGTGAGGGCCTCGTAGAGCGTGGCCCCCAGGGACCAGACGTCGCTCGCGGGGCCCGCCCGGGCCGCGTCCAGGGCCTGCTCCGGGCTCATGTAGGCGGGGGTCCCGAGGAGGGCCCCGGCGCCGGTGAGCCGGGAGTCCAGGGCGCGGGCCAGGCCGAAGTCCGCCACCCGCACCCGGTCGAGCGGCTCCACCAGGAGGTTGGCCGGCTTCAGGTCCCGGTGGATCACGCCCAGCCCATGGGCCGCCTCCACCGCCAGCGCGGCGTCCCGGACGATGCGCGCGGAGCGCTCGGGAGGGACCCGCTCCTCGTCCAGGATCCGGTCCAGGGGGCGCCCCTCCACCAGCTCCATGGCGCACCAGGGCTGGCCGTCCTCCTCTCCGGCCGCGTAGACCCGAACCACCCCCGGGTGGTCCACCCCCGCGGCCGCCGCCGCCTCCCTCCGGAAGCGCGCGAGGCCCTCCGGGTCCGCCACGAGGGCCGGCGCGAGGAGCTTCAGGGCCACGGCCCGGCCCAGGTCCTCGTCCACGGCGTGGAGGACCACGCCCATCCCGCCGCGGCCCAGTTCCCGCACGATGCGATAGGGTCCCAGCCTGCGCCCGGTCCAGGGGTCCGGTTCTGCCACGGTGCTATGATACGGGCGCGGAAGGCGGGGCATGCGAGATCCCCCCCGCGGAGGCCACGGCTTGGGCATCGGCGTCTGGGCATACCTGCGGGAGCTCGAGGTGGAGCGCGCCGAGATCCTCGCCGCGGTCGAGCGGGTCCTCGACTCCGGGACCCTCATCCTCGGTCCGGAGGTGCGCGCCTTCGAGGAGGCCTTCGCGGCCTGGTGCGGCGTCCCCCACGGGGTCGGGGTCGCCAGCGGGACCGACGCCCTGATCCTCGGCCTCAAGGCCCTGGGCGTGGGCCCCGGCGACGAGGTGCTGACCGTGGCCAACACCGCCGTGCCCACGGTGAGCGCCATCGTCTCGGCCGGCGCCGCCCCCCGCTTCGTGGACGTGGACCCGCGGACGATGCTCATGGACGCGGCCCGCCTCGAGGAGGCCATCACGGAGCGGACGCGCTGCCTCCTCCCCGTGCACCTCTACGGGCAGTGCGTGGACATGGAGGCGGTGCGCCGCGCGGCGGCGGCCCACTCCCTCGCATGCCTGGAGGACTGCGCCCAGGCCCACGGGGCGACGCACCGCGGCCGGAGGGCCGGGTCCATGGGGGACGCGGCGGCCTTCTCCTTCTACCCCACGAAGGTCCTGGGCGGCTTCGGCGACGGCGGGATGGTCCTCACCCCCGACGCGGGACGGGCCGAGCGGCTCCGGCGGCTCCGCTTCTACGGCATGGAGGGGGACTACCGCGCCCGGGAGCACGGGACCAACTCGCGGCTGGACGAGGTCCACGCCGCGATCCTCCGGGGCCGTCTGGCGCGCGTCGACGGCTACCTGGCGCGCCGACGCGCCCTCGCCCTCCGCTACGACGAGGGCCTTGCGGGCCTGGACCTGGGGCTCCCCGTCACGGCCGAGGGGAACGGGCACGCCCACTACCTCTACGTCTGCCGCCACCCGTCGCGGGACCGGCTCCTCGCCGCGCTGGCCGAGCGCGACATCCACCTCAACACGAGCTACCGCTGGCCCATCCACCTCATGGATGCCTACCGCGACCTGGGCTATCGCCCCGGGGACCTCCCCGAGACGGAGCGGGCCTGCGACGAGGTCTTCTCGCTCCCCATGTACCCCTCGCTCTCGGACGGGGAGCAGGAGGGCGTGATCCGGGCGTTGCGGGAGGTCCTCGGCTGAAGAGCCTCGGCGCCCGGGGCGCCTCGCCCCTGGCGCGCGGGAGCAGGGGTGGTCTATACTGCGGGGCGAGACGAGGGCGGAGGCATCGGACCATGAGCCTGGCCGCGGACATCGTGGAGAACCTGGAGGGCTTCTCCAAGGCCCTCTACTCGACCTGGTTCTTCTACCGGCCTGCGCGGGCCCTCTTCGATTGCGGCGAGGGCGTGGCCACGACCCTGGGCAACCGCGTCTTCGGCGTGGAGTCGGTCTTCCTCAGCCACGGCCACTACGACCACATCGGCGGGCTCCCGGGCTTCGTCCTCACCCGCAACGCGGCCATGGGCGACACGGAGAAGCCGCTGGCTGTCCATTACCCGCGCGGGGACGCCATGGTGGAGTCGCTCCGGCGCTACGTGGACCGGGGCTTCGGCCACGTCCGCTTCTGCCTGGACTGGCGTCCCTTCGAGCCGGGGGAGCGGATCCCGGTCCGCTCGGGGGCCGGGGAGAAGCACATCGTCCCCTTCCCCACTCGCCACGTGCGGCACCTCCCCTCCCACGGTTACGCCCTGGTGGAGTCGCGGCGGCGGTTGCGGGCCGAGTTCCGGGACCTGCCCGGGGAGCGGGTGGGCGAGCTGGTGCGGGAGCAGGGCGGGGACGCCCTCATGGAGTCCTATGAGCAACGGCTCCTGGTCTACAGCGGCGATGCGGTGGACATCCCGGCGGCCGACGTGGCCGGGGCCGAGGTGCTGATCCACGAGGCCACCTTCCTGAAGGCCAAGCACCGGGAGGAGCACATCCATTCCACGGCGGAAGAGGCGGTCCGGCTCGGGATCGAGGCGGGGGTGCAGACCCTCGTCCTCTCCCACCTCTCCGGCCGCTACGACACGGACGACCCCGTCGCGCTGATCCTGGCGGTCCTGCGCCGCCTCGATCCGGCCTTCCCGGTCTACCTGGCGCGCCACCGGTCCGCCCGCGACCTCGCCCTCCGGCGGCTCTACCCCGCGGAGGTCGCCGACGTGGCGGGTAGGCCCCTCCCCGCCGGCATGACCCCCGTATCGCAGTCCTGACCCTTGGGAGGTGACCCATGAAGGAGACCCAGACCCGGACGCGTCCCGCGAACCCGACCCTCAGCCCCGAGGAGGTCCGCGAGCTCGTCCACCGCTTGGAGACGGTGAACGGCGTGGTGGCCGACGCGGCGGCGCGCCCCGCGCACTACGTCGCCGGGACCCGCATCCAGACCCACGGCGAGTAGCCCCCGCGGGGGAGGGGGGTCGTGCGGGAGCGCATCCTCGGCCTCGAATTCGAGTACCCCCTCATCTACGAGCCGGCCCCGGGCGAGACCGCCGGGCCCACGCAGCGCGAGATCCACGACGCACTGGTCCTGGCCCTGGGCGAGGGGGCCTGCGTGCCCTCCCTCGGTCGCAAGGGCGGGGTCTTCCTCCAGAACGGCTCCCTCCTCCACTTCGAGTCCATCGACCCCCGCGGCCGGCAGGGCCTGCTGGAGTGGGCCACCCCCGAGTGCCTCCACCCCCTCGACCTCGTGGCCCAGAGCGCCTCCCAGGTCCTGCGGCTGGAGGAGGCCTGCCCGGCCGCCCTGGCCCGCCTCCGGGCCGCCGGGTGGCGGGGCGCCCTGCGCGTCCTCCGGAACAACGAGGACGCGGACGGCAACGCCTACGGCTGCCACGAGAACTACCTGGTGGAGGACCCGGCGGGGGTGGGCCTGGACGCCCTGCGGGCCCTCGCGCTGGCCTTGCACCGCGTCCTCCTCCTGGCGACCACCACCCCCCTCATCCTCCTGCTCCTGACCCTCGCCGCGACCCTGCTCGCCGTCTGGGCGGCGCTGGCCCTGGGGCGCGCCCTCCCCCGGGTGGACCGCCATGCCCTGCGCGCGGCGACCGCCCTCGGCTCCCTGCGGGATCGGCTCCTCGGCCGCGAGGATTCCTGGCTGCACCGCTTCCTCTTCCGCTACGACCGGCTGCTCTACTGGCCCGTCTTTGCCCTGCACGTGCGGGCGGCCCGCCGCCTCCTCCTGGGGCGCTACGCCCGCCACCTCACGCGCTTCCTCGCGACGCGGACGGTCTACACCGGGACCGGGCGAGTGACCTGGGCCGGGGGCGCGGCCGGCTACACCCTCTCGGCGCGCGCCGGCCGGGTCGGAGACGCCGTGGGGGTCTACCTGGACACGGAGGCGCGGCCCGTCCTCGACGTCAAGGAATACCTGGCCTACGGGGGGCTGGGACTCTTCCAGCGGCGCAAGCGGCTCCACGTCCTGGCCGGGGACTCGAACCTCTGCCAGACGGCGGAATTCCTCAAGGTGGGCGCGACCTCGCTCGTCATCCGCCTCATCGAGGAGGGGGCCCTGCAGGCCGCGCCGCCCCTGGCCGACCCGGCGGCCGCCTTCCGGCGCGTGGCCGCCGACCCCGCGTGCGCCTCCCCGGCGGAGCCGGGGGGCCCCAGGCCCCTGTGGAGCGCCCTCCAGTGGCAGCGCCACTACCTAGACGCCTGTCGCGCCCGGTTCGGAGACCTGGGGGAGGAGGAGACGGACGCCGTCCTGGGGCGCTGGGACGAGGTCCTGGGCCACCTGGAGCGGTCGGGGGAGGCCCCCTCTCGCGAGGCCCTGCGGCGCACGGTGGACTGGTGGGCCAAGAAGGAGATGCTCGACGCCTCGCTGGCGGGCGAGACGTCCTGGGAGGAGATCGCCCCCTGGGGCCGGCTGATCGAGTCCCTGGAGGCCCGCGCGAAACCGCC